>JAITFO010000051.1 GCA_031281265.1 Candidatus Fibrimonadaceae bacterium
CTTAACGCTTTTGCCATAGGAGTGGAAAAAGTAAACCCTAAGGCACGAATTTATGTAAAAGTCACCCATAGCTGGTTTGACCCTATAGGGGAAGCATTTGCTGCTCGTACCCTTATCGCCGAGGGTATTGATGTTATTGCACAACATAGCGATACGCCAACTCCTATGATAGAAGCGGAAAAAGCTGGAGTATGGGGAATAGGCTACAATACCGATATGAGCATTGATGCTGAGGATGCGGTTCTCACTTCGGTAATCTGGCACTGGGGTGCGTATTATACCGCCCTTGTACAAAGTGTTATAGACGGTTCTTTTACCTCCACCCCTTGGTTCGGCTCACTAAAAGACCGCGTTGTTGATATTGTTCCTCTTAACCCCAAAATTTCCTTTAATGAGAAAACTTCCTCTATTCTTGAAGAGGAGAGAAAGCGCATAGAATCAGGAGCTTATAACGTGTTCAACGGAGTTATGAAAACCAACGATGGCAAAAGCATTGGCAGTGAAGGAAAAAATTTAACTGATGATGAGATTCGGAGCGGTATCACTTGGTATTATCATACGGTTGTTGAATGAAATTATTTAATTTGCCACGAGTAGTAATACGTAATAATTACCTTCAATTATTATTTGTATTTGTGGCATTTATATTGATGGTAATCACTTCTTATTTTTTTATAGGACGTATATTGCAAAATCGCCTTTTAAGCGAGGCAAACCAACTGCTTTATTCTGCTGAATCTAATGTGAGGGCCGGGCTTTCCGAAGCGGAAACCACACTCCTCAATTCCTATTACACCGTACAAGACATGATAGAGAATAACGCCAGCAACAAGGAGATTTTAGACTACCTAACTCAAACTACCCAATGGATGCACAGACCAAGCCATGGGCTTATGAGTTATAATGGAATATACGGATATATCAACGGAGAATTTTATGATGGCATTGGTCTTAGACCCAGTGCTGATTATATCCCGCAAACAATGCCTTGGTATCAGACAGGAATACGAAGCGGCAAATTTGTATCCTATACCGTACCGTATAGAGATTTGCGCACCGGAAAAACCATTATGTCTGCTGTTAGGAATATCGACATAAGCAACGGCGATATGGTGGGAATTCTTGTGGTGGACATTAACATTGACTGGTTGGTGGATTATATAGGTTCAATTGCACTTGCTCCAGGAGGCTACGGTGTGCTCCTCAGCCAAAATCTGACATTCATGACACATCCAGACAGTTCGTTTGTAGGTTCCCAATTACAGAATTTGGGTGGCGCATATCAAGATATAGCTAATACATTGCGTTCTGGAAGGGAAGTATCTGCTGTTAGAACAACAAATTCAGATGGCAGTTCTTCGATAGTTTTTTTTAAACATATCTTTAACGGGTGGTATATAGGGATAGTAACTCCCAAATACGGATTTTATCAAGATCTTTATAAAACTTCCCTGATACTTACCATACTGGGGCTTATCTTTGCCGTGTTGCTGTCTTTAATACTTTGGAGATTATATGCCGAGAAAACTTATGCTATTGAAAGATCTATAAACCTTGAACAAGCTATAATAAAAACAATGGCGGAATTGGTAGAACGCCGTGATGGTACTACAGGTGGTCACATAGATAGAACACGACGTGGAATAAAAATATTGTTAGACGAGATTAAAAAACACGGCAACTACTATGAAAACACAAAAAACTGGGATATAGACCTGATAACTCAGTCCAGTCAGCTACATGACATTGGGAAAATTTCCATAGAGGACAAAATTCTCAAAAAACCCGGAAAATTAGATAACTCTGAATTTGATGAAATGAAAATGCACACAACTCATGGAGAAAATATAATAACAAAAATTGAAACCATGACAAAAGAAAACGAATTTCTGAAATACGCAAAAATTCTTGCTGTAAGTCATCATGAAAAATGGGACGGCTCTGGCTATCCAAATGGATTAAAGGAACACGAAATCCCCTTGCTCGGGCGCATTATGGCAATAGCAGACGTATATGATGCGCTTGTTTCCCACCGGCCGTATAAAGAGGCTTTAACTCACGAAGAAGCGGTTAAAATAATTGCAGAGAACAAGGGTAAGCATTTTGACCCCCACCTTATTGATATATTTCTCTTAGTCTCTGACAGGTTCAAAGTTGAGGCTTAAATAATTCTCCCGCCCTCTTCCCCCGCGCCGGGGCCTAGTTCCAAAATATGGTCAGCGTGTTTTCTGAACAGTTCGTTGTGCTCAATGGCAATTACGGTGTGCCCTTTTTGAGTTAAGCCTTTTAGCAGATGCAGTAGCAAGGCAGTGTCTTTCATGGAAAGACCTCTCCCAGGTTCGTCAAATAGATAAAGGGTGCGGGGCAACTTGGCTTTTGCCAAATCCTGCGCAAGCCTTAAACGCTGCAACTCTCCGCCGCTCAAATGCGTGGTTGGCTGCCCAAGCCGCAAATAGTGCAGGCCTGTTTCTGCAAGGGGTTTTAATCTGGATGTTATGTTTTCAAAATTCGTAAAAATTTCCAACGCTCTGGAAACTGATAAATCCAAAACATCCGCTATGGACATAAGTTTAAAACGTATTTCCAAAACCTCGTCTCTAAACCTTTTGCCAAGGCATATTGGGCACTCGCTCTCATCGTAGCCGCTTGGGTCAAATAAAAAGCCATCGCCTTTGCAATTCTCGCAACGCCCGCCCGGTTTGTCCGTGCCAAATTTTGCCGCTGAGTAGCCGCGGACTTTGCTCTCCGGCAACCCCGCAAAGAGGTTTTTCATAATTTGCATAACATCGATGGCTGTCGCTATGGTGCTTCGTTTTTGCGCAAAAGCCCTGCCCGTTCTCGCTGCTAAAATGGAATCTATTCCTTTGATTTTTTTACGATTTACAAGAGGTTCTATAACTCCCCACAAAAGCGAACTTTTGCCTGAACCGCTCACCCCGCAGATGATTGTCATAGCTCCGATTGGTATATCGACATCAAGGTTTTTCAAATTGTTGACCTGTGCATTCTTTATCTTAATATAATTCTGGGCAGAGGGGGTAGCCGGAAATTGCAAATTGCAGGCGAGGGGGAGGCTTCCCCCTTCAATTATTTCCCCGCCTTCTTCTCCGGCACCAGGCCCCATCTCAATAACGTGGTCTGCGCGGTTTATTATGCTCGGATGATGCTCTATCAAAACCAGCGTGTTTTCCCGTTCTTTTAATTTCACCAATACATTCCACAATTTTTCAACATCCCTTTCGTGCAGGCCGCTTGCAGGCTCGTCTATGCAGAGCAAAATCCCGTTCAAATGTCCGGTGCAGAGCGCAGCAAGCCTAACTCTTTGGGCTTCGCCGCTGCTGAGAGTTTCTGCTAAACGCCCAAGGCTCAAGTGCCCCAAACCCAAATCGCACAAAAATGAAATTCTCAGCGGAATATCCAAGATGGTGGTTTTTAATCTTTCTGGAACTCGCTCTAGATAAACGGGTAATTCCTTGTTCAATTCCAGCAGCGTTTTTGAATGGAGAGAAAGCCAAGAAAAATCTTCCCATTTGCTGTTCAAGGCAAGGCTGTTGAGCTGAAAGCCGTTGCATTCCGGGCAGTTTAAGCCGTTCCCTTTGCATTTTGGGCATTGCCCTTTGTTGTTCCACGGCGAGAAATGCCGCACGCTCAGATGCTCCGCTTCGCAGCCGTGAACTTCGCAACGCGGAATAGCCGAGAGGAATAATTTTTGAGTTTCCATGTCTGCCAAAATTAAATTCTCGCTCACCTTCAAAGCTGTGTCTATAGCTTCAGAAAGCCTTGTGCGTTGATTTTCTTTTGCCACAAGCCTATCTATTATCAGATAGAATTCCTGCGGAACTATGCTTTTCATGTTTGTGCTTAAAAAATCCAGAGATACGGATTTGCCATCTACAATGGCTTTCACAAATCCCTGTGTTAAATATATTTTCGCCAGCTCTCCCAATGTTCTATTATTTGCGTGAACAGGGGAGAGTATCTGAATTTTTGTCCCCTCTTCTATAGCCGATAGTTTTTCCACCATTCGTTGCGGGGTTAGGGATTTCATCTCTGCGCCACATTCGGGGCAAACGGGGTTTGCGTATTCCGCAAACAAAATTCTGAGCATCGGAGCAATTTCTGCAAGGCTCGCAACGGTCGCTTTTTTGGTGGCTATTTTATCGCCACATTCAAGCGCGATGCTCGGTCTTAGATTGTGAATGGCTTTCACCGGAACGTGCTTAGGCCCTCCGAACATGGCTATTGCGGAATTGCCAAGCGTTTCCAAATATCGGCGGCGGCTTTCCGCGTGTAGCACGTCCAGCACAAGGCTGGATTTGCCGCAACCAGATGGCCCGCAGACGACAGTTGTGCCCCCCATTCTAAAACTTGCATTTACATTTTTTAGGTTGTTGGCACAGGCACCTATAACCTGTATATCTTCCATGTCTATAGGAATGTAGTAAATATAACCCCCGTTTATTGGCAATTTTCAAGGGTTTTGTCATTAAAATGAATAATTACTATATTCGAGGGAGGGGGGGAGCGTCCTGCCAGAACTTGGCCTACCCAAATCTGGCATTGACCAATTTCATAGCCGCATAATCCATGTTTTGAGCGGTTTTTTCCACCCTACCCGCTATCCAAGTGTGCAGAAGATGCACGGGAATAGCAACGGAAAGCCCTGCTTCGGTGGTTATAAGGGCTATGGAGATTCCACCAGCCAGTAGCTTAGGGTCTGCGGTGCCGTGCATGGTTATCACATTGAAAAGCTCTATCATGCCCATTACGGTTCCCAAAAGCCCCAGCAGGGGAGCGGTGGTGCCCAAAATGGAGATTACAGGGAGCCTGCTCTCCAAGTGCGGGACTATCTTTGCAAATTCTGCCTCTACCGCCTTTTCCACATCTTCCCTTGTCTTTAAGTTAGGGTCAAGAATTGTCTTTGCAATTTTCCCAAAAGAGCCTTCCAATTTGCTGACATATTCATCCAGTTCTCTTCGCTTGCCTTTTTCATATAATTCTAAAATATTCTCTATCTCTTTTTCCGAGAATTTCCCATTCTTAAACAGGACAAAAAATCTCTCCGCTATTAAACCTACCGCTACTAACAGCATCGCCAAAATGGGGTACATCAAAATTCCACCATCCTGCATGAATTGGGAGAATTTTTCCGCTATGCTTTTTTCCTTTTGGTTTGCGATTTCAGTTGATAAATGTGAATTTAAAAACGGGTCTATGGGTACAAGCAACATTTCCTGCCCGCTGTCTTGAGGTGTTGCGTAGCTAATTCCGCCCAAACGTATGCTCGTATCTTTTTTTTCAATCCCCTCTGTGTATTCGATGTTTTTTTGGGCTAACGAAAAAAGAATTTCCGCAGCTTGCAGTGGAGAGTCATTTGGGAGCGAAATCTCCGGGATTGCAAAAGGTACTGCTCCCTTGTTTACCGATTTTAATTCCAGCACCCTGCCTTGGTCTGGGAACACGGAGGCAAATGCGGCTCTCGCTTTTTCGGCGTCTTCGTTTGCATAGCTGAGTGCCTCCCTTGCTATTCTCAGTTCCTCAAAAAGCCTTGAACGCTCGGAGAATATCGCTTCTGTTTTTTCCTTTTTGTTTTCCAGCTGCTGGTCTATGCGTTCCCTCTCTTCATTTTGCTTTGACTTTTCTTGCCAGCGTTTTGCAACAACCATATCACGCGCTTGCCTCGCTTCTTCCAAATCCGCCTTTGCGCTGTTAATTTCCGCTTGCAGCCGGACTAAATCGGTTTGAGCGAAAATGTTCGTCGATAGTATCAGAATTAAATAAAATGTAAAAAATGTAAAACGCACGGTAATAAACTAGAAAATTTTACAGTTTTTTAAAAAATTCCCAGAGAGCAGTTGTCATTTTTTCTAGGGTGTAGTTTTGGCTGTGTTTTACAGAGCGTTTGCGCATATCCTCATATTCAGGAGTTTTAAATATTTCGCAGCATTTTTTCAATTGATTTTCCCATTCGCTCAAATTTTCAAAAGGCAAAACCCAGCCGCATTTTTCCTCCGCGCTCTTTATCACGTCTTGAGGCCCTCCTTTGTCGGTTACCAATACCGGCGTACCGCTCGCAAGGGATTCAACAACCACATTGCCAAAGGTATCTGAACCGCTTGGGAATAAAAAGAAATCCGCATTGGCATATAATTCCGCAAGCTCCTTGCCAGTTCTAACTCCTACAAAATATACATTTGAATATTCAATCATATTATTTATAAGCGTTTCTAAATACCATCCTCCACCCACAATGGTCAGTTCTGCATTTGCAGCTATCTCTTGATTTTTATCGCAAAATTGTTTCCATAGTTCTTCCAAGAAAGGTATGTTTTTTTCCACGGATATGCGCCCTACGTAGATAAAGCGGACTTTGCGATTTCGCTGTGTTTCGGGCAATTTTCTATAATCAGGCGAAAAATTTTCCAAAGGAATGCCCCTCGGCAAAACTTTTATGCCTTCTGGTTTTACCTTTATCTCCGTCTCTAAAATTTCACGATAAGTTTCGCAAGGGCTTATGACCGGAGTTGTGTTTTGATAAAATATGCGCATATAGTTAAGCACATAACGGCGCATCCAGGCTTCTTTAACGAGGAAGCGGGTATAACTGGGAACATCGGTGCGGTAATGGCTTATCACTTTTAAACCTGCTATTCTGGCGGCAATGCCAACCAGCCATGCTCCGGGGCTTGGGGTTTCCAGTTCCATTATATCCGCAGGGTAGTGTTTCAAAAATCTGAGCACGGGAGCGAGCTGCGGGAATGCTAGTTCGCTATCCGCATAGCCGAGTTGCTCCATGCTTGCGGCACGCGGAAAAAGCACAACAAAGCTGTCTTCTACAACTCCGTTGGTGCGAGTGTGAAAAGCGCTGCCCCAAAGCTGTACTTTTTTGCCTTTTGCTCTTAGATATGGCACAACGGAACGCAAACTGTTAGCTATGCCATTCACCTCATCTAAATTATCGGAATAAAAAATTACGGAAATATCTTCGTCTGCTGTTCTGTTCTTTTTTCTCGTTTTATAAAATTTGCGCAACTTTAGTATGGATAGGAAATTGATGATCATCTGATATAATAGCCTGATGAGGAGCATGGTGGTTCGCACGTTTCCAGGGCGGTAATGCGGCCCCTGCTTAGTCGCTTTGAACACGGAAGTTACCGTGCGTCCTTTTATGGGCAAGCGCGTATCTCCGCCATTAAGCGGTTTGAGGGGCAAAATCATTGGCTAAAGGTAGAAAAATTTCTTCCGTTTGTGCACTTTCTATTTTCCCAATATGCCGTTTTTTTTAATAGTCCTATTTGCTTCAACTGTTTTTGCCTCAGTTGCTGGCGAAAGCCGCTATGCTTCGCTCTCTCAAGATGGAGGAATGCAGGGGAACCCGGCAGCACTCAACGCTTTTGGAAGCTCAGGCGCTATATTTAGCTACGGAAAAACAGGGGAAAACATCGGCAACATGGATAATTTTCTGTTCGGTATTTGGGGGAGCAACTTCGGTGCAGCTTTTGATTGGACAAATGGAAAAAACGGTTACGATAGAAGCGAGTGGTCTTTTGTGGGCAGTGAATCCAATTCAAGCCGTTCCTTCTTTTTTGGCAGCAGGTTTTCTGCAACCAGAGTTTCGCAAAAACACGGAACTTCTTTTTTGTTTTCGCCCGGTTTTTTGATACGCCCGGCTTCCCTTGTTTCAATTGGGTTTTGGAGTGAACATGCCTTTCAATATGGCTTTTATCAAAACAGGATGCAGAACGCAGGTTTCTCTATAAGGCCAGTGAGCGGTATAACCGCAAGCTGGAATGCAAACATAAAAAATTATGAGCAACTCAAACATTTTTCTTCGCAGGTGAGGCAGAACATATTGCTTGAACTGGAGGCTTTTGATTTAACTCTTGGTTTGGAATATCCCCTTGTGGCACCGGACGATAATGGTGAACTAAGGCTCTCTCTTTCCACTGCTCTCGGTTCACATTTAAATGCTTCTTATGCCATTGATGCAGGCGATGCGTATTTGAGAAATAATTTTAATTTCAGAAAATTTAGCTTGATAAGACATTCCGCATTAAATGAGAGTTCTTTGGGATATAGCATAGTTCACGTCCATTTGGGAAGCATCAGTGAGAAAAGCAATGGATGGAGCGTTTTTGGCGAGCAAGGAAACGATTTGGAAACTTTAAAAAACACTTTTGTCCTTTTGGAAAGATCCAGTACCAGAGCTGTGCTCTTTGATTTTTCCAATTACAGAGGCGGGCTTAGTATTTCCCAAGAAATTCGCAGGGGAATTGCCTCTTTAAAAAGTAGGGGTATAAAAGTTGCAGCCTATACAAATGACTACCGCCCCTCTATTATATTTGCCGCATCCGCTGCGGATAAAATAATTTTGCAGCCATCCACATTTGTGAACTTTAAAGGGCTTGCCAGCGAAGTTCTTTATTACAAAGGATTATTGGACCGGGTTGGTATAAAATTTGAAATGCTCCGGCACGGAGGTTATAAATCCGCGATGGAACCTTATGTTTTAGATTCCATGAGCAATGAGGCTAGGGAAAATTTGCAGGGGGTTTTGAATGGCTGGTGGAGCGTGGTTAGAGATACGGTGGCAGCATCTAGAGGGCTTTCCGCAGAGTTCTTAGATAGCATTGCCAACAACCCTAGAACAACCGCAAGCTCTGCAAAAAACAACGGCTTGGCAGATACCTTGCTCTATATGGAAGATGTTGCAAAATATATATCCAAAGTTTTTTTAGGCAGGGAGAACAAAGATGCGAGCATGGAGAGTTGGTATTTAAGCGGTGAAAAAATAATTTCAAATTCATGGCAACCGGTGGCAAAGATAGCGGTGCTAAATATTGACGGGATGATAATTTCGGGCTATGGCTCAAACGACCCTTTGTTTGGAAACAGCGTTGCGGGAGTTGCAAGTTTAATAGAAACCATAAACGATATAGGTTATTCCGATGAATACGATGCTCTGATTTTACGCATAAATTCGCCCGGAGGTTCGGCGGTTGCTTCTGATGAGCTTTGGCATTCGCTTAAAACGCTCAGGGAAAATGGAATGCCAATTATAGCGAGCGTTGGCGATATGGCAGCAAGCGGTGCCTATTATACGGCGTGTGCTGCGGATAAGATTGTGGCAGAAGCAGGCAGCGTTGTGGGGAGCATTGGGATTTACGGCGGCAAGTTGAATATGAGCGGGCTTCTCGCAAAATTCAGGATGAAAAATGAGGTTGTAAAAACCCACGAAAGCGCAAATGCACAGAGCGTATTCAGCGGGCTTTCCAAGAACGATAGCATTGCCCTGCAAGAGTATATGGATGAATTTTATTCGCGCTTTGTGAGCGTTGTTTCTGAGGGTAGAAACATGAGCGAAGAACGTGTGGATTCACTTGGGAACGGAAAGGTATATGTGGGGATTGACGCGGTTAAAAACGGTTTGATAGACGAAATAGGCGGTTTTGAGTACGCTGTTGAACTCGCAAAAAAAGATGCAGGTTTAAGGAAAAGCGCAAAGGTTGAGATAGTGCATATAAATAACTGGGGCTACTCGTTTACAGATAGAATTTCCGCAATGGCAAAAGGGGAAGAGCAGATATATCCGTGGCTAAATTCTTTGGAAAACACTCAGGGCTGGGCAATTTATTATGGCAAATGATTTTTACGAGTTGGAATTAGGCGACGTTTACACAGGGCCTTTGGATTTGTTGTATCTCTTGATGAAAAAAGAGGAAATTTCCTTTGAAAAAATTTCCATAGCCAAAATTGCAGACCAGTATTTGGAGCATATAAGCGACCCGGAAAACATCGATTTATCTTATGCGGGGGATTTTTTAGACCTTGCGAGCCGCTTGATGGTGTTGAAAGCTAGAGAGCTTTTGCCTAAAGATGAACAGAGCGATGAAAATATGCTGGATTTTGAAATAGAACGCGAAACGCTTATAAGGCAAATGCAGGAATATCAAAAATTTAAACGGGTTGCGCTTGGCTTGCAGGAATTGGAGGATAAGAATTTTGGCACTTACGGGCGCGGGCGCATGGAAAAAATATCTAGGGATTCTCAGCTTGCGGATGCTAATATATGGCAGTTGCTCAAGGCCTTTCACAAAACATTGCAAGCCCATTCCTACAACAGCGTGCATACAGTGGAAGTTGACAATGTGACCATCGAAGATAGGGAACAGCATATAAACGGTTATCTTGAGCAACGCGGCAGAGCCATGTTCGATGATTTACTCGGCAAAGAAAAGGTGCCTATAATGACTGCGGTTACATTTATAGCTATGCTGGAACTCACAAAGATAGATAGCATAGTTTTTAGGCAAAGCGAGGTAAATGGTCTTTTATGGCTTTACAGAAAAAAACAAAACGATGAATATAAAGAGGAGCTTGCCAAAGAAAAGATATACTATTCGCCAGACCCAGAAGTTTTGGGCGGTTTAACGGATTATCTTCGCGGGCGTTCCAGCGTTCAGGAGATTGAGGAGCGGAGTGCGTTGGACTCGGTTTTAAAACACGCGATGCAGCTAATTGAAAGTGGTGCAAAAATAGAGGAAAACGACATTCAAGCCATGCTGGAAGGAAAGCTATGATGAGTCACGAGTTTTTTCACGAACAAGCCCATGTTGAAAAACACCATGCTCTAAAAAGGGGAATACTGTTATCCTTTATATGTTTGCTTTTATTGCTCTTATTGTATCTATACCGCATTTTCTGCCATTTTCAGGAGTTTGAAGCAGACCGCCTTGCCGCCGAAAAATGCGGAAGAAAATCCGCCTTGGAGAGCCTGAAATTTTTGCAGATGAGAGAGGGCAAAATTGGCTTTTTAGCAAATTTACTCTCGCTCCATCCTCGAACCGAGAAAAGGCTTAAAGTTATTTAGCTATTAAACTCTAGCTATTAAAAACACCATTGAACTCTCTTTGCTTTTGCCCGTACCGGGGAAATCCTCGCCCTGCGTTCCTTCTTGCAGCAGCTTGAATTTTCTGCCGTTTTTGGCAAATGCGTTCTTCGCTGTTTTGAGCAAAGTTTCGCCGTTCCATTCGCTGTAATTGGTAGAGAGCAATATAACTCCGTCATCTTCTAAAATACTCACCGCTTTTTCAGCTAAGTTTTCCAAATCCTTTTCCACCGAGAAATGGTATTTTCCATTCTTCGCAAAGCTGGGCGGGTCAATTGCAATGGCTCCGAATTTCTTCCCTTTTTTTATGCACCAATCAATATATTCTTCGGAGCTGCCGCAAAAAAATTCCCCCTGTTTAATCTCCATTTCGTTTAAGAGATAATTCTCCTTGCCTTTGCTCAGATTTTTTTTGCTTATATCCACATTCACGGCCTTCACCGCACCGTTTTTCCGAGCGTGAACGCTGAAGGAGCATGTATAGGCAAATAGGTTCAGCATTTCTTTTTCTTTGCACAGCTGCGCAAAACAGTGCCGCGCCTCGCGCATATCCAAAAAAAGACCGGGGTTCAGGGTGTCCAGCAGGTCAACGGCAAATTTGCAACCGTATTCCTCAACAACGGTTTTGGAATTATCCCCAAACACCGCTTTAATGCTGCTATGGTCTGCAAATCTATATTTTACTGCGATGAATTTAGGGGAAAAGCGCTCTTTCAACAATTGTATTAACTCCTCTTCCCGCCCGAGCAAATTTTTGTTGAAAAATTGAATTTGATAGCAATCGTTATATTTATCAACAGCAACGCCATCTAAACCGTCCGCTATTCCGTTGCACAATCTATAAGCAGTAGGGGAGCCTTTTAACACAATTATTTATGCTAATTTATCAGCAACACCTATTCTCAGTTCCTTAATTTCCATTTTAAGCTCTCTGATTTCATTGGTGGAGGCTTCCCATAATCCCTTCCACGCCATTACCGACTGCGTAAGTGCCTCTAGCTGGTTATCTCTTTTATCTTTAAAAATTTTAGCAAATACAGTTAGTATGGCAGCTATTCCTGCCAAACCGCCTATTGCACCAGCATACGCCAATATTTGCTCCATATATTTAATATAGAAATTAATTCCCAGCATTTTCTATATTCCACCTCATGAAGAAGATATTTTTCTTATTATTATGCGCTTATGCCTGTTCCATGGCTGCAGAGGGCGATAATGAGGCCTCCAGTGTTATCTCTTTTAGCACAACATTTTTGGACTCAGCGGGGAACTACTTTTTCACTTACCCCACGGCTATGCCAGACCAAGCCGCTTTGCAGGAGCTACAGAAAAATTTTGTGACTCAAAGATTTGGGAAACATCCCTTTTCAACCAAGGATATAGCCGTATCCCTAAGCTATTACAAAGAGCAAAATAAAGATATAGAGATTTTAAAAGACCAAGTCTCTTTTCCCCTGCCCGGCATTGTGCAGTTTGTGACTTATTACTATTTGTATTCCCCCGGTGCTGCCCACGGCGAAAACGGCTCCAAGGTTGGCCTTTATACGCTTGCAGACGGTAAAAAAATAGATTTAAAGAGTATTTTCACAAAAGGCTCTGAAAAGAGCGTAATCCAATTGATAATCAAGGAATTTTTGAAAATGCAGAATTTGCAAAGGCTAGACGATTATTCTTATACCAAAAAAGAGAGCGATTTTACTCCGATCAACGTCATGATTAGCGAACTCGGCATGGACTTTATTTACCCCACCTATAAATTAGCGCCTCACTTCGCAGGCGAGCAAAAGATATTTTTGCCATGGGATACACTAAAACTCTACCTGAATAAACAATCGGTTGTTTATCAGAAGTTGAAATTTTAAAATTATCGGTTGTGATGTATGCAAGAAAAAGTTCAGAAATTTTTAGAACGCTATGAAGAACTTGAACAAGAGCTTTCAAAACCCGACGTTGCTGCGAATCCGGAAATTTTCACAAAATTGCACAAAAGTTTTAAGGCTTTGGAAAAAACTCATATTGTTGGCTCCGAGTACATACGGCTTTGTAGCGATTTAAGGGAATGGAAAGAAGCCCTTAGCGGTAGCGACCAAGAACTTGCCCAAGCTGCCAAAGCGGAAATTTCCCCTTTGCAAGAGCGCATAGAAAGCATGGAGAGCGAGTTGCAGGTATTGATGGTTCCACCAGACCCTTTTGACAACCGCAATGCTATTTTGGAAATCAGGGCCGGGACAGGCGGCGATGAATCATCTCTTTTTGCTGGCGATTTATTCAGGATGTACAGAGCGTATTTGGAGAACAGGGGTTTTAAGGTAGAGGTGACCGACATCAGCGAAGGGACGGTTGGCGGTTTTAAGGAAATTTGCCTTTTTGTGAGCGGAACCGATGCTTACGGGGTTTTAAAATTTGAGAGCGGTGCGCACAGAGTGCAGCGTGTGCCAGAAACCGAATCGCAGGGAAGGGTGCATACATCGGCGGCAACGGTAGCGGTTATGCCAGAAGCAGAGGAAGTTGATGTTGACATTCGCAACGAAGATTTAAAAGTGGATGTGTACAGGGCAAGCGGTGCGGGCGGCCAGTACATAAACAAAACGGATTCAGCGGTTCGCATAACCCATATCCCAAGCGGCGTGGTTGTGGCTTGCCAAACGGAACGCAGCCAAATTCAAAACCGCTCAAAAGCCATGGAACTATTGCGCTCCCGCCTTTTAGACCACGCTATCTCCGAAAAGCAGAGAAAGGAAGCCGCCGAAAGAAAGAGCCTTGTTGGCACCGGAGACCGCAGCGACAAAATTCGCACTTACAATTTTCCCCAAAACAGGGTTACAGACCACCGCATAAACTTAACCCTCTACAATTTGGACAAGATAATAGCAGGGGATTTACAGGGGATTATAGACGCTTTGCACTTAGCGGATGCGCAGAGCAAGTTAGGTAACTCATGAAGATTTTTCTCAAATATTTTCTCGCCTCGGCGCTCGGCACTTTCTGTGCCTTCGCTTTGGTAATCATCATGGCAATCATCTCTATATCTGCGATGTTGCTCGCCGATTCAAACCAAAAAAATGACTCGCCCATTTTAAGGATAAATCTGAGCGGTATAATCTCGGAAAAGGAGAGCTACGACCCGCTCTCTCTAGCGTTTTTCAAATTCGGGATAAAACAGCAGGGGTTAAACGATATTTTGAGCGCCATAGAAGAGGCAAAGTATAATTCCCAATACAAAGGCATATACCTGAATTTAGGCTTTGTTCAAGCGGGAATTTCTGCTATGCAAGAGATAAGAAACGCTCTGCTCAAATTTAAAGAGAGCGGGAAATTCGTGATTGCTTATGGGGAAATGGTTTCGCAAAGGAGCTATTACGCAGCATCGGTCGCGGATAAAATTATCATTAACCCGCTTGGGATGTTGGATTTTAAAGGGCTTGGGAGCATGAGGCAATACAACAAGGGAATTTTTGAAAAGATGGGAATTGAGATGCAGGTATTCAAGGTGGGTGAATATAAATCTTATGTTGAACCTTATATCAGTTCTGCCATGAGTGACTTTGACAGAGAGCAGAGAAGCGTTTATTTAAAAGCGTTGTGGGGAGAAATACTGAGCGGGATTTCTGAGAGCAGAGATATTCCCATAGATTCGCTTGAACGTTATGCAGACGAGTACCTGCTCTTTTCCAACACGGAAAATTTGGTGAAATACAAACTGGCAGACTCGCTTGCCTATAGAGTGGATTTTGAAAATTCCTTAAAGGAAATGGCAGGAATTAAAAAGGAAAAAGAGCTTAAATTCGCTAAAGTCTCGGATGTGCTGAGCGATTATATGCTGAGAAGCGTTGCTAAAAACGCTGGCAAAATAGCTGTTCTTTATGCAGAAGGCAGCATTGTTGGCGATGAAGAAGCGGATTTATATTCCGGTTCTGTTATAGCCGCTAAAACATATTTAAAAGAGCTGAAAAAATTGCAGGAAGATAGCTCCGTTAAAGCCGTTGTTTTTAGGGTGAATTCCGGTGGCGGTTCCGCCTATGCCTCAGACCAGATTTGGCACAGTATCCGTGAACTCTCAAAAGTGAAACCCGTTGTGGCTTCTCTTGGCTCCCACGCGGCGAGCGGTGGATATTACATAGCTTGCGGTGCAAACAAAATAGTGAGTTCCCCAACCACGCTAACAGGTTCTATAGGGATTTTTGGGATTTTCCCAAGCGGTGAAAAACTCGCCAGCGATGTTGGAGCCGCTTATGACGGAATAGGCACAAATAAAAACACCTTATTTGGCGAGCAGGTTTTGAGCATTCCGTTCTTGGAAGCGGGGGTTTTGCCTGCGCGCCCTTTAAGCGAGAGCGAACACGCGATGTTGCAGGCTTTTGTTGAGCGCGGCTATAGCATATTTTTATCCCGCTGCGCAGAGGGCAGGGGCAAGAGCGTGCAGGCTTTGGATTCCATAGGACGGGGCAGGGTTTGGGCTGGAGCTAAAGCGGTTGAGATAGGGCTTGCAGATACGCTGGGTGGTTTTGAAACAGCCTTGGAAATAGCAGCAACCCTTGCAAACCTAGGTGATTATTATACAGAGGAATTTCCCAAACCCAAAGACCCCTTTGAGAGATTTTTTGGAGAGATGTTTGGTTATGCAAAACTGAGAACCCTTGAATTTATTTTGGGAAAAGACGGCTTAGAAACCGCCAAGCTGCTAAACGCCCTTTCCAACCACGACTACCGGCAGGCAATTTCTATATTTTAGTTATGGACTGGTATTATATAGACTCCTCTAAGCCAGAGGGTAAAAGGAGAAACGGGCCTTGGTCTCCAAGGCAGATGCTTTTATTTGCTGAACAAGGTGCTTTTGTACCAGAAACCCTTGTATGGAGAGATGGCTTTGACGGCTGGCGTCCTTGGGGCATAGCGGAGCCGGAGCTAAAAACGCAGTTCCAGACAGAAACGGTAAAGCAGGTTGTAGAAGAGGAGATTTTGCCCAATATCGATGCCAGCAAAACCGAATATGCGGGATTTTTGATAAGGCTGTGCGCTTTTTCGATAGATGCAGTTATTTTGCAGCTCATCTTTGTTCTGCTAACCCCAATCCATGCGAGTTTTGGCATTATCTCGGAAGTGACCCCGCAGACAACTGTTGCAGAACTTATGCCTACCATGCTTTTTGCTTTTTGCCTGATATTCTTTTACAACTCTTTTTTTGTGAAGAACTTCTCTGGAACTCTTGGGAAAATTGTGTTTGGCTTAGCTGTTGTGCGCCATAGCGGGAAGCCCATGACATGGAGCTGCGCTTTTTTGAGGGCTTTCATCGCATTTTTTTCCAGCTCTTTCTTTGGTGCGGGCTGCTTGATTGCCGCGTTTGACATTGAAAAACGGGCTTTGCACGATTTTATGGCAGACACCAGGGTTTTAAAATTGCAGAGGACCTAAAAATTAGGGGGATTTCAATTGAAACTTTCGATAAACGGCGAAGATGTGGAAGCGAATTATGCAACTCTAGGTGAGTGGGCAGACGTTGAACTCGGCAATGCCAACGGCATTCAAGGCATTGCCGTAGCTGTGAACGATAACATTGTGCCAGATTCGCAGTGGGTTTCTTTTGCGTTGCACGACGGCGATAAAATTTTGGTTGTTGCGGCGGCTCAAGGGGGCTAATAGGTGGATGCAGGCACCGTATTCATTCGGGGAAAAATCCACCCTGAAATTCAAGTTAGAATGCGTGAAATTTTTTTGGACGACGAGGAAATCCCCAGAATAACGCTATACGGCACTGACACGGCTCCCCGCCATATTTCCGGCCTTGCAACCAATAATACTCCATTCCAAACCCAACGCCAAGCTGCCATAAAAGGCATAATAACGCCGGAAATGGAATACGTGGCTATCAGGGAAGGCGTTGAACCGCAAATAGTGCTAAAAGAGCTGGCAGAGGGCAGGGCAGTATTGCCCGTAAACAGAAAGCACCCCGAATGTGAGCCAATGATAATAGGCTCTAAGTTTTTGGTGAAAATAAATGCCAACATAGGGAATTCCGCTTTAGGCAGTAGCATAGAAGAAGAGACTCAAAAAATGCTTTGGGCTATAAAATGGGGTGCAGATACGGTTATGGATTTGAGCACGGGCAAAGACATACACCAAACCCGTGAAGCCATAATAAGGAATAGCCCTGTTCCCATTGGCACCGTTCCCATTTACCAGGCGTTGGAAAAAGCGGGAGGCAATCCAAACTCGCTGAGTTGGGAAATTTATAGGGATGTTTTAATTGAGCAAGCGGAGCAGGGGGTGGATTATTTCACCATACACGCAGGGCTTTTAAAAGATTACATCCCCCTTGCGTTAAAACGCACCACCGGCATAGTTTCGCGTGGGGGTTCGCTTATGGCCTGTTGGATGCAAGCCCATGAGCAGGAGAATTTTCTATTCACGCATTTTAAGGAAATTTGCGAGATTTTAAGGGGATACGATATAGCAATTTCGCTTGGTGATGGGCTACGCCCCGGTAGCATTGCGGATGCCAATGACGAAGCACAATTTGCCGAACTCAAAACCTTGGGCGAGCTCACAAAAGTAGCTTGGGATTTGGGTGTTCAGGTGCTGATAGAGGGGCCCGGGCACGTGCCTTTAAACAAGATAAAAGAGAACATGGATTTGCAGCTAAAATATTGCCACGGCGCACCCTTCTATACGCTTGGCCCTTTGGTGACCGACATTGCCCCCGGCTACGACCACATAACCAGCAGCATAGGTGCTGCTGTTATAGGGATGCTTGGGACTGCCATGCTCTGTTATGTTACCCCAAAAGAACACTTGGGTTTGCCCAATAAGCAGGATGTTCGCACGGGTGTTGTCACATACAAGTTGGCCGCTCACGCCGCAGACATAGCCAAAGGCAACGAGCAAGCTCTGCTCAGAGACAGAGCCTTGAGCCGTGCCCGTTTTGACTTCCGTTGGGAAGACCAATTTGCCCTTTCCTTAGACCCAGAAACAGCACGTGAATTTCACAAAGAATCTCTCTCTTTGCAAAAAGGCGACTCCAAATTCTGCTCCATGTGCGGGCCGGATTTTTGCGCCATGAGAAACACAAAAAAAATAAAAAAAGAGTAAAAATTTGAGTTGCTTTTTTGAAAAAACTTTAGTCTTTTTTTCATAAAAATTAAAATATTTTTTCAACATTTTTTCGATGAATTTTCTTCCTTTTTTTTGGCACGTTTCTTGCAGATTGGTATATATTTACAAGTGTAGGGTCACTTAATTTCTAGGGAGGTTTTTATGAAAAACCGTCATCTCTATTTCGCATTATTGGCACCGGCTGCCTCTATTGCCTTGCTGTCCGCTTGCGGAGAAGGCAACCCATTCAACCTGGAAGATTCCTATGAATGGAGGCAGATACAGGTAGCAGTTGAGAATGTAGTTGACAACCAGATACCTGGTTGCTTCAAAGACACAAACAACTGCCCAGAAGGGGGTATCACCGTTCCAGAACCCCCGCCCCCACCCCCACCCCCTACTTCCTCATCATCCGCAGATGATCCGGAACCAGGGCCAGTTCAGAGCAGCAGTTCTGTTGAACCGAGCGGCAGCGTTGAAAGCAGCAGCTCAGTTGAACCGAGTAGCAGTTCTGTTGAACCTAGCAGCAGCAGCGTGAGCCTAAGCAGTTCGAGCGTTATGCCTAGCAGCAGCAGCGTTGCAACAAGCAGCAGTTCCATTGCACCTAGCAGTTCCAGCGTGGCACCACCACCACCACCTCCGAGCAGTAGCAGCATTGCAAGCAGCAGTAGCGTGGCACCACCACCTCCTCCACCACCCAGCAGCAGCTCTAGCGAGCAATCCAGTGGTGGCAATAGCTGTGGTTACAAAAATGATGCTAATTTGTGCCCAGGGGTTGCTATTACGAGTGTAAAAGCAGAAAACATAAACAAGGCTGACGACGCGAATATCAATGATGGCGATAGGTGTTATTTTGCAACTACAATCACCCAACTCGCCAATATAAGCGGAAACTTTACGATTAATGGAAAAACTGTTGCAAAGTGCGGAAGACCTGGTTGGGGACAACCTACATGTGCTGAGGCTTTGAGCACAGCAGGTGTGACTACGGTGGATGAAGGGTATTACATTTATACTCCAGATAACTATAAGGCAGGTTTTGTAATCTCTAATTCTTACGCTCCGAATTTGCATCCTAATTGCCGGTAGGCTTTATAATACGCCTTTAAACCGCCCCCTACAAGGGGGCTTTTTTGTTAACCCCCCTTTTTTTTTGTGCAAAAATGAAAAAAATTGTCGTTTTCCGTAAAAAAAATCTATATTTAGTTTTTGGAGACCCTACACCCCTCCCAAAACCGAGGCTTTTATGAAAAAGCGATACCTTTATCTTGTTCTTTTGGCGTTATCCGCCTATTTCACCTTTTTAGCTGCCTGCGGAGAAGGCACTCCCTACAGCTTAAAAGATTCCCCTGAATGGCTTCAAATACAACATGCCGTGGAGGATGTGGTTGATATCAATATACCCAATTGTTTCAATTACGAAGTGGACTGCCCAGAAGGAGGCATCAGAATCCCCGAGAAGCCTTCCTCTTCATCTAGACCAACTGAGTTGCCATCCTCCTCCTCCAAAGAAGATGAGCCGGAGCCGCCACAACAGACATACAATTTAACTTGCGTCGGTACTTCAACAGGGGTTGCTGGCATAGTAATCACCCAGCCTACCGTGAAATGCAATGGCGAGAATGTCACTGCTACATTTTCACCTAGTACGCTTAGTTGGACTACACCGACAGAAGGCACTTACGATGTGACTGCAACGGCAGTTTGCGGACCCAGCAGTCAAACGGAGCCTTGCGGAACCCTAGTAGTTGCCCCACCACCCACTGCAACTGAATTAACTTGCACCGGATTGGCTGCAACGGGAATCGCAGGAGCTGCAATCACCCCACCTACCGTAACATGCGGAACCGTTACCATCAACAACCCAACCTTTACTGGAGCACCTACGCCTAATTGGACTGCTCCGAATGAGGGTACTTATAACGTATCCGCTAATGCTACAACAGACTGCAAGGAAGCCAAATCTTGCGGAACCATAATAATTAGCCCCAAGCTGAATTGCGCTGCTCTCCCAACGGCTCCGGTAATCGCTGAAACTGCGGTAACCCCACCGGCTGTGACTTGCGGCACCACTGCTGTTGCTGCTACAGATATTGGTTGGAGCGGGCAGCCTACTTGGAGTAGTCCAGCTCAGGGCACTTATAACACCGTTAAAGCAACGGCAAATGCCGGGGCTTGCAAAGACCAAACAGCAACTTGCAGCGGCACCTTGACGGTAAACGCAAAACTGAAATGCGGTAATATTGGGCAAACAATAACAGTTGGGCAAACTCCTACCAAGGCAGCGAATTTAGTGACCTGCGGTTCTAACAATGTCACCAGTGGCATCACTTGGAACCCAACCTCCGTAGGCGGTGCAATTAACACTGCACAGAATATCAGCAATGTAAAGGCAACAGCCACTTGCGGTGGTAGTAGCCAGACAGCTGATTGCTCAGGCACAATAACGGTGAATGCGAGCAGTGCGAGTACAACAAGTAGTGCGAGTACAACAAGTAGTGCGAGCACAACAAGCAGTGCGAGCACAACAAGCAGTGCAAGCACAACAAGCAGTGCAAGCACAACAAGTAGTGCAAGCAACACAAGCAGTGCAAGTAACAACGCAAGTAGCGCAAGTGGTGCCGCTGGTGGTATAGATAAACCTCTTCAAATCACAGGAGATGGAGGGAATTTACCTGGTGCTGGTGTCTTAGAGAATTTGGATGGCATAATCTATATAAGCGGAGCAAGCTCGACTAATAGAAATTATCTACAATGTAGTTCTATGCAAGGTGGAACTGTTTCTGTACAATATTGTGATTATACTAATGGAGACTGTACCCCGAACAAAGAGTGTACTGCTGCAAGCAATAATATAAGATGTCGGTTAGCCGACATTACTTTCACGAAGCCAGAGGGTTCAACTGATCCCAATGTATGCCAGAACACCAATAACTGTACATATAAAGTAAAAGTTAAATTTACCATAGTATCAGGTAGTAGCTATCCATCCGGTTGCAAAATAGGCGGATAAGCAAGGGCAAGCCGTAAACAACAAAGCCCCCCCGAAAGGGGGGGCTTTTTTTGTATATTTATAGTAAGAGGTGTATTATGTTTAGGATTTTCAGGTGTTAGCCTGTAAAAATTTATTATATTACATATTAGAGAGATTTTATGAGTATGAATGGGATGAAGCCAAAAATACTGAGAATATTGAAAAGCATAGAGGCTTGCCTTTATCTGATGGTATTAAAGTATTTTGGGATAAAGCAAGAGTTATATCTGAGGATGAGAGATTTAACTATGGAGAAAAGCGTCATATAGCGATAGGTAAAGTTAAAGGAAGAGTTTTATCTGTATGCTTTACATATCGTAGATTTTTGAAGAGGCGTTTGATTTCCGTTAGAATTGCAAGTAGAAAAGAAAGGAGATGGTATTATGGAAAATAAAGTTTACGTTATGACCGCCAAGCAGGCAGCTAAGGCTTTCCCTATAGATGAGAAGTTATATGCTCGCCTCAAAGAACTGGAAGATTCGGGCTTTGAGCCGGATATTTATGATGAACACCCGGAAGTGACAGATGATGCAAGATTTGTTAGAGTAAGCGACCTTGATATCATAATTGATAACATATTCGGTGGCATATTTAAACGCATTTTTAAGAAAAAACCAAAAGCCGTATTGCATACGCCATAAAACAACAAAGCCCCCCGAAAGGGGGGGCTTTTTTTGTATATTTATAATAATTTGTACTTTGCAAACAAGTGTTGACGTTTTTTGAAAAATAAATTATTATATTTATTGTAGCGTATTGCAAATGGAGTTTTTATGATGTATCAGAAACTAGAAGGTTTAATAGCCAGCCTTGCCAAGGAAAATAGGGAAACTGCCCAGATATTAAAAGAGCTATCTAGGCACATGGGTGGCATAGACGATAACCAAGGTTATCACGCCGAGCAGTATTTTCAAAATGCGCTCTCGGAAAAGCCGATATTTGGCGGCGTTAAATACGATGTAATGGTTCCTAACTTAGCGCATAAAGACAAGAATGGTGAAATAGAGTTCGATATAGCTTTGATTAACGGAGATTCCATAGCATTAATAGAGGTAAAAAATAGGATACATCCAAAGTTTGTCAGAGAATTAGCGGAAAAAAGAATTGAAAAATTCAGGGAATTTTTTCCCAAATACAAGAAATTCAAAACTTATTTGGGCATAGCCGCTTTTTCCTTTGGCAAAAAAGTTACGGAAGAAGCCGAAAAATACGGCATAGGCCTAATCCGTCAAGTAGGCGATTCCGTAGAAATCAGAGCGGAGAGGCTAAAAATCTATTAATTCCCCCTTTTTTTGGTTAAATTCTGCAATTTCTGACCATTTTTTATAAAAAAATTATATATTTAATATATAGACCCTTATATTTACTAAAAAAAGAGGCTTTTATGAAAAAACGGTGTTTTTATTTCGCTCTTTTGGCTTTATCTGCCTTTTTTGCTTTTTTAGCTGCTTGCGGAGAAGGCGAGCCTTTCAATCTCACTAACTCGAACGAATGGCGACAGATACAAAGCGCAGTGGAAAATGTGACCGATACTGGCATACCTGCTTGCTACGAGGACCACAACGTTGGCCCAAAATGCCCAGAAGGAGGCATAGTCGTTCCAGAACCGCCATTGCCGCCCCAACCTCCTGTGACCCCTTCTTCCTCTTCATCCGAACCGACTATGCCGCCACAGCCGGGCACCTCATCTCAAAGCACTGGCACTAGTTCCGCAGGCGGCATTTCATCTGCTGGTGGTACCAGTTCTGCTGGCGGTGTCAGTTCTAGCGCAGCGGGGAGCAGTAGTTCTTTTGCGTTAGCTTGTGGTTCTGTTGCGCAATCAATAACATCTGGGTCTTATCCTACCTTACCCTCGGTGACTTGCAGCGGTGCTAATGTTCTTAGCAACCAAAGAACATTTACTCCAAATATAGCCGCAGCTGTCAATGCAACGGTCAGTAATGTAACAGTAAGAGCAACCGGTGGAAATTGCAGCGGTCAAGAAGCTCCCTGCGCTGGCACAATAACGGTTAACGCCGCTCCGAGCAGTTCAAGCACACCGCCAGCCACCCAAAGCAGTTCAAGCGCGGGTGGAAGCAACCCGCCGAATCCTGGCGGGGGCAATAATGTTACTTTGAATTATGGTGAGACTTATATATTTGAAGTAGGAAAAACTTATAATTTAACTTGCGAGAAACCTGCCCGTACTCTTTATTGCTACTCAGTAGATGGTAGTGCTGGCTCGGTGACTGTTGGTACTAAGACTGTAGAAATACCTGGTTGGGCAACCTCTAGTAATATGGCTAATAATTTTGGTACTTGTACAGATGGGCAATTAACAGTAACCAAAAATATTGGTTGTGCAAATAAATACTAATGATGTACAGTAAGGACGTATTGCATACGCCATAAAACAAACAGCCTCCCCAAGCGGGAGGTTTTTTGTATATTTATTTCTATGCCAACTTTATTTTCTATTTTTGGGATTAGATTTTATGTCTTCACAGAAGAACACAAGCCTATCCATATCCATATTCGCAAGGGTAAAGCTAAGGCTAAGTTTGTATTGGAGCCAAATGTAAAGTTATTGGAGAATAAAGGTTTCAAAGACCAAGAGATAAGTTTGGCAAAAAGTTTAGTAGAAGAGAATAAAGATATAATTATTGCTCATTGGAAAAATGCGGAAAACTTCAAAAAGGGTTAATTCTTATGAAAGTTATTAAAATTTGGTTCTCAAAAGAGAATATTTTTTTGGAAAACGACAAGGGCGAGGTTATGAGTGCAGGGCTTTGGCGTTTTCCAAGATTAAAGCAAGCGAATAAACAACAGAGGAACAACTGGGAACAATTTCATGATGAGCTTCGTTGGGAAGCAATAGACGAAGATATTGGGCTAGAAAGTTTTAAATGGAATGAAAACGACAAAGAAATTGTAAGGTTCAAATAAACCCCCCCAGCAGGATGTTTTTTGTATAGTAGCCACTGATTAACTTTGAACTTCGCTGTGGCGTTCCCCCCGTTAGCCCTCCGGGCGGAAAAAACGGGGGGACGAATTGAGATTTTTATTAAAAGGTCTCAATTCAAGGGGGGAATGCTGATTGGGCAAAATTGAGGTTGTGAGTTAAAGCATTTGCTATATTCTCAGCAAATGGATTCTCTATATAAACGAATGCCTGTTGTCAAAAGCATACCGCAGGGCGGGTTAGACCCTCTTTCTGTTTTTAAAATACTTAAAAATTTAAGCCGCCAATGCTTTATACTGGAAAGCTTGGAAGACAAGGAAAAATGGGGACGCTACACATTTTTGGGTTATGACCCCAAGATGGAAATATCTTGCTCAAATGGCAAACTCACCATAAAAAACGGAACCAATATCGATATAACCACAGACAACCCCGGCGAATACATAAACCGGATAATAGAAGATAACAAAGCGCCCAAAATAGAAGGCTTGCCGCCCTTCACTGGCGGGCTTGTGGGATATTTTTCTTACGACTACATAAAATATTCCGAACCATCACTAAACCTAAACGCACAGGACAACGAGCATTTCAAAGATGTGGACTTAATGCTATTTGAAAAAATTGTGGCATTTGATTTATTAAAACAGGAAATCGTCCTCATCTCAAACATAAAAACAGACAACTTAGAAGAAAATAAACACCGCGCTTTGAGCGAGCTGGATTATTTGGCAAACGTATTGCAAAATGGCGAACCTGCAAACATACCGCCTCTATCCATAAAAAGCGAGTTCAGGGCATTGTTTGGCAAAGAGGAATTTTGCGCGATGGTGGAACGCGCCAGAAAATATATCTACGAAGGCGATATATTTCAGGTTGTGTTATCCAATAGGCTGGAAGCCGATATAGAAGGCAGCCTGTATGAAACATACAGCATTTTACGCAAAACAAATCCCTCGCCTTACATGTTCTACTTTTCCAGCAGCGATATAGAGATTGCTGGCGCAAGCCCAGAAACCTTGGTAAAACTCCAAGACGGAATTCTGCACACCTTTCCACTTGCAGGCTCAAGGCCACGGGGAAAAACACCTCAGGAAGACGAGGCTCTGGAAAAAGATTTGCTGGCAGACCCAAAGGAACTCTCGGAGCACAATATGCTCGTGGATTTGGGGCGCAACGATTTGGGAAAGATAAGCAAATTCGGTACGGTGGAAGTTGAGAGATATAAAACCATAGAGAGATTTTCTCACATAATGCACATAGGCTCAACGGTGCGCGGAGAAATTTTGCCATCCAAAAACGCTCTGGACGCGATAGATGCCGTGTTGCCAGCCGGTACGCTTTCCGGTGCGCCTAAGATAAGAGCCTGCGAGATAATAAACGAACTGGAAAACAACAAGAGGGGAATCTACGGCGGTGCAATAGGGTATATGGATTTTTCCGGCAATATGGATACCTGCATTGCAATCCGCATAGCTTTTAAAAAGAACGGAAAAGTTTTTGTGCGCTCCGGCGCGGGTATTGTTGCAGACAGCGTTCCAGAAAAGGAATTTATTGAATGTGAAAATAAAATGAAAGCGGTTTTGAATGCTTTAAAGCAAGCGGCGGGGCAAGCATGATTCTGTTGATAGATAATTACGACAGTTTTTCCTATAACCTGTTTCAGCTTATAGGGAGCATAAACACAGACATAAAAGTTATAAGGAACGATGCTATGAGCCTTCAGGAAATTGAGAAGCTCGCGCCGTCCCATATTTTTCTTTCCCCAGGCCCCGGCAAGCCCAGCGATGCTGGCGTTTGTGTTGAAGCGTGCCGTTATTTTGCGGGTAAAATCCCGCTGTTTGGAGTGTGTTTGGGGCACCAAGCTATGTGCGAGGCTTTTGGGGCAACCGTTAGCTATGCAAAAACGCTCATGCACGGCAAATCCTCCGTTGTTTCCATAGACCGCTCGTGCAAGGTTTTTGAAGGCTTGCCGGAGAAAATTTCCGCAGCGCGGTACCATTCCCTTGCTACAGTAGAAAGCACAATGCCGGAATGCCTTATAACAACGGCAAGGACGGAAGACGGCGAAATAATGGGAGTTATGCACAAAAATTTCCAGATTTATGGAGTGCAATTCCACCCTGAATCCATATTGACGAGCGATGGCAAAAAAATAATTTCAAACTTTCTACATTCCATTTAGAGGTCTTATATGAGGAATGGAAATCCGGGATTTTTTGCCGGTAAATTAGATGAGCTGGTTAGCTGGGGTCGCCTACATTCGCTTTGGCCTTTCCCCTATGGAACGGCTTGTTGCGCTATTGAATTTATGTCCACCGAATCCGCCCGCTACGACCTTTCACGCCTAGGTTCTGAGTTTGTGCGCTTTACCCCAAGGCAAGCGGATGTTTTGGCAGTTTCAGGAACAATAACATTTAAGCAAGCACCTATATTAAAACGGATTTATGAACAGATGATGGAACCCAAGTGGGTAATCTCTATGGGGGCTTGTGCCTGCTCTGGAGGCTTCTACAATTGTTATTGCACCGTGCCAGGCATAGACCGCATTATACCTGTTGATGTTTACATAGGAGGCTGCCCAAGCCGCCCCGAAGCCTTTTTTGACGCCATGCTGGACTTGCAGGAAAAGGTGAAAAATCAGTCTTATATGCAAGAGAGAAAAAAGAAATTGATAGAGCAATGGGCAACCATCTTAGAGCGGATAGAGAAAAAAGTAGGGGATGAGGCATAACATGGATGAAATCTCGGTTTTGCAAGAAAAATTTGGTGCGGAGCAAGATGCTCGCGCAGTTGATAAATGCGTGATAATAGCAGCAGAAAAATTAACCGATGCCGTAAAGTTCTTGAAAGAGGAAGCATCTTTTGATGTGTTGATAGATATTGTTGGCGTGGATTATCTCGGTATGGAAAATCACAACGCACCGCGCTTTGCCGTTATATATTGCCTTAAGAACACTAAAAACATGGTTCGTTTGCGCTTGAAGGTTCAAGTTGACGAAGGGAAAAAAATCCCGACTATAAGCAAAATTTATCCCATCGCAGATTGGCAGGAGCGCGAGGTTTGGGATCAGTATGGAATTTCCTTTGAAGGTCATCATAATCTTAAAAGGCTTTTGAATCACGTTGATTTTGAAGGGCATCCGCTTCGCAAGGATTACCCAGCTAAAAAGCGGCAATGGCTCTCTGAAAATGATAAAATGCTAGACCAACTTGAAGAACGTTTAGAGACTCTGGGCTATAAAGTTGTAGAGGCATAAAAATGAAAGCAGCAATACTCACAAATGAATACCCACCAAATATCTACGGTGGAGCAGGTATCCACGTAGATTTTTTGACAAGGGAACTGAAAAATTTATGCGAAGTTTCTGTGCATTGCTTTGCAGATTTTTCGCCGCGCCCGTTTGGGGAATTTGAAGACCCAAAGTTCAAAAAAATCCTTGACCCTCTGGACATAAATCTGCAATGGATTTCCGCTATGCGTGGCATAGACATTGTGCATTGTCACACTTGGTATTCCCATTTTGCTGGGACGCTGGCAAGTCGCTTATACCAGGTACCGCTTGTGCTAACAACCCATTCTCTTGAGCCTCACCGCCCCTGGAAAGCCGAACAACTCGGAGCTGGTGGCTATGCCATGAGCTGTTGGATAGAACGCACCGCATATAAAAACGCAGATGGGATAATTGCCGTAAGCGAAAGAATGAAACACAACGTAGTTAGCCTTTACGAAGTTGACGAAAGCAGAGTAAAGGTGATTTACAACGGCATAGATCCTGAATTTTATAGCCCCACTT
The DNA here is from genome assembly GCA_031281265.1 of Candidatus Fibrimonadaceae bacterium. Classification (GTDB taxonomy): domain Bacteria; phylum Fibrobacterota; class Fibrobacteria; order Fibrobacterales; family Fibrobacteraceae; genus Fibrimonas. The sequence continues at coordinate 27,747 of JAITFO010000051.1, forward strand.
TTGATGAAGCTATTTTGCAGAAATACGGCATAGACCCTAAAAGACCCTTTGTGCTTTTTGTAGGCAGAATAACCAGGCAAAAAGGTATCTCCCAGTTGATACAGGCAATTCCTCAAATAGATAAAAACGCACAGGTTGTTCTCTGCGCTGGCGCACCGGACACTCCTGAGATAGCGCAGGAATGCAAAGACTTGATAGACAAGGCTAGGGAAAAGCGTGATGGCATAATTTGGATTCAGGAGATGCTTCCGCACACGGAGCTAAGGGTGCTTTACAGCCATTCTGCGGTGTTTGCAACCCCATCGCTTTACGAACCTTTTGGTATAATAAATTTGGAAGCCATGGCATGCGGGACGCCTGTTGTGGGCAGCAATGTAGGCGGGATTCCAGAGATAGTTGTTGAAGGCGAAACTGGATATTTGGTTCCTCTAGAACAGGTATCGGAAACAGACTTCTCGCCCAAAGACCCTAAAAAATTTCAAAGCGACTTTGCGGAGAAGCTCAATTTATTCCTCACAAATCCCGATATTTCCAAGAAAATGGGCGAAGCCTCTAGAAAACGGGCAGGAGCGGTATTCAGCTGGAAAAGCATTGCAAAGCAAACCGTGGACTTTTATGGGGAACTTGCAGGCAAAAGGTGAATTACCCTTGACAATACAGATTTTTTTTTTTATATTTTGAATACATTTTCAACCAGAGGACACTGTGATAGGAGTAACTGTAAAGCCCAATGAACCTTTTGAAAAAGCATTGAAGAGATTCACAAAATCTTGCGAAAAGAACGGTATAATTTCCGATGTTAAACAACATCAGCGTTTTGAAAAACCATCTGAAAAAAAGAAACGTATTCACACGGCAACTCGCCGCAAACAGCTAAAAGAACTCGCTGAACAGCATAAAAAGCGTCTATATTGATGACTCGTTTTATAGATACCCACTGCCACATAGATACTATTTTAGAGAAAACCGGAGGCACGCCAGCGGCTTTATTTGAACAAATAACCCCTGACCTAGAAGCTATTGTCCATATAGCCTGTGACCCAAGGGATTTTGCCTGGGGCAGGGAATTTCTGCTGAGAGGGGACATAAACGGAGTTAAAATTTACGGGGCTTTTGGAGTGCATCCTTTGAACGCAGAGAAGTTTTGCGAGCAAGCTGAGACGGAAATTCTTGAATACCTAAAACTGCCCAATGCGCTTGCCCTTGGCGAAATTGGGCTTGACTACCATTACCCCAATTATAGCCCGGACTTGCAGAAGAGGGTCTTTATAAGGCAGCTGGAGATGGGGCTGGAATTGAATAAGCCTTTTGTATTTCACACACGCGAAGCGGATGACGATACCTTTGAAATTTTGCAAAAGATAGACAGCGAAAAAGTTAAAGCGCATATACATTGCTACACAGGCTCGGCGAGTTTTGCACAAAAAATTTTGGCATTAAAAGGTACCTATTTTTTTGGCTTTACAGGAGCTGTGACCTTCAATAAAACCGCAACCATAAGGGAAGCCGCCGCTGCCATCCCCTTAGATAAAATACTTTTAGAAACCGATGCTCCCTACCTTGCTCCCGTGCCTTTCAGAGGCAAGGTCTGTACCCCAGCTATGATTCCAAACACCGCTCAGGTTCTAGCGGGCATAAAAAACATTTCGCTCGATGATTTGTTTAAGGCATGCAGGCAAAACACGGAAAGGATGTACGGGATTTAATCGTCGTCGTCATCGTCTGGGAATAATTTAAAGAAGGCTTTTCTCTGTTCTTCAAATAGGTGCAACGCTTGCTTTTGCTCAAATTGCTCCCTATCTATGTTTTGCATAAAGAAAGGCTCCAGCACAAAGCTTCGCTTTGTTATCTGGTCTTTTATCTCCAGAGCCGCATCAAAATTTGACCATAAAATAAATATGCTGCCCAGCGGCATCTGCGCAAAGATATTTATGTCTGCAAATACCGCCTTGTCTGCGGAGAGTTCCTGATTATTATTAGAAACAGAATCGGAGACTGCTTGTGCAAAAGCCAAGGAAGTCACCAAGATAATAAAAATAAGGAAACGCATCATTCCAACAAACTCTCCATAAGAATTTAAATTAACCAAGGTTTGAACGAATGGATATACAGGCACCATAAACTTATCAGGAGGGGAGCGATAGAGTTCTATTAGGATTTACCCTGCCTATCCGGTATATAATATAGATTTTTTTTTGACTCTTTGTCAATTCTTTTAAATTTTTTACAAAAAAATTACGTAAAATCGTCAAAAATACGCCCTTTTAGTTTACTACATTCCAAACGATGCCCATTATTATAGTTGACTACGGGGCGGGTAATTTAACCTCCGTTTATAATGCTTTAAGTTATTTGAACATAAAAAGCAAGATTTCCCATAATCCTACGGAAATAGAGAATGCAGAAAAAGTTATATTTCCGGGCGTTGGTGCTGCAAAAAATGCGATGGAAACCCTGAACAGAACCGGTATAGGAGAAGCCATTAAAAGTTCGGTTAAAAAGGGAACTCCGGTTTTAGGCATTTGCATAGGCTGCCAAATCATCTTGGAGAGCAGCGAAGAAGATGGGGGAGTTCAGTGCCTTGGGATTTTGCAGGGGAGTGCGGTGAAATTCAAAGCTGAACCTAATTTAAAAATTCCCCATATAGGTTGGAACCAAGTCCATTTTGCAAAAGAACATCCTATTTTCAAAGACATCCCTGATAACTCAAATTTTTATTTTGTGCATTCCTACCATCCCAGCCCGGGCAAAGAATCTTTTTTAACTTATGGAGCCTGCACCTACGGCTCCCAGACCTTTCCTTGCATCATAGGAAAAGACAATCTAATAGCCACTCAGTTCCATTTGGAAAAAAGCGGTGAGATAGGATTAAAGGTACTCGGTAATTTCAGCAAGGTTTAGAACTTCTTTTCCTCTACACGCATCCAGCCCATTTTCAGCTCAGAGTGATTGCGCACAAAAGGCATAGTTGTTTTAGTAGCTGTTCCGTTGGAGTTTATGCAACCTTCGTAGGGCAGGTCAACCTTGGCTATTTTCAAAATATAAACGCCATTGCCAAAGCCTCGACCCTCTGCATTAAAGGGATAAATATTCACATTTACTTTTACAAGTCCGTTTATGGTGGACACATTAGGTGCTCCGTAATTGGAGCTTGTGGGTGCCACGCAGTCTTCGCTGTGGGCAATTTTTTCTGCACCTGAACCCTCTACATAGTTAGGGCCTTGCACAACGTTGCGGAATTCCTTTTCATTAACTGTTTCGCGGTATTGGGTTATAAAATTGCCGAGTTGGTCATATACGGTGACGGCAATTTGAAAAGGTTGCTTTGCAAGCAGGCTGAAGTTGAGGCAATTTATGCGCGGTTTAGTTTCGTTTTTGTCTGAGGTGCAACGGGTTGGGGCAACTTTAATTTTGCCGCTGACTGAACTTTCGCCGGAGAAGCCGTTTTTTACAAAAACATAACCCCCCTCCTTGGTTTGCACTGCCGGGTCTGCGATTCCAAAGGGACTGTTGTCGCTTGGATCTACCGGAGGCAAACCAAATAGCTTTTGCAATGAACTATTTTCAATCCACTGTGAATATGGTATTCCATTTACATTGCCCGATGAGTTTGGATAAGCGGTTAAAATCAATTCCCCAGCCTTATTAGGAGGGATTGGTTTTCCCTGGTTAAACCATTCATCTTTAAACGGGAGCTTAGCAGGGTTATCATCTCCGGGTATAGGCATATCCGAAGCAAACGCAGCAAACGTAAAAACAAAGATTAAAGGTATCTTTTTTAGCATCGTAAACCCAATGGCTTTATGTCCACAATTATAATTTAGTTATTTTTAGAATTTTTGTGGGGTTTTTAGTAAAAAAAACGCATTTTTTGCATTTTTATGTGATTCTCGCACATATATTTTGCATTAAATAAAATTTTTTCAATTTTCTAAATTACAACCCATGAAAAAACTTCTACCTCTCATCGCTCTCAGCGCGCTTGCTCTCGTAGCTTGCAAAAAAGGCTCGGTTTCTGGCTTGGTCATAGACCCATTTAGCGGAAAAGCCGTAGAATTACCCACAGTGTACATAAAAGGTACTGTATTTAATTCGCAGAAGATTCCGGGCGGCCTTCCGGATGGCAAATTTAAATTCGAAGGTATTGAACCCGGAACTTATACATTAGAAGCTGGCAAAGGCAAGTATTCAAAAGGGCACGTGGAATTTACCATAACCAAAGAAAACATGGAAGTTTCGCAGAACGTTTACATTTACGGCCAAGAGGTTAGCCCCGGGCTATACCGCACTATTGAAAACGCAAATGCAGAAAAGATAACCAGCGATTGGGAAGTATGGCGGCCTACCTGCAAAGAAACTGCTTTTGCCCTGCGCACAAAATTCGAAAGCGAAGTGGAGAATCCAAAGACAAAGAAAAAGGAGAAAAAAGACAATGTATTGCCTCCGCCAAAAAATGTTCCAGCGGAAATAGTCGCATTGTACAAGATAACCACCTCGGTATCTTCGCCAGTTGAAGCTGTCTCTTACCCAGTTATCTCTTCCCCAGCCAAGAACCACAAGGATTGCGCTGGAGTTGGCGAAAAAGAAACTTTGCTCATTCCAGATACAACCAAAGGGGTAGCTTTGACTTCTGGCTACAAGAGCGACAACCTTTACGAAATAAAAGGAAGCCTCATAAGTGGCAAAAAGCAATTTTTGGCACTCAGCCAAAACGGTAAGCTGGTTGGGCTTTATTATCTAAACGCTCAATGAAATATAATTGGTTGCAACCCATTATATTTACGCTCCCTGTTCTTTCGGGGGCGTTTTTGCTTTTTCAGAGACTTTCGCAAAATTACGCTAAGGCTTGGGATATAGAGTGGGGCTATTACGCAGTGCTCGCGTTGTTTGTGTGGTTTTGCGCAGCTCTGGCTTGGAATGCAAAAGAGATTTTTCACAGAGCAAAGAGCTATTTGCCATCAAAAGTTTCAGGGCTTTGCTTGGCAGGTCTTTTGGTTTTGTTCGCTGTTTTTGCCGTAACTCAAATAGACTTGCAGCATAGGGTTCTAAGTGATGAAACAAGCTGGGAGTCCATGGCTCTAGAAATGCGCTTTAACCAAAGCGGCGGTGTTTGCAATCAGGGAGTGTGGAAAGACGGGGCCCTTGAGTGCAGGGATGTGGTGAACAACTTTAAAGGCAAGGCTTTTGCCTTTGTTCAGAGCATTGCGTTTTTGTTTGCAGAGCCTAATAGAGAAACCGCTTTGCGAATAAATTTGCCGCTTGCGCTTGCCTCGGTGGCTCTGCTGTTCTTTGCCATGTTCAGATTTACCAAAGACGAATGGCTTGCACTAGCGGCTGCGATTTTTTTAGCTAGCCAGCCCATATTTTTGATGCAGTCCAGAAGCGCGTCAACAGAGGTTTTGTATGTATTTCTGTTTACCGCTTTGCTCGCTTTTTATTCCATTGTTCCGCCAAAAGAAGTTAGCATTAAACACTTCGCTCTGATAATTCCATTGCTCGGTTTTTTTGCGCAAACAAGGCAAGAAACTCTGTTTTGCTTTATACCCTTTGTTCTTTTTTATCATTCATATTTTACGGAAAAGCCTCAGCGCTTGGCTATTTTTACCGCCTTGACAATACTGGCTTCGTGGCCTTCCATAAACACCATGATAGCCTACAGAGGCTATGATTTTCAGGGTGGCGAATATGCGGCACATTCACTTGCAAATTTTATATACAACCTAAAGAGCAATATCACAATAATGCTGAATACGGAATTGGATCCATACGGGCTTTTGAAAAATCCATTTTACACAACTTATACGCTTTTGCTTTTTTTGAGTTCTGCGTTGCTCATATACAAAATTGCCTATGAAAAAAAGTACAGATGGGCAGCTCTGCTATTCGCTTTATTCTGCCTGCAAATAGGGGTTATACTTTTCAACGTTTCGGGAACTTTTGAAATAGACATCAACCAAAGATATGTGCTTGTTGCCCTGCCTTTGTTCGCTATTGTGATGGCTACGGGTTTGTGCAGCATTTTCAACGGAAGCAGGTCAAAAATAATATGCGGCGTTGTGGCTGTTTTGGCTATTTACCTATCGCTGTACCATAAAGAAAGTTTTAACAAGAACATTTTATACAACAAAAATAAACTTCTTGCAGAAGAGGATTATTTAAACACCGAGTTAAAAAAATTGCCTAAAAATTCCATATTCATCTATGCGCGCCCTTGGCAAATGCTGGCAAGCGGATTTAATGGATTTAATGAGCGGCAATTTTTGGGTTGGTCCCCAAATGAATTAGATGAGTGGCGAAAATTTTCCGAAGACAATATTTACCTTGTGCGTGGGCAAGACGGCTACGGCGAGGTGAACAGAAAAACCCGCGTTGTTGGTTTTAAAACCACAAGTACCATAGATGAGATTTTAAATGAATATAAAGCGCAGAGAATTTTTTCGCAAGCCAGGCCGTTTGGCTACGCGCTGGAAGCCTATAAAATAGGGAAAAGACAGGGGGAGTCCAACTACGCCGCAAACATAAGGTGGAATGGTGAAAACGAATTATTGGAATGGAGCCTGCCAGATACTTTGGTAGATTACAAGATTTTATTGAATAATGAATCTTTGAATTTGGAAAAGAACAGTCGCAGCACTCAAGTAAAAACTACCGGTATGCACTACGCTATTTTAACAGCATTCCCCGAAAACGACACCGTTCAAAAGACGGTGCAATTTTTTATCCGCTCTGAAAATAATAGCCTGCTTCAAGACGCAAAAATGAGCAATTGGGCTCAGGATTGGGGAGACCCAAAAATGGGAAAATCTGTTGAGAATAATGCTATAAAAATAGATAGGAGAATTTTTGAATTTGGCATAGGTTCTCATGCGAAATCTAAATTGGTTTGGAATTTGAACGGCGCGTATAAAAAACTCCACAGCTATATAGGCTTAGATGATGAGTCTGCTTGCGGTAACGGGGCTATCTGGGTTGTTAAAGGGAATGGCAAGGAGCTTTACCGCTCCAAAGTTTTAACCTCCCGCGAAATTGATTCTTTGGCAATTGATATAAGCGGAGTCAATGTTCTGGAATTGGAAACCTTGGACAACGGCGATAAAGACTGCGACCATGCCAATTGGGCAGGCACGTGGATTGAGTAATGTAAAAAATTAATTGCTATAAATCCGTTTGACGGTTTCTTCAATGTGTCCTAAAACCGTTTGAACACGCATATCAACCGAGGAGCCGTTCTCCGATTCCAATAAGCAGCCGCCTCTCTCTATAGTGCTATCGGGGACTAATTCAATACTTTTTAGCGAACCCATAGCGGGTTTCCAAAATGATTCAGTCTCATTTGCAGGGGTTACATCCAAAGGATTTAGCCGAACTTTCAATTTTTCCTCTTGCCCTAAAAATACAAAGGTCTCTTTGAGAACCTTAGATATTATGTTTGGATTATTGATAGCTTCTTCGCAAAAAATTCTCTTTGAGATGGCAAGGGCTATCTCTGTTGTGATACCTTCAATTTTTTCAAAATTCTCTTTTTGCTGCGCAACTATAGATTCAAATGTTTGATTGACTGAACTCTGCAAATCCGCTAATTCGGCTTTCCATTTTTCGGTAGCTATTTTTTCGCCTTCTGCCGTTCCTTGATTTTTTCCCTCTTGAAATCCCTTGTCGTGCGCGCTCTTTGCCTCTTGCTCAATTTTCTTCTTTAAATTTTCCGCTTCGCCTTTAAGGGTAGCTATTTGCGATTGCAAATTTGTCACTTCGGCTTTTAAGCGGTCTTCTGGAGAATCCTTTGTAGCCCTAGGATTCATCTGGAATTCCGCCACCTTAAAACCAGCCATCGCGGCAGGCCTTATGGCTTGCGCCGCGCTTCCTTTCAGAATGGTTTTTAGCTGGACTTTACCCGGGTCATCATTTTGCGACATCTAAGAGATAATATAGAAAATGGCTTTAAGCATAGACGAACCTCAGGATGAAGCTTGTTTGCGGAGATGTTTTTCAATATCGGCTGCAGTATAGCCTTGCTTTATGAGGTCCAAAATTTCCTCACTTTTTTCCTCTTGACCTTCCTCATACCTAACCGCTAGGGCTTCATCTATATTCCATTCACCTCTTATCAACATATTTAAAACCTCCGAACTGTGCCTCTCTAGGAAAGATACTAAAATATTTTTGCTTATGCAAGTCTTTACAGCCAATTTTATGGCTTCGCGAAGATCCATAGACTTTAAATTCTTTTTTATCTCTGCTATGAACTCCTCGTAACCGCTTAGAACAGGGCTTTTGACCGCCATATCCGTATTACGACCCTTGTTGATGTTGTAAATCCTTACCACAAGCTCCAAATATAAGTCAGGGGTTTTGAAATTATAGGAATCGGATAATTTCAATTCCTTGTAATCTGGAAATTTCTTATCGCCGTTGTATAAAACTATGAACTCAGGGGATGGTATCATTATCCTTTTTTGCTTGTAAAGGCTCTTTCGGTCAACTATCATAGCATATTCCGCTGACAAATATTGAAGCATCCTGAGCGGCATATTGTTGTTAACCGAAGATTGGTGCTCAATGAGCACTATAAGCCTATCTTCCAGTACAAAGGCTATATCGTTGATTTGATCCATATAAAGCACATCCGAGAGAGTGACTATCTCTATCGTTGTGTTTTCAGGGTAGCTTTTTCCGCTGATTGCGCTGTATAGCTCCAATAGGTTGTTTTTTTCGCTGAACAGCCGTGTGAAAACGCTATCCTTGTGATTACGATTGGTTTTGATATCGGTCATTTTTTCCTCCATTTTTCTTCGTTACCTTAGACGCTTGTCAAGCCAAAAAAAATTCAGATTTATGCATTTTGCAAACAGGTGTTGACGTTTTTCGTGTTTTTTATGGGTTTTTCTATAGTTTTTCCTAGAAAATTTCATTTGTCATTTTTTTGTATATTTAACAATTATTGATAAATAAACAGCTTTGAAAAATGAGAAAGTTGCTAAATTACGGGTTGTGATACAAAATATACCTACTACCATAAGCTCTCGCTATTTTTTCTTTTTGCTGCTGCTTGCTTTGGCGGTTTTTGTATTCATAGATTGTGCTTCTACGGCACAGCAGGCTGAATTAAGAAGTAATTACCGCTCAAAAAACGGTTCCGAGAGCGAGGAAATAAGCAGGAACGCTGTGGCGACAATACAGATATCTGCCGATGCCGAACAGGTCAATTCATTCACGGATTCATATAATAATGCCAAAGCCAAAAAGGTCTATGCATTCGCGGCGGTCAGGAAAGTGGACTTGGCTCTCTACTATGCACAGAAAATAGAATCCGCTCTGGGCGAGGCACAGCGTTTCCTTGAGCTTGCCGAGCAGATGGCAAAAGCAATGTGACGAAAAAACTCGCGCCACAAGCGGCGCAAACCTTGCCAAAACCGTATTCCCAAGTTTTGGCAGGGTGAACAAAAACGGGAAAGGAGAAAAAGAAAATGGTATGTCCTTATTACAACACGGATTACAAAAACTGTAACTTTTTTGGCACTCTACAAGAAGGGTATCAAAGAGAAAATTTTTGCCTGTCCAGCGATAATTGGCGGCGATGCGCGAACTATTCAAATAGGAGTTATGACGAAAAAGTGAATAAACGATTACGGTCAAACCCCGATTTATAACAGACGGAGAAATCTATGAGCAATTGGCTAATCGCTATCGCTATACTTGTTGCTGTTATAGCTCTGTTAATTTACGGATTTTTTTATATAAAAAGAAAAATCCGAAATAAAATAATAGAGAAAGGAGCAGATATTATAACAAAAACAACGGGAAAATATCTTGATGAGGAAACCGCAAGCAAAATAAACCGTGCAACAAACGTTACAGCGGAAACGCTTAAAGAAGGCGTAATAAAAACGGCAGCAAAAAAAGGATTGGAAATAGCAATGGATGCAAAGAAAAACAGTAGCGAATAATTGTTTTCAGGTTAACGGAACCGCCTGATTTCAGTTTGTTCCTCCCAGCGCGGTGCTGGGAGGAATATTTAACAAGGTTTCTTTGGAAAAAAGGAGAATTTATTATGAACGAAAATCCTACAGACGCAGAAGAGCAGTTCAATCTTGGAACTAGTTATGTAGAAGGAAACGGCGTACCGAAAGACTTAGAAAAGGCTATTTATTGGTATGCTAAAGCCGCTGAACAGGGGCACTCTGAGGCACAGTTAAGCCTTGGAATTTTTTATACCGATGGAATAGGCGTACCGAAGGACATAGAAAAGGCTATTTATTGGTTTACAAAAGCAGCGGAGCAAGGTCGTGCTGAAGCACAATATAACCTCGGAATTTGTTATGACGATGGAGGAAACGGTGTACCAAAAGATATGGAGAAGGCTATTTATTGGTATACAAAAGCTGTAGAACAAGGCAATGCTATGGCACAGTGTAACCTTGGAGCTTGTTATGCCCAAGGAAATGGTGTACCTAAAGACTTGGAGAAAGCTATTTATTGGTATACAAAAGCAGCGGAGCAAGGTAGTGCTACGGCACAGTGTAACCTTGGAGTTCGTTATGCTAATGGAAACGGCGTAGCTAAAGACTTGGAGAAAGCTATTTATTGGTATACAAAAGCTGCAGAGCAAGGTAATGCTATGGCACAATATAACCTTGGAACTTGTTATGCCTATGGAGACGGTATACCGACAGATATGGAGAAGGCTATTCATTGGTTTGCAAAAGCCGCAGAGCAGGATATAGCAGAGGCACAGTATAATCTTGGAGTTTGTTATGCTAATGGAACCGGCGTAGCTAAAGACTTGGAGAAAGCTATTTATTGGTATACAAAAGCTGCAGAGCAAGGTATGGCAGAGGCAGATGAGAAAGCAGAAAAAGTAAGAATATTAAAAAACGCGAACAGTAAATACGCAGGTATAAAATGTAAATCCCATCCTTCAAAGGAAGCATATGCACATTGCGATGAATGCGGAGAACCTATTTGTGGAGAGTGTTACATTGTACTACTTGGGTCTTGTTATAAATGCGCAAGTAGTTCGGTGAAAAATGAAGCCACTAAATATAAAAAACAAAGGAGGAGAGATAACTATAAAAGAATCCTTGTCATTATCTCTTCTACAATTGGAGCGCTCATTGGAATAGCAAGTGCAGAAGGAAAAGTATGGTCAACAGACTCAATCGTATATACATTATATATATGGATATGGTTAGGAATCAGCGGCAATTTAATAATAGCTTTATCATTTTTTCCACAATTTTATCGTTCTTGCCGTGATAACGGCGAATCTTTTGGACAAGCACTGAAAACCGCTCTCTTTGCAGTAATATTATTTAAGTTATTGCCTAAATCTTTAGCTGGACCGATAATCCCTATTATCAAAATTTGGGAGTATACCAAAAATATAAAAATTGCTAAATCAACGATCTCCGATTGCAAAAAATTGCTCAGAAAAATGTCAGATTATTATGGATATGCACAATACGTCGAAAAACACGGTGACAAAATAAACCACGCTAAACTTACCGAACAAGGCGGTGCTTTATATAACAACGAGTATGCAAAAGCTATATTAAATGGAAACCAAGAAACATATTTTGAAACTGAAACAGGGTTGAAACAGCAAGTAAAGGAACAGGAACCTAGCAAAATAGGAGAAAAAAAGAAACTGACATTTGGAGTTATTTTTGGTATTGCACTAGGCACAGTAATAGCAATAGCAATTTTTATTAATAATTCATTCAATAAAAGTTCTAAGCCAATTGAGGTAAACAAAACATCCACCGAAAGCGAAACTTTCACCGATCCCCGCGACAATCAAACATACAGAACAATCAAAATCGGCACGCAAACCTGGATGGCGGAAAACTTAAATTACGGGGTGAAAGGCAGCAAGTGTTACAATAACGAACCAGCCAACTGCGAGGAATACGGGCAGCTTTATAATTGGTCGGCAGCCTTGAAAGCCTGCCCAAGCGGTTGGCATTTGCCGAGCAATGATGAATGGGAAATTCTGTACCGCTTTGTTGACGGCACAAGTGGCACCGAAAAACCATACAGCAGCAAGACGGCGGGAAGATACCTGAAAGCAAAAAGCGGTTGGAATTATTACGAAGGCAGTTCAGGCAACGGCACGGATGATTACGGTTTTACGGCTCTTCCAGGCGGCCTTGGCCATCCCGATGGCAAACTTTCCAGCGCTGCGGGAAGCTACGGCAACTGGTGGAGCAGCTCGGAGTACGATGACAATAGTGCTTACAATAGGTTCAAATCTTACAAACACGACAACGCTGGCTGGGAAACCGAAGCCAAAAGCAAATTGTTCAGCGTGCGTTGCGTGAAAGACGAGGCTACAGCCTCTGCCGAAGTAAAGTCAGCCGCAAAGTCCACTGCCAAGCCTTTCACCGACCCCCGCGACAACAGGACATACAAAACAACAAAAATCGGCAATCAAACTTGGATGGCGGAAAATTTAAAATATGAAATGGAAGGCAGCAAATGCTATGACCATGAACCTGCCAACTGCCAGAAATATGGCATACTTTATAACTGGGAACCCGCTTTGAAAGCCTGCCCAAGCGGTTGGCATTTGCCCAAGGACTATGAATGGGCTGCTTTAGCGGATTATATCGGTAGCGATGCAGGAAAAAAATTAAAATCAACAAGCGGCTGGGACGAAGGTGGCAATGGCACGGATGAATATGGATTTTCTGCCTTGCCCGCTGGTAGCGGAAAATCAGATGGTTCTTTTATAATGCTTGGCAAATACGGCTATTGGTGGAGTGTTGGGGAAGGGACGGATGATTATTACCGATACGTGTCTTTTGAAGATGCTAATTTAAGCAGACTTAAAAGCACCAAAAAGGGTTCGTTCCCAATTCGTTGCGTGAAGGATTGAAATGAATAGGATGTTTATATTTTATCTCTTGGCATTAGCGGCAATTGCTTTGGCGCAAGAGCAGCAAGTAAAAACGCTTGCTGTTCAATTTGACTCCGTAAATACATTGGTGAGAGACAATGAAATAGACAAAGCCCAAGCGTTGAAAAAATTGCAAGATATTTTACCCGAATTGCAGACAGCATACAACAAGCTAAAACCAGATGAAGCAAAAAAAGAAAAATGGATTTTCCCAATAGAAGGCTATACATCAAAGAATATAGGCGGCACTCGCGGCGAAGGTTATATTCCAAGCGGATACGATTACTTTGATGGCAACAAGCACGGCGGGCACCCAGCACACGATATTTTTATCCACGACAAAAACCAAGACTGCAAGGACGATAGAACAGGGCGGTTTGTAAATGTTCGCTCTGTGAGCAGCGGTATTGTGGTTGCATTGGAAAAACAATGGGACAAAGCGAGTTCTTTGCGTGGCGGCAAATACATATATATTTATTCCCCAAATGATAATGCTCTTTTTTATTATGCGCATAATAATGAAGTTCTTGTAAATGTGGGGCAAATAATCAATGAAGGCGACACCATTGCCACCGTAGGTCGCACAGGGTTAAACGCCTTTAAAAAAAGGTCTCCAACTCATTTGCATTTTATGAAATTGGAATTGGACGATAAATTTTATCCCAAGCCTGCTGATACATATCGGGATTTATTGTAACCTGTCCAAAAAGTGTTTAAACAGTGTTTAAACACTTTTTGGACACTTGAAATCGTTGAAATTAACGCAAGAGAGCCGTTTTTTGCATGGCACGCAAATTGTCTTTATTATAGAAACTTTAACAAGAGGTTTCAATGAATAAAGAGCTAAAATCGGCTAAGAAAAGCGAAGGAAAAAGCACATCTTTTTTTGATGTTCTAACTTGCACTTCGGTACAAGTTTATCCTTTCAAAGAGTCCGGCGGCAAAACCAAAGCCTTTGCAAGGGCAACCATAAACGACCAACTCCAACTAACCGGTTTAAGGGTTGTGGATGGCTCAAACGGATTTTTTGTCTCTTACCCGCTTGACCCAAACTATAAGGGCGAGGACTATCACTCCATCTATTATCCGCTCAACAAAGAACTGCGAGACCACATTGAACAATGTGTATTAGAAAAGTATCAAGAGCTAGTTAGTGCTTGAAATCGGGTAAATCCTTAAATCGGGTGAATCGGGGTTCAGACAATGTTCATAAGAATCAAAAGCGCAGCGTTACGTGGCATAGATGTTGTAACCGTAGAAATAGAGGTTGATAGCACTTCTGGCCTGCCTGGTTTCTCGCTTGTTGGCTTGCCAGACAACGCTGTTCGTGAAGCTAGGGAAAGGGTGATTTCCGCTATGCGAAGCTGCGGTTTTTATGGCTGTTCTACAAGAATGACTGTAAATATGTCTCCAGCAGACTTGCGTAAGGAGGGGGCTTCCTTTGACTTAGGACTTGCTATTGGAATGCTCTCAGCAACGGAGCAGGTTGAAATTATGAACATTGAGAATTATCTGTTTTTAGGGGAACTTTCGCTGGATGGCAGGTTACGTCCGGTGCATGGGGTTTTGGCGGTTGCCGCTAACCTAGCGCGCTACTCGCCGGAGACAATTTTTGTTGTTCCCTACGAAAATTTTGAGGAAGCCGCTTGCGTGGAAACGCTAAAGGTTATAGCTCCAAAAACTTTGGATGAGTGTTTAAAAAGGTTGCAGGAGCCGGAAATGGCTTGTTGTCGTTACCCTGAATGTCCACCGGTTTCTGCAACCCAAAACAAAACAGCCGATTTTTCGCAGGTGTATGGAATGGCAACCGTTAAGCGTGCCCTTGAAATTTCCGCCGCTGGTGCGCACAACTTTCTTTTGGTGGGTTCGCCGGGTTCGGGAAAAACGCTTTGCGCTCGTTGCTTGCCGGGGATTTTGCCAACCATGCGGAGAAACGAATCTCTGGAGAGCACCATAATACATTCCTGCGCCGGGATGTTCGGTTCTTGCAAAGGGTTGATGAAGAGCCGCCCTTTTAGGTCTCCGCATCACACCGCAACCGTTGCATCGTTGGTAGGCGGAATGAAGCTGCGCCCCGGAGAAGCGAGCCTAGCCCACAACGGAGTTCTTTTTTTGGACGAACTGCCGGAGTTTCAGCGAGCGGCTTTGGAGAGTTTAAGGCAGCCTTTGGAAGAAGGCGTGGTTCGCCTGAACAGAGCTTCTGGGAGTATATGCTTCCCTGCAAATTTTGTTTTGGGCGCGGCTATGAATCCTTGTCCCTGCGGTTATGCTATGGATAACCGCAGGGATTGCCGCTGTATGCCAGAGGCTATAAAGCGCTATAGAACCAAAGTATCTGGCCCTTTGCTGGACAGGATAGACCTTCAAGTATCAGTTCCGTCTGTTCCCATAGATGAGAGCAGGCAAGGTAAAATAGGGGAGAGTTCCGATGAAATTCAAAAGCGTGTTGAAAGAGCCTGCGAAATTCAGGAGGGCAGGCTTAAAGAGAAGAAAATTTTTCGCAATGGGCATCAAGATGGCAAAACCCTTAAAGACATCCTTTTTTGGGATAACGACGCGGAGAACTTTGCCTTAAAAGCTGCTGAAAAATGGCGAATGAGCCACAGGGGTTATGACAGAATGTTAAAAGTTGCCCGTACCATTGCGGATTTAAGGCAGAGCGTCAGGGTAGAGCGACCTGACTTGGCAGAAGCTATTCAGTACAGAGCTTTGGAGACGGTATGGATGGATTGAAATTTGCTACATTTACATTCCGTTGTTAGGCTAGGATATGCGAGGATATTTATGGGTAGTGATGATTGTTACAACGGAAAAAGCAAATTTATATTTATAACGGGTGGAGTTTTGTCCGGCCTTGGGAAGGGTGTAGCAGCCGCATCAATTGGTGCGTTGCTCTCACGCTTTCGTGTTATCCCGGTGAAATGTGATGGCTATCTGAATGTTGACCCCGGTACCATGAACCCTATTGAACACGGTGAAGTTTTTGTACTGGATGATGGTGGCGAAGTTGATATGGATTTTGGCCACTATGAACGTTTTTTGCACATAAACGGCAAATCCGAGTGGAGTTTAACAATGGGCAAGGTGTTCTCCACATTGATAGATAGCGAGCGTCAAGGCGTTTATGCGGGCACAACAATTCAATTTATTCCCCACGTTGCTGATGTTATAAAAAATCATCTCTTTAAAACTGCGAGCAAAGAAAGCGCGGATATTATGCTAGTTGAAATTGGCGGAACCGTTGGCGATTTGGAAAATGAATTTTTCATAGAAGCTGCCCGCCAACTCTCCAATATAGTAGGCCCGGATAACTGTATATTTGTGCATTTAACTTATGTTCCCATCCCAAACGGAACTCACGAGCAAAAATCAAAACCAACGCAAATGTCCGTGCGCGGTTTAAATGAAAGGGGGATTTACCCTGATATAATAATAGGCCGTTGCAGCGAGCCTCTCTCTCCAAAAATCAAGGAAAAAATTGCCCTCTATGGGAATATCCCCAGCAAAAATGTTATATCCGGCTTGGATATGGAATCCGTTTATGAAATTCCGTTGAGTTATCAAGAAGAGGGAATTCTAGATATAATATTTAAAAAATTGAAAATAGTTGGCGTAAGCTCTCCGAGAATGGATGAATGGAAACGCCTTGTTGAAGTATGCAAAAGAAAATACGAAGACCCTAAAAAAACTTTGACCGTGGCTCTATGCGGGAAGTATATGCAGCTGGAAGATTCTTATGCGAGCATCAGAGAAGCCTTGGTTCACGCTGCCGCTAACTTAAACGTAGCTTGCAAATTGAAAATGCTGGACACAGAATTTTTGAATAAACCCGAAGGCAAGGATGTTTTGGAATACATAAAAGAACAGTTGGCAGATGTTGACGCTGTGATAGTCCCGGGCGGTTTTGGCAGCCGTGGAATGGAAGGGAAAATTTCTGCTATACAAGTAGCTAGAGAGATGAATATCCCATTTCTAGGAATTTGCTACGGAATGCAACTCGCCGTTGTGGAATACGCTCGCCACAAGTGCGGAATACCGCTTGCCAATACCGCAGAGGTGGAATCGGATGGCATAGAGGTGAAAGAACCCGTAATCGCATTTTTACCCGGCTTGGAGTATGTGAAGGTTTTGGGTGGAACGCTCCGCAAAGGTGGCTACGACGTGTTTTTGAAAAAGAATTCCCTAGCGGAAAAAATTTACAACGGAGCTTCTGTGATAAGGGAGAGGTTCAGGCATCGCTACGAGGTTAATCCTCTGTATATAAACAAACTGGAAGAGAACGGCTTGACATTCTCCGGCCATTCTGTAAAAGAGGACAATATAATGCAAATGATGGAAATCTCCGAACATCCATTCTTTGTAGGGTGCCAGTTCCACCCCGAACTTACATCAACGTTGCTAAAACCCTCTCCTTTATTTTACAATTTATTAAAAGCGGGGGAGATTAGGCGCAATGAACGCGGCTGAGAAAAAATTCCTATTCTTAGCTCTGTTCCTGTTCGCTTTAGGCGGAGTATCTCACTTAGGGGTATTCAACAGGCTTTCCCCTCTGGAACTCATTTCTCTGCCAATAAACCCCGAATTCACAAGCCTTGCAGATAGTGCTTCTCTAGACTCCCTCGCAAACGACAGCATATCAACCGATAACGGCGATTTTACAAGCAACAAAAAAGAAAAGAAACCCAAAAAGAAAGCCCCAGCCTTTCCTCTTTCCATAAACACCGCCAGCAAGGAGGATTTGTGTTTTATAAAAGGCGTTGGCCCCTCGCTCGCTCAAAAGATAGTGGAGCATAGAGAAGCAAAAGGCTCTTTCCGCTCCGGTAAAGACTTGGAAAAAGTTTCCGGCATTGGAGCCAAAAAGAGAATGGCTATAGAAGAATTTGTGAAATTCGACTAGTATCTGTAAATATCCGTCTTGTAAGGCCCGTTTACGTCAACGCCTATGTAGCTCGCTTGCTCTTTGGTCAGCTTGGTAAGCTCAACGCCGAGTTTATCCAAGTGCAGGCGGGCAACCTTTTCGTCAAGGATTTTTGGCAGGGTATAGACAGAACCGTTTTGGTATTTTAAACCGCTGACGGTTTTTTTGCCCTGAGCATTTAGCCACAAATCTATTTGAGCTATTGTCTGATTGGTGAAGCTCGCGCTCATAACAAAGCTGGGATGTCCTGTTGCGCAACCCAAATTGAGCAAACGGCCCTCTGCCAAAATCAAAACGCTGTGACCGTCTTTGAAAATCCATTCATCGTATTGAGGTTTTATATTTCTCTTTTTAATGCCTTTGATTTTCTTTAAACCAGCCATATCTATTTCGTTGTCAAAATGACCTATGTTGCCAACAACAGCACGGTGTTTCATCTTTTGCATGTGGCTTGCCAAAATTATGTTGGTGTTGCCAGTGGTTGTCACAAAAAAATCCGCAATGCCAACAACGCTTTCCAAACGGCAAACTTCATAGCCTTCCATGCTCGCTTGCAATGCGCATATAGGGTCTATCTCTGTGACTATAACCCTTGCACCTTGCCCACGTAAACTTTGGGCACAGCCTTTGCCAACTTCTCCATATCCGCAAACAACCGCGATCTTACCCGCAATCATCACATCAGTGGCACGGTTAAAGCCATCTATCAAAGAATGGCGGCAACCGTAGGTATTATCAAATTTGGATTTGGTGACGGAATCGTTTACATTTATAGCAGGGAAGGGGAGTTCTCTCTTTTTTGACATCTCGTAAAGGCGGTGTACGCCTGTAGTTGTCTCTTCCGAAACACCTTTTATCTCCTTGCGAATTCTTGACCAATGCTTTGGGTCTTTTGCAAAAGTTTTTTTGCATAATGCGAGGAATACGCCCCATTCTTCGCTATCGTGTTTGGGATTATAAGCCGGAATTTTGCCAGCGTCCTCAAACTGCGCTCCGCGAACTACGAGCATGGTTGCATCTCCGCCATCATCTAAAATCAAGTTTGGGAGTTTACCACCGGGGAAGCTCATAGCTCTTTTTGTGCATTCCCAATAATCTTCCAAAGATTCGCCTTTCCATGCAAATACACTGATGCCTTTTGGATTTTTTGGAGTTCCGTTTTTGCCAACAGCAATAGCGGCAGCGGCGTGGTCTTGGGTGCTGAATATATTGCAGCTAACCCATTGAACCTCAGCTCCAAGCTCAACTAGCGTTTCAATCAAAACCGCTGTTTGAATGGTCATGTGAAGGCTGCCCATTATGCGGGCTCCTTTCAGCGGATGCTTGCCTTTATATTCCTTGCGAAGAGCCATTAGACCTGGCATCTCTACTTCTGCAAGTTCAATCTCCTTTCTGCCCCAATCCGCTAGGGAAATATCTGCAACTCTGTATTCCAAATTCATTTGAACCTCAGTTCCCGGTTAAAGTGATTAATAAAACTGTCGCTATAAAAACAGCGGTTACAATGGCAAATTCTATGGGATTTTCTATAATGGTTTCCTTTGCTGGCTGGGCTGCGGCGGGAGCAGGGGCAGGAGCAGCTGCCACGGTTTCTGGCACAACTTCTGGTACAGCTTCTGGGGCTGCTTGTTCAACAACAGCTTCGGTTTCAGCAGCAGGAGCAGCTTGCGCAGCAGCGGGTTGTTGAGGCGTTGTAGCGGCTGGAGTGGCAGCGGGCGCGGCAACAGGATGAGCGGTGGCTGGTGCAACGACTGGAGCAGCAGCGGGTTTAGCAGTAGCTGGTGCAGCAGCAGGTTGGGGTGTTGGATGAGCAGCGGCTGGAGCAGCGGTAGCTGGTGCAGCGACTGGAGCGGCAGCGGGTTGGGGTGTTGCAGTAGCTGGTGCAGCAGCAGGTTGAGCGGTGGCTGGTGCAACGGCGGGAGCGGCAGCGGGCGTAGCAGTAGCTGGTGCAACAGCTGGCTTATTTTCTGCAAATACGCAAATTGCAAATATCATCACAAAAAGGAAAATTCGCTTTACCATGTTTTCTCTCCAAAAAATCAAAGTATAATTTAGAAAATTATCAGCTCTTTCTCAATTTTTGCTCATACCCGCTTGTACCGCAGTTATGGCTATGGTATAAACAATATCATCCACCAAAGCACCACGGGATAAATCGTTTACAGGCTTTGCCAATCCTTGAAGCATAGGGCCAATGCTAACGGTGTTTGCACTGCGTTGAACAGCTTTATATGTTGTGTTGCCGGTGTTCAAATCCGGGAACACGAACACCGTGGCGCGCCCCGCTATGTGGCTGTTGGGAGCCTTTGTGTGGGCAACGGATTCCATTATCGCGGCATCATATTGCATGGGGCCGTCTATTTCAATGTCTGGGCGGAGTTCTTTTACCTTTTGCGTGGCTTCTTTTACTTTGTCAACATCCTCGCCTTTGCCGCTTTCGCCTGTGCTGTAACTCAGCATAGCAACTCGTGGCACAATGCCAAAATCTCTAGCGGTGTCTGCGCATTGTATAGCTATTTGCGCAAGCTCAGTTGAATTGGGGTTTGGGTTTATGGCGCAGTCGCCGTAAACAAGTACCTGCGTTGGCAAGCACATAAAGAATACCGAGCTTATGATAGAGGTTCCCGCATGGGGCTTAATTATCATTAGTGCTGGGCGAACTGTGTCTGCTGTGGAGTGAATTGCACCGCTCACAAGGCCGTCTGCATCACCAGTTTTTACCATCATAGTTCCAACCCAAACGCTGTCTTTGAGTACTTTCTCGGCTTCTTCCGTGGTCATGCCTTTGTGTTTGCGAAGCTCCACAAGCAAAGGCACGTATTTTGGCGCGATGTTTTCCGGGTCTATAATCTCAAGGTCGGGGGGCAAGGTCATGTAAAGAGTTGCAGCTGTTTTTTCAACATCGGCTCTTTTTGCGAGCAGTAGGGGATGCGCTATTTGCCTTTGCAATGCTAGGATTGCAGCGCGTACGGTTCTAGGTTCCGAGCCTTCTGGCAGAACAATTTTGGTCTTGTATTTTTGTGCTTTTTTAATCAAGAAATTGCGGAATTCCGGCGGGCTCATTCTGCGTTCCCTGCTTTGGTGCAGGATATGCTCCCAAGGTTCTTCCTCTATGCCAGCTATAACATTTTCCTTGCTTGGTTCATATTCTTCACCGTGAACAAAACCCAGCGCAGGCAAATCGCTGCCTTTGCACGCTTCTCTAAGAGCAGTTTCGTAATTTTCATCAACATTCAAAAACACGCAGCCAGCCATAAAAGCATTTGCATTTTTGTGAAAGTGTTCTTCAACGGAAATTTCACTTATAAGCATTTCAGGGGATTTCCCTTGTGCGCTTGCAACCAAAATAATATCGGCGTCAAAAGCGGATGTGAGCATTCGGTGAAGCTCTTTTTTGTAAAAAATATCAGGAGTGGAAATACCCTCAACAATAACAGCATCGTTTTTTGCGAGTACCCTTGAGAACTTGTCCACCAAAAGCTCCATGATAATCTGTTCGCAATTGGAAATTATGGAATTTCGTATTTCGTTATAGGGTATTCCGTGTTCTCCAAACGGAATAAATTTTACCGCTTTTAAACCTCTTTTGCTGAGCGTTTCCAAAATTCCATCTGCTACATTCCCAAGCGGAACGCCATTTGCTGCCGGTAAAAGAATATAAGCATGTTTCATGGGTTATAATATAGTAAATTAGAAATATTTTGCCGGTTTGTCAAGGGGAATTATGTAACGAGGATTTTTGAGCTATTTTATTCGCATATTCTACATATTCCCTTAAACTTTTTACCCCACTGTTCATTAACAGTTTCTCTTGCAATTCGTTTTTGAATTTCACACAATCAAATTGTTTTTCTTTACTCATTTTCAATTACCTCCCTTGGGCTTCTGATTTCCAAAATACTATATCCTTCTCTTAAATTAACAGAATTAAACAATTTAATCCTATTTAAATTTACAATATGCTTGAAGTTCCAACTTACCAAAACATCTACCCTCAACACAGTTGCCACAGCAATATGCAATGCGTCTGCATAATAATTTTTTGATACAATTTGCTGTTCCATATATTTTTCAGTAAGTTTTACCATTTCATCATTTACAGCATATTCTTCATAATTTATAGTTTTTAAGTTCTCTTTTATATAATCCGGAGCTCCATTCTCTAATTCTGCTATTACGTGAGAAGATATTATCGGTTTATAAATTCCTTTTTTAAATTTATCAAAAAGTTTCTCAGTAGGTTCTTTGAATTCATCATCAAAATAACCTCCGATAACGGAATTTTCTACATAAATTCTTAAAACTTTAATCCCCATAGTATTTCTGCCCTTATTTAATAATATAGAAAAAAGGCAGGCACACGTGCCTGCCTTTTGGCTAACTGTTATTTGTTAAGCTAAAAAGCATAACCTAAGCCGCAGTAAATAACAAGTCCCATGCTTATGCCTATCTTCTCCTCATAAGTAGTTAAACCAACTATATCAAAAGCTACCGGTCTCTGCGTACCAATGGTAATAGGGAGTTTTATACCGGGCTGAACAAAAAAATCTCCGGGATCGCCAGCGTCAACTTTCCAGCCCAATCCGGGGCTTATAACAAAACCGCTGGTTGAAATCCAATCAGTGCCTTTATATGTGTTTGCTCCACCATAAACCAAATTGACGGATTTATATTCATACTCTCCTATACCAGTGTGGTAATTATACCCTACGCCAAGTTCCCCAAAGAATATCGGGCTTACGTAGTAACGTCCAAACGCAATAATTCCTCCATCATTCCAAATAAATATCAGTGAATGCCAATAAGCTTCCCCGCCTATGGAAAGCTGAGAACTCAGCATACGCTCATATCGCGCGCCTATAGCGAATAAGCCAACTTCGCCGGATATCCAGTTATCTATTGTGGCTGGCTTTTTTGCTTCTGCCGTTTTTGTTTGCGTTGTTGTTTTTGTCTGTGTTGTTGTTTTCGCCGATGTTTTTGTCGGTGCTGCCGTGGCTGTTAGTGCAAAAACTGCTAAAAAGATAGCAATTAGTTTAGATGCTCTCATTGTGTTCTCTCCATTTTGAAATGAAATTAGGTTAGCGGTCATGTTCGCGAATAAATATAGAAAAAATTGACATAGCTGTCAAGGTTAAAAACGACTTCGTTTTCCTATAACTAATCCCGCAAAAACAGAATCCAAATCCAAAACAGACTCCTTCTCACTTTTTATAAAGCTCAGTATTTTCTGATTTAAAGCCTTCATTATGTCTTCGGTTGGCAAGCACTTCCTGATGAAAACAAAAGACTGCTGATCCCTATCTCCAATAAATTTCACAGCGATATAGCTTTTCGCTTTATGGATAACAAACCCGAAAATCCGCTCCATGTTTACCGAAGCAAACGCCGCTGCTTCATTCGGTGATTTATCATCCTTTTTAACGAATGTGACGAACTTCTCCATTTTATGCCTCCATTGAAAACAGTAGTCTATTCTATATCTTTTTAATATACAAATTTAGCTTGCTCGTACCCTGCAACGCAAGGTATTTTTTCTATATTCCAAAAAATATGAATTCCGCATTTATAGCAATAGAAGGTCCAATAGGCGTAGGGAAGTCCGCGCTTATGGATGCCCTTGAAAAGGAATATGGCAAGCAACATCTACATTCTTTTAGGGAAGAACTGGAACCTAACCCTTTTTTGGATAAGTTTTACGAAGATAAGAGCAAATATGCCTTTCAAACTCAAATTGCCTTTATGCTATCGCGCTATAAACAATACGAAGAACTGCAAAAGAGCCTTAAGCAGCCAGATTTGTTTGTTGGGCAAAGGCTTTTTGTTTCGGATTTTATTTTTGAAAAAAACGATATTTTTGCAGAGCTTACCATAGAGAATGAACACGAATGGAAGCTATACCAAAAAATGCGCGACATTCTTTTGGAGTCATCAAAAAAATTCATAAAGCCGGACTTTGTGGTTTATTTAAGGGCAGGCGAGAAAACCTTGTATAAAAGGGTTCAAGATAGGGTAAGGCAAACAGAGAGGCTTAGGATTAGAGACATAGATGGGGATAAAGATAAAGGCATAACAAAAGATTATCTGCAAAAGCTAACCGCTCTTTACGACCGCTACTTTTTTCATTACAAAACAAGCCCGGTTTTGATAATAGATGTGAACGATATAGATTTTGTGCACGAAGCCTCGGTGACATCCTCAATCATAGGCTACATAAAAAATGCTATGGATACCCCCCCTTCGCAGAACACTTATATAAAGCTAGAATGGTAGATTACAATTCCATTCCCTCGCCTTGCTATGTGCTTGAAGAAAGCCGATTGGTTAGCAATCTAGAGATTTTAGCTAGGGTGCAAAGGGAGGGGGGAGCAAAGGTTATATGCGCCCTCAAAGGGTTCAGTTTTTGGAAAACATTTCCGCTTATAGCTGAGTATTTAAGCGGGGCAACCGCGAGCAGTTTAAACGAAACTCTTTTAGCAAGCCAAATGGGCAAGGAAGTTCATGTGTGCGCCCCAGCATACAGAGCGGATGAGATTGAGCAGATTTTAAGCCACGCCAGCCATATAACTTTCAACAGTTTTTCGCAGTGGAATTTGTTTAAAAAAGAAACTCAGAAGAAAGGCATCAGTGCAGGCATAAGGATAAACCCGGAGTTTTCCACTGTAGATGTCGATTTATACAATCCGGCTGGCCGCTATAGCCGCCTTGGGGTTACAAAAAAGGAATTCAAGCCGGAGTTTTTGGACGGCATTGAGGGCTTGCATTTCCATGCGCTTTGCGAGCAGAACGCCGATGCCCTAGAAGCCGTGCTAGCAAGGGTAGAAGAGAATTTTGGAGAGTGGATTCCCAAAATGAAATGGATGAATTTCGGTGGGGGGCACCATATAACAAGAGCTGATTACGATGTTGAAAAACTGATAAACATTCTGAAAAAGTTTCACGAAAAATATCCGGGAGTTGAGATTATTTTAGAACCTGGCGAGGCGGTTGGCTGGCAAACCGGCGAGCTTGTATCCACCGTTTTGGACATTGTGCATAACGAAATAGACATAGCTGTTTTAGATATATCTGTATCGGCGCACATGCCAGATTGTTTAGAGATGCCTTACCGCCCTGCGGTTCTAGGCAGCGAGATGCCAGGCGTTAAGCCGCATACCTACAGGTTGGCTGGCAATTCTTGCCTTGCAGGGGACATAGCCGGGGACTACTCTTTTGACAATCCTTTGAATGTAGGTTCTAAAATAATATTCATGGATATGATTCACTATACAATGGTAAAAACCACATTCTTCAACGGTGTAAAACATCCTTCCATAGGGATTTGGAAAAACGATAAATTCAACCTTGTGAGAGAGTTTGGTTACGAAAGTTTTAGAGATAAATTGTCTTAAACTATCTGTACACGCATCTAAAGCCTACATGAGTTCCCCAATAGCGGGTGTCCTCTTCCTCTCTGTTTTCAACGCTTAAATTCTTTTCTTTGGATTTATAGCTGCCGCCTTTGAGGAATTTATATTTGCCGTTCCAAAAACCATCGTCCTTAACCCATTCGGCAACATTGCCAAACATATCGTAAAGCCCCCAGCCATTGCTTTTTTTGCTGCCTACAACTTCGATTTTTTTTGCGTTGAACACAGCATGATTTTTTGCGCTGTCATTTTCTTGCCACAAATATTTATAAGGAATGCCCGCCCTGGCGGCATATTCCCACTCAGCTTCCGTTGGCAAATCGCCACCAAACGCTGCGCAACAACTATTTGCTTCTTTCCAGGTTATGCTGTGAGCGGGGAGCGAATCGCCTTTTAATTTGCCAAAATTCTTTTCTGCGCATTTGGTTTTATACAAACTTTGGCTAACCTCTCTTGTGTTGATGGAGAAAGGCCTAATATCCGTTAGCTTGCCTTTATATACAAAAGTGCCTCCCGGTATTTTGGATAAAAATGCCATTTCCGCTTTGGTTTCCTCAACGATGGAATCATTTGGCAGAGAATCATTTGGCAGGGTGTCAATAGGCAATATAGGCAATATCTTTGATTCTCCTAACTGCGCAAGGATGTAATCCGGTAGAATAAATTCGCCTTCCATTGGGATTAGCAAAGCGTTCCAAGATATGTTTAACTCGTGGTATTTATAGAAATGCCTGGAATAACCATTTTCAACAGGGATCCACATCGTTTGGTTTTGCGTGGTTAAAAAGGCAAGAGCTATAGAAGGGCTTGCGGTTAAAGCTTTTACCAATTCGCCGCCGGTTAAAAAATCGTTTTTCCAAACACCTTTCCAAGCAACTTCTGCTCGCCCGTCTGGTGAACGGAGAAAGAGTATAAGATTGCCATTTAAACCGTTTTGGTCGGTTGCCTGAAAATCTGCCCCCACAACAGGAACTATACCGCTGATGCGTTTGCTCCCGAGTTCTTTTAGGCGTACTAAAATCGCATTCATGTTTTGCTGTATAGGGCCAGAGCAACCCGCAAAAATCTCTTTAAACGCTGCCTGTTTTTCATCGTCATAAATTTCATAATATTTATGATATTCAGCGGAGTTTTCTTTTAGCGGGCTAGGAGCTAGAGCAGGGTATTCTCCGGCAAAAGATGCTATGCATATAGAATCTGGAATGGCTGTGGGCTTTTTCTTTAAAAGGTTATCGTAAAGGTTCTCTAGTGTTTTAATATCGTTCACGGTGGATAGGTCAGGCATTTCGGGCACTTCATTTATATGCATCTTGCGCTTTTTTAACTTGATTTCCCGTGAAGTTTCTGTTCCTTGCTTAACGCTTGCAACAGAAACCTCCGACCAGTAACCAGGAGCGCGTGCTGTGTAAATTACCCAGCCAGCGGGTAGCTTAATTGAAACAGGGGTATTGCCGCCTATAGCCTGCCTATTGATCCAAACCCCCGCAGGCACAGAACTCTGAAAGCGCAAAACCCCATAAGAAGAACCTAAACCAACACTACTGCTACTACTAATACTGCTACTGCTAATGTTAATGCTACTACTGCTGATACTAATATTACTGCTACTATCAATGCTGCTACTGCTGATACTAATATTACTGCTGCTATCAATGCTACTACTGCTATTGATGTCGCTACTACTGCTAACACTACTACTAATGCTGCTGTCTTGTGCAAAGCACAAGGCTCTAAGCAAAACTATAGTAATTAGAGTTATTTTTTTTAACATGATGGAGCGTAATATAATAATTATTTTAGGCTTTATTTTAGGCTTTGGGCAATTTTATCGCGAACCTTGATTAACCTTTCATAACCTTCATTCGGAATAACGGGACCCATAACCTGTATAACCTCAGCGGCTACAGCAGAAGCTAACTCACCGCATTTGTCAAGAGGCCAATCATTTAAGTAGCCGTATAAAAAGCCAGACGCCCATAAGTCACCTGCTCCCGTGGTGTCTATCGCTTTGGCTTCTGCGGGTTTTACTCTGATAATTTCATCTTTTGCACAGATTATTGAACCTTTTTTGCCAATTTTAACAACGGCTATTTTGGCCATTTTAGCCATTTCCATGCAGGCCAATTCCTCTTCCACGTTTGTCAAAATTTTGGCTTCGTCTTCATTTGCTAGCAATATATCTATGTCACCTGCTCCTATCAGCTCGTCCAGTATAAAGCGGCGCTCTTGTATAACCCCAAATGAACCGCAGTCAAAAATAATTTGTAAATCGTGGGCTCTGGCAGCATTTACGCATTCCAATAATATGGTTGGAGCATAAGCCAAATAGCCTTCTAAATAAAGGACATTGGCATCGCGAAAAGGAACATCGCTAATTTCTGTGGGCACTAATTCAGCAGAGGCTCCCAAATAAGTGTACATGGTGCGTTGAGTATCTGGGGTTACAGCGGAAAGCACACGACCTGTGGGTGTTGCGCTTTTGCGTATAAAGCCTTCCACTCCGCTGTGGAAAAGATTTTGTGAATATACGTCGCCTAAATCGTCGTTGCCAACCTTGCACACAAAGCGTGCCGAACCACCAAGCCTAGCTAAACCTATTATCGTATTGCTCGCCGAGCCTCCGGGGATTGTTGTCAGGTGTTCAACATTGCCCAAGATGCGTCCCATTTCGCCCCAGCTCACGGGGTTCATACCGCCCTTTGGTTTTTTCTGCCGAACAACCCACTCATCGGTAACCGTAGTCACCAAATCCATCAAAGCCGCACCAACGCCAACTGCTTGTTTCATCTTAACCCCTTTTTTTGTTTTGTTGCCCAAACCATTGCAGATAATCACGCTCTTCCTGGTTTAAAGATTGCAAACCGCTATGGTTTATCTTTTCCAGAATTTCGTTTAGCCGTTCCTCTTTTGTGTTGGAATTGCCTTTGTATAGTTCACCTTCCAGCGGAGGAGGTTCATTTTTCTTTGCCTGTTCCCTGAAAAATTCCCTTGAATAAGTTTCCTGTTTTTTTGGCGACACAAAAAAAGATTTCAAGGAAATGTTTTTAGACCAACCCAGCATAAATAAATAGCCCGATATTATTCCGCCCAAATGCATGTAATGCGCTATGCCATCACCGCTGTTTGCCATGAACAAATCTATGGCTATGAATATCCATATAGCGTATCTTATCCTCATGGGGATTATAAAAAACATCAGGATAGTTCTATCCGGGAACAGAAACGCGTAAGCTGCCATAATCCCAAAGAGCGCTCCGGATGCCCCTATTATAGGGTTGTTCCCCATAATTCCAAAGCTGTAGAAAGGTATGCTGAATATGCCTGCAAAAACCGCCGATATTAAATAGAGAGCGGTGAAATTCTTTTCGCCAATGCTTTTGCAGACCTCCGTCCCGAACATCCAAAACATCAGCATATTGAACAGGAGATGTATAAAATCGTAGTGCACAAACGCGTAGCTCAAAAAACGCCAAAGCTCGAGTGTCCGGCTCGGTATAAAAGCTCCATATACCAAAATATAACCACCTATGCCAACCCATTTGAGCAAATAAGTAACCGCGCAGAGCAACAGTATTGTTTGCATTGGCTTTGGCAAGTATTTAAAGGGAGTGAGACCGAGCATTTACTGGAATATAGAAAAATGGAGCAAATGGAGCTAAGGAGATTCGAACTCCTGACCCTCACGCTGCCAGCGTGATGCTCTACCAACTGAGCTATAACCCCTGGGAATGGGGTAAATTTAGAAAAAAAAATGGTGCTTGTCAAGTTTTTTATCTTTACACCCGTGCTCCTTTCTTCCATACCTGGTCTTGGTCCAAAAAAAACAGCCGCATTAAAAGAAAGCGGTATAAGCACGCTTTTCGATTTGCTCTCATATTTGCCACGGGATTGGATAGACCAACGGCGAATAACAAAAATAAAGGATATTAAAGCGGACGAGCGCGTTGTTTTGGTGGGGCACATAGTGCGCAGCTCAATGATTTATGGGGGGCGCGCGAGATTTAACGCAACCCTGCAAGATGAAACTGGAAGCATTGAGCTTGTGTTTTTTGGAGCAACGCATCACTGGCAGGGTAGGCTAAAAAACGGCTCGCGCTGGGTTGCCATAGGTAAAGGAACGGTATTCCGCACAATGCAGATGGTGCACCCTGATTTGCAAGCTCTAGAAGAAGGCGAGGAATTCAGCGGTAGCATAGTTCCCGTTTACACGATAACCGAACCTATGCGAAAAGCTAGGATGGAAAGCAAGTTTTTTGCAAAGTTACATAAGGGCCTTTTTGAAAAAAACTTAAATTTGATTTTGCCGCCCGAAGAGCATATTTGCCCCGCAGAGCTTTTGAATTTTTTAAAAATGCAACCGCTCATCGAAAATTTTAAAAAGCTGCACTGCCCGCAAAATTGGGAGGAGATTAACGCAGCAAAAAAAGAGATAAAAATTTTGGAACTTTTGCCATTTTGCTTGAGAATGGCAAGGCGGCGGCGGTTGCTTGCGAACTCTGGAATTCCAAGAGCATTGGATTTGCAAAAAATGGATTTTGCAAAAGGCAATTTGCCATTCGCTTTAACCGCTGGGCAAAGTCAGGTTTTGGAGCAGATAAAAAGCGGGCTTTTGAGCAGCCGCCAGTTCCATGCGCTTTTGCAAGGCGATGTGGGCAGCGGAAAAACCGTTGTGGCATTGCTCGCCACCATAGGTATTTGCGGGGCAGGGGAGCAAACGGCTTGCATGGTTCCTACCGATATTCTGGCGAGGCAGCATTTTTTGAGCATGGGGAAGGTCTTTGAAGACGCTGGCTTAAAACTCGCTCTGCTCGTTGGAGCTATGGGAGCGGCAGAGCGCAGGGAGGTTTTGGAGGGCTTAAAGAGCGGCGCAATTAACGCAGTTGTTGGGACTCATGCTCTGTTTTCCAAAGATGTGGAGTTTAAAAATTTGGGTTTTGTGATTATAGACGAGCAGCATCGTTTTGGGGTAAAGCAAAGGGAAGCCTTGCTAGCAAAAGGCGATAAACCGGATTTATTGGTTATGAGCGCAACGCCAATTCCCCGCAGCCTTGCTATGACCTTTTACGGAGATTTGGAAGCCATAGTTTTGCGCGAAAAACCGCCCGGCAGAAAACCCGTCTTAACAAAATTGGTAGGCAGCGAGAAACGCGAGGATATGAAAAACTACCTATACAAAGAGTCTTTAGGCGGGAACCGTTGTTATTGGGTTGCGAGCAGGGTTCAGGAAGATGAATTTGGAGAAGCGGCGAGCGTGGGCAAAATTTATGATGAATTGAGAAAATTTAAAGGCGATTGGAAAATAGCCGTTGTTCACGGGCAAATGCCAGAAACCGAGCGAGATGCAAACTTAACCGCTTTTGCCAGAGGCGAGATTTCCCTGCTTGTTTGCACAACGGTGGTGGAAGTTGGCGTAAACGTGCCGGAAGCGAATTTGATAGCTATAGAGAATCCGGAAAGTTTTGGGCTTGCCCAGTTGCATCAGTTGCGGGGCAGGGTAGGGCGCGGGAACGCACAGGCTTGGTGTTTTTTGATATGCGACTCAGACAACGCCGCTTTTGAAAGGCTGGAACAATTTTCAAAAACAGATGATGGTTTTGAAATATCGGAGATAGACCTGCAAAACAGAGGGGCGGGGAATTTAGAAGGCTCGGAGCAGAGCGGCTCCTGGATTTTGAGATATTTTGACTGGGTGGATAGCCAACCTTTGATTGAAAAGACCATAAATACCGCAAACGACATTTTAGATAACAAACCAAACTTCCCGCCAGAAATTCTGCAAAGAATCCAAAACTGGTATAACGACAAAAAATTTGAAAAGATAGAGGATGGGGTGCATTAGAGGCAGTGCCGAGTCTATCCCCCCTCACTCGACCCGGCACTGCCAAAAATTAATTAAAAGCCCAAAAAAACAAAATTCCTGCAAAAATATGCAATGAAAATGATGAGGGCACTTAAAAATTTTCTACTGTAGGGGGGAGTGGGATTGGCTCAAAAAAGTGTATGTGCGCGTGCGAACGCGAGGGGATGTACCTCACACGGCGACTCTAAGTTCAAAACTTTTTTGCCTAATGCCATACGAACAAATATAATTTATTTTTTAAAAAAAAACAAGAAATTTTTAAAAAAAAATAAGAAAAAAATAAAATTTTATTTTTTTTGTGATATTTGTCTCTGTTTTTTGTAAATTTAAAATTCACCCCCCATTTGGCATATAAACAGCATTATGAACATCGCTATTTTGGCTCATATAGATGCAGGCAAAACAACGCTCTCCGAGCGTATTTTGTGGGCTGCGGGCAAGATATTGCGGGCTGGCGATGTGGAAGATGGGCTTGCAACAATGGACTATTTGCCCGAAGAAAAAGAAAAGGGCATAACCATAGAAGCGGGCATTTCAAATTTTATGTGGAGGGATATTTGGTGGAATTTGATAGATGCACCTGGGCACATAGATTTTGGCATGGAGGCAGATACCGCTCTGGAAGCCGCAGACGGCGCGGTTTTAGTGATTTCCGCTGCTGATGGAATACAACCTCAAACTTATGCAGCTTGGGAAAAGTTAAAATCGCTTAACAAGCCCTGCGTGATATTTTTCAATAAAACGGATTTGCCCGAATCGAGGTTGGAAGAGAGTTTTTGGGAAATAGAGGAGCAATTTGGGGTAAACCCTGTTTTGCTCTCTTGGCCGGTGAAAAACGAGGGGGTATGGGACGTTTTGAGCGGAACTTTTTTAAAACATAACGATGAAGGCAGGGAAGACATATTTGATTTTTTGGAAGAGAAAGGCGAGATGGAAAATTTGCGGCGTGAGGCCTGCGAAGCGGCTTCCACCGCAGATGATAAACTTTTGGAAAAACTGCTCTCGAATAAAATCCCGGAAACTGCGGAGCTACTCGCTGGCTTGCAAAAGCTGTTTTACAAGGGTTCCCACATTTTGTGCTATGCAGGTTCTGCTAAAAAAAACGTGGGTATTCGCTCGCTTTTGAACGGGCTTTCCTTTTTTCTTAAACCCCAAGAGATAAAGAGCAAAGAGCTGGGGCAAGTTATACGCTACCGTTCCTTTGCGGGCATAGGCGAAGTTGCGATTTTTAAAAGCTATAAAAACCTTAAAAAAAACAAATTCCCAGACGGTTTAAAATTTTACCGCATTCACGCTCAAAATTTAAGCGAGGTCTCGGAAATTTCTTGCGGGGATATCTATGCTGTTAAAGGGATGTTGCATAAAAAAATAGGTGATTATTCTCCGCTTTTGCAAATGAGGATTGAGTGCTTAAAATCCGAGGATTGGGCACAGATAGACGATGCTTTAAAGAGCATTGAACGTATAGACCATTCGATGAGGATTACGGAAAACAAAAATGACGGTTCTTGGACTTTGCACGCTATGGGAGCAGTGCAGTTCGATTTTATTCTCTCCAGGCTCAAAAGGGAATATCATTGCAAGGTAAAGGCAGGGGAGCCAAGCGTTGAATTCCACGAGGTGCTTTCAAGGAATTTGAACGCCGTTGAAAATTTTTGCCAGATAGGGGAGGCAAGCGTGAGCATTTCCCTTTCTGCGGAAATGCTGGAAAATGAGCGTTGCGAGATAGCGAGCGAAATTCCTGCCGTAATTTCTGCACTTGAGGAATTTTGCGAGGCGGGAGTTTTGGGCAAAGGCTCTTTGCGGGGCATAAAATTTATTTTGCATAAGCTGGAAATATCGGGCAACGCAACCCAAAATGCAACCCAAGCTGTTGTAAAAAAAGCCTGTTTAGATGCAGCAAAAATGCTAGTGGAGCCAAGTGCTGTGGAAATCCACGAACCCTGGGTTGATTTAACCGTCCAATGCCCCTCGGCTCACGCTGGCGCGGTCACAAAGGATTTGCTAGCTCGAGGCGCAAAAATCCTGAACAGCGATGGCGATGGCAAAAAGCACCGTTTTTACGCAAACGCCCCCCTTAGCAAGCTGGCGCGTTACACAACCGAGTTGCTATCCATAACCCGTGGCGGTGGTAATTATGCCATGAAGTTTGCAGAATTCAGGGGCAAGAATTAAACCGCTCTTGGCTATTGTATGCAAAACAACCCCGAATCCTTATACCAGTCAAGCAGGCTATATTGACTAAAAAGAACATCATCTCTTTGTTCTTGCCTATATAAGTTGTTGTCGGCTGCCATGTAAATCAGCACTGTGCGTTTGGCAGGCTCCTGCTGCTCCTGTGGTTCCGTGCCGTTATCGGCGGAAGAACAGGAGAGGCATAAACAGGCGGCAAGAAGTATAAATGTTATTCTTTTCAAATTATTCCGAATATTGATTGACCCAAACATAAGTATAATATTCTTCAGCCTCAAGACGTATGCCGAATTTTCTGGTTCTTCCTGTTATATTTTCGCTTACTGAAAATATAATTTTCTTTTTATCCTGTTTATCAACGGTAAACCAAGAGTGCTCTATACCAACTATTCCGCTTTCGTTTACGATAAATGGAATTCCATCCGTACATAAAAATGGAAATTGAACTCTGTTACAGAGCCTTTTATCCGTCACATATATCCAAGCCGTGTCTTCTATCATAAGGGGCTCTGATATACGGTGCCATTCTCCTTCTGTGGTTACGCTATCTATTCCTCCTTTGGCATTGAACAATAGCTCCTCTCTCGGAAATTTTGGTGCTTGAACTATTGAAAAACCTGAATGGCAATTACCATCTTGTACGCCTATGCTCGTGTTTTTTTCTTCATTCGTGTTATTTCCATTCACCGAAACAAGCAATGTATATCCGTTTATTCTTGTTACACTAAACCAAGAACATTCTATTTTCATTGTCCGATCATTATTACAATAATTATCATTGCAATAACCTTCATTTTCCGGCCCAATGTTTTTACATCCTTGGTAGCTTTCATTACCTTGGTAGACTTCATTAAGCCACCAATGGGTATTCCCAACAACTACGGTATCAATCCCACCTTCCGCACTAAACGACAATTTTTCTTTTGACAGCCTTGGCGGGTTAGAGCAAGAACCTATAAAAGGCTCCGGAGCCAAATCTGGATCGCAAGAACACAAAATCAGGCATAAAAGCAAAAATAAAAGTAAACGTTTCATGGCACTGCCTCCTTTTCAAATTATTCCGCAGACTGGGTGATTTTAACCTCACTAGACGCACAAGGTTTAAATTTTGCAATAAGATATCTCTCTTCTCCAGTTTCGTTTTTGCTTATTGAGAAAATTATTTTCTCTCTATCAAGTACTCTAATAGTAAACCAAGAACTTTCTATTACGTATGGGAGATGGAAACTATATGGTATATACAGACCGTCATATCCAAAATATGACTGAAAAGAATTATTGTTACTTACGGTTATGCTATCTATCCCTCCTTCGGCACTGAATAGCAATTCCTCTTTTGACACCTTTATTGAATCAGGAGAGCATTGAATTATTTTAAAACTTGCCGAATATTTACCGCATTCCCCCTCGCTATTTTCCTTTATATTTACGGTCGCACTTCTTATTTCCGTATCGTTTTGCTTTACCGAAACAAGTATTTTGCTATCGTTTGTTTTTACTGCGCTAAACCAAGGGCATTCTACTTTTTCAGGCTTCACTTCACATAATTCCCCGCTTTCTACACCAGTAAATGCACCCGAAAAATAAAAATAATAATATCCACCGTATGAAGTTGCAGTATCAATTCCTCCTTGCGGATGAAATAACAGCCCTGATATAGCCGGTGGATCACAAGTACCGTCAATAGGCTCTTGATTGCAAGAACACAAAACTACTAAACAAAAAATCAGGAATAAACGTTTCATGGCATTGCCTCCTATTTAGCTATAAAGCTCATTTTTACATTATACTGGTAATTAACTCCAAATTTGTGCATTTTCATAAAATGAACTCCTATTGAACGATTATATATATTATAATATACATTATTTTTTTCTAAGGCTGGCTACTTTTTTTTTAGAAATCGTTAAGAAATGGTTAAATTCGGTTAAAAAAGAACGATCTATTGACGAGGAGGGTGTGGATACGTATCGCTATAATTAATTTTCTATATTCCAAAAAAAAGGAGCTTTTTTTATGAAAAAATTAATTTTTATCTCTCTCTTTATGTGCATTGCCTCATATACCTATGCGCAACAAGACCCAGTTGCCCTGCTAAGGCAGAACGATTTGGAACTGCAAAAGGAACTTAAAAAAAAGAGCCACACGGCAGCAGATATGGAGAGAATTAAATACCTGAGCAGCGGGCTTTTTGATTTTGCAAAAATGGCAGAGCGCAGCTTGCCTAAAAAAACTTTGGATACTATCTCCAAAAGCGCAAAAGCGGAATTTTCCAAAGAATTTCAAAGGATGATTGAAAACTCAAGTGTGAATAAATTCAAAAATTCAAAGTACACCCCGCCGGATTCCACCATTTATGAAGAACCCAAATACAAAAAAGACGGAGCTGAAGTTTGGGTTTCCATACATTCTTGGAGCAAAGGCAAAGATATGCTGATGGTTTATAAGATGGATAAAGAGGGTAATTCTTGGAAAGTTTGGGATTTAGTTATAGATGACCTTTCCACCACCCGCAACTATCAAGACCAATTCAAAAGCATTTTGGAGACAAAAAACTTCAAAGAACTGATTAAGACCGTGAAAGAAAAAGCGGACGAATATGTCAAATGAAAGTTCGCGTAGCTTTCTTTTTTTCTCAAGCGGAAAATGAGCTAGGGTTTCGTTTTTTGAGGTGGAAATGGTGTTTGCCTTTAAATGAAGACTTTAAAAATAAATTTAAAGACGCTTTTAAAGATACTTTATTCAAGTTAGATGAACAATCCAAAAACGGCAAACAGCCAAAAAAAGATAAGAAATCCAAAGGCAATGTTTATAAATTTTTAATTAAAGTTCTCCTTTACCCGCAAACCAGAAGCCGAATTTGGCAGTTTACAAAAAAACTGTTTTACCGTGTCTATAATTTATTTTCAATAAGACTTGAAAATGTTGAGGTTAGGGGAGGCACTCTTGGCGACCCCTTTTATGATGCGATGGCGCTGGGAATTTCCAGAGGCAGCTATTATCCCGATTGGGAAAATGAAAACAAAAATTGGAGCGCAAAAGGCTACATTGTTTTAAAAACAGGATTTTTACGCGGGTTCCTTTTTTTCACCAGCCTCATTTATCAAACCGCTGCTTTAGTTTTTATTTTGTGGCGTGGTTTGCGACGTGCGAAAAAAGCAGTTCAATAGCCCGAACTTCTTTTGGAATTTCAGCTGACAAATTTTTGCAGCCATTTTTGGTGATGAGCAAATCGTCTTCTATGCGAATGCCTATGTGTTCGCTATAAGTTGTTCCATTTATCGAAAGCGTAAAATGCCCGTAAAGCCCAGGCTCGTTTGAAATCAACATCCCAGGCTTCAAAGGCTCTTCCAAGTAGCTCCTGTTAGATGTACCTTCATGCACAATATCTCCTATCAAATGGCTGATGCCGTGTGGCTTTCCTACATAGTGGCGTTTCATTTTTCCGCCTTTTGCCGTAAAGCGTTCCGCAAGCAATTTTTCCATATAATCCCAAGATTTTTTTCCAAGCTCTTTTAAGGTTAAACCAGCTTTAACATTTTTTTCGTGGAATTCTTGCGTGTCTAAAACTATGTTGTAGAGCAATTTTTGCAATGGATTGAATTTTCCGTTTGCTGGAACGGTGCGGGAAATATCGCAGCAAACTGTGTTATAGCGGCAACCAAAATCCAAGAGAATTAAATCTCCGTTTTTTATTTCGCAATCCTTTTTTGCATAGTGAAGGGTACAGGCATTTTTGCCAGCAGCCACAATGCTCGGGAAGGCAAGCCCGTTATTTGTTTGCGAGAGCATAAGGCACTCAAGTTCGGCGCATAAAACTCGCTCGTTTTTGCAGTTTGCAATACGTGGCAAAAGTTTTAAAAAAGCGTCTTTTGCAATTTTCTGCGATTTTTTTGCCAAAGCTATTCTATCCGGTTCTAAAATTGTTCTCTGCTCAAGGTGAATTTTTGATATGTCTTTAACTTCTAGTTTGCATCCGAGCAATTTGCGGCGTATAATTTCGTTTGAAAAAATATGCTTCGCTTTTAAATTCGCAATTCTATCTTTGAACCACGAATCAAATTTTTCCAATGAGAAAACCGTTTTAAAACCTGTGATTTCCTTTATATACGGTTCCGGCAGCCCAAGCCTTATCCCGTTCCAAAACTCCTTTTTTGCATTTTTTTCCGACAAGAACAAAATCTCTTTTTCGCTTTTTGCCAAAGGGTCTAAAACCAAAATAGCTCTGCCTTGGTTTATTCCAGTCAGGTACAAAAAATCAGGATTTTGGCAAATTCTTCCTTCTTTTTCTTCGGTTGCGGAGGCATAAACGCACAATGAATCCAAATTTTTCAAATGCTCTTGCCTGCGTTTTGCGTAAAACAACGGAGCTTTCTCTCCAAAGCCTTCGGAGAGAAACGCTTGGGAATAAGTTTTAAAAATTTCTGGCGATGCTTTTTTCACGATGTAGAATGTAGAATTTTTTAGTTTCCTATTATGGTAAAATTAGCGCTTGATAATTTGGAAAAACATTTTCCTGAAAAATTGAAAGGAAAGCGACTGGGCGCGGTTTTGCACCCCGCTTCGATAACCGCAGATTTGCGGCACACTCTTGCAACGCTTGAAAAACACAACGGCTCGCTGTTCAAGCTCGCCGCGCTTTTTGGCCCGCAGCACGGAATTCTTGGGCACACCCAAGACAATATGATAGAATGGGAAGGCGGAACAGACCCACGCCTGGGCATTCCGGTTTACAGCTTATACGGCGAACACAGAGAACCAAGCCCGGAGATGCTTAAACATTTGGATATGCTCTTGGTTGATTTGCAAGATGTTGGCGCAAGATACTACACCTTTATCTGGACTCTTTATCTCTGCATAAAAGCTGCCGAAAAACGCGGTATTCCTGTTGTTGTTATAGACCGCCCAAACCCCATAGGTTGCCACATAACGGAAGGTCCTGTTTTGGATTTGGAATACAAAAGTTTTGTGGGATTGCATTCAATTCAGGTGCGGCACGGAAAGACCATAGGCGAGCTAGCTCTGCAATTCAAGGAAGAGTGTTTTCCGAGTGCGGAAATTCACATTTTGGAAATGCAGGGTTGCGAAAAGAATATGTGGTTTGACCAAACGGGCTTGCCTTGGGTTATGCCGTCCCCAAATATGCCAACTTTGGATACCGCTATAGTGTATCCGGGCCAATGCCTGTTGGAAGCGACAAATATCAGCGAGGCGAGAGGCACAACAAAACCCTTTGAGCTTTTTGGCACGCCTTGGATAGAAGCTCCAGAGATGTGCGATTATCTGAACAATTTAAAATTGCCAGGAGTTTATTTTAGGGAAAGCCATTTTCAGCCCACCTTCCACAAATATGCAGGGCAAATTTGCCACGGGGCACAAATCCATATTTTGCAACGCGAGGAATTTTTGCCATTTGAAACAACCGTGCAAATTTTGAAGTACTTATTTCACAACTATAGAGAAGATTTTGCGTGGAAAGCTCCGCCTTATGAATATGAATTTAAAAAACTGCCTATAGACATTCTGCTCGGAAGCGGGGATTATAGGAAGTTGAAAATTGAAAGTTGATATTTTTTCTATATTTATCTTCAATGAAATTTTGTCTTAAAGGTTTAAATTTATCCGCTGCGCTTGCACTTGCGGTGGTTTCTGCTTTTGCGGCGGATGAGCAAAAAGGGCAGGGTGAGCAGAAAGTTGAACAAAAAGCTGAGCAAAAAGGCGAACAAAAAACGCAAGTTGATTATTGCGGCATAATAGATACGCCCATAACTTGGACCAAAGATAATTCGCCCTACCGCATAACCGGCGACCTTCAAATTTCCCATGCGGCAAGGCTAACCATAGAACCCGGCGTTGAAGTGCATATTGTGCCCGGCGAAACATGCGGCGAAACAAAGCAGATGGATTGGGCGGATTCAAATTACGTGAGCATAAAAGTATTTGGCTCGCTGATAATGA
Organism: Candidatus Fibrimonadaceae bacterium; assembly: GCA_031281265.1. GTDB lineage: Bacteria > Fibrobacterota > Fibrobacteria > Fibrobacterales > Fibrobacteraceae > Fibrimonas. The sequence continues at coordinate 66,977 of JAITFO010000051.1, forward strand.
GAGGAACAGCAAAAGAACCTATACGAATTTTACCGGAAAATCACATCCCTGGCAAAATACAATGGGATGGAATAAGGTTAGCCCGGAAGGAAAGAACGCAAACCCAAATAGAATATGTGCATATAATGGGCGCGAACAGAGCAATATATGCCATATTTAGCAGATTCAACATCGGTAATTCGCTTTTTATAGGCAATGGAACAGGAGTTTGGCTAGACAGCGAAGGCGATGTGTCGGTTTACAACTCCGTTTTTACAGAAAATTTGAGTGCAGGAATTTATATAAACAATTCACGCCCAGCAATTGCGGCAAACATATTTTATAAAAATTCAAATTTTGGAATATGGGCAGATTCAAGGCCAAGCCCGCGCATAAGAAACAATTTATTTTTTGAAAATTCCGATACCGATTGCCGCTTTTGCCCAGTTGGAATTGCAAGAATAATCAAAAGCGAAGATAGCTACTTTCCCACAGATAAATTCGGGAACATTTTCTCAGACCCGATTTTTGTAGGTAGCGAAAAAGAGAAAATCATGGAAAAAAGAGACCTTAGCCTGTCAACTCCTATGAAAAATGTAAAGGACACAGTACTTCAGAAAGTATATGAAAAATCGCAGGCTAGCCCGCCACCGGATGCAAAGCCCAGCCAAGCAAATACCGAGCCACAGCTATTCCGCCTATCTAAATATTCCCCTGGCATAAACGCCGCGCCAAAAACGGAATTCTTTAAAAACGCAGATGATAACCGAAGCGATATAGGGCTTTACGGCGGAAGACCCAACAGATTCGACAAGGTTATCGCTTTTTGATTTTATGACAAAATACGAGCCTAATTTTTTTGTCCCTTGCGATAAATTGAGGAATACCACCCTTAATCCAGTTTTGTGCAAAGACGAGCCGTTGAAAGCGGGCGATGCGGTTATGAATTTCATAAACGATTTTTTAAGCCAGGAGCAGAAGGATATAGTTATTCTGGACCAAAACAAGGCAGAAATTTTGCCGGGCAAATTGCAGGAAAAGGTGCAGATCGCCGCCCTAAGCAACGGAACCCTTATATTAAAGACAAATTCATCCGTTTGGCGAGCTGAAATATCTGCCAAAAAAACGAACATCGTGGCTAAATGCAACGATATTTTGGGCAAAATAGCGGTAAAAACCGTTAAAGTGGGGTAAAAACCCCAAAAAAACGCGATTTTGTATCATAAAATGATTTTTTTTGTATCATTTGCCCTAAAAAAATCTATATTACAAACGTATATGCCAAGCGTTTTTGCGTATTCCGATTATCGCTCTTTTATGCGCGATGCTTTTGCCGAGAAAAAGGCTTCTAGCCGCTTTTCTTGGCGCGAATTTGCAAAAAGAGCTGGTTATGCCTCTCCGGTTTTCTTGAAATTGGTTGCAGAAGAAAAAAGCTCTCTTAGCCCGGAAGGCATTGAAAGAGTCGGCTTGGCGCTCGGTTTAACCGATAGGGAACAGGAATTTTTCAGGCTTTTAGTCCTTTTCACGCACGAAAAAGACAATAAAAAGAAACAGAAATTATTCAACGAGATGCGGCACATAGCCGCTCTGTGCAAAAGCCACATTCTAGAAGCGAATTTATACGATTATTACAAAGAATGGTACCATTCCGTGATACGAGAATTGGCTCCAAATGTATCATCGGAAATGGAAATTTCAAAATTATTGACCCCAAAAATCCCAGTACCGCAGGTAAAGGCTTCCATAGCCCTTTTGCTCAAATTAGGATTATTGGAAAAAGATTCTAAAGGCAAATACCACCAAACGAACAAGCACATAACAACAGGCGATAACATAAACTCAATGGCTATTCGCAAACACCACGAGAATATGGCTGCTTTAGCGATTGAAGCCTTGGAATCCATTTCAAAAGACGAACGCGATATTTCCGGTATAACCATGGGGCTTTCAAAAGAGGGCTTTAATGCGGTAAAAGCGGAAATCGCAAACTTCAGGCGCAGGATAAAGGAAATAGCGGCGCAAAACGAACGTGAAGAAGAATCTGTATATAGAATAAATTTACAGTTATTTCCACTCTCAAAAACAGCTCGCAAAACAAAGGAGGCGAAAAATGAAAAAGTTTAAATTTTTATCGCCAAAATTTGCTTTTGCATTGCTTGTAGCAGTGGTTGTATTTGGTTTATCATGTTCTGTGAAAAAAACTACGCCAACCGTTGCAGGCGGAACAAGCGAAGAGACCAATACCTTGGCTCACGGTGCAGTTTCGTCTGTTGTGGGTAGAGACGGGCAGAGCAAAACCGCGCTTTCTTTTAAAAACTCAAACAGCTACATTGCTTCGTCAGAGTATGGCGGCAAATTTTCCGTGGCTGTTTCCTTTGATATAAGCGCGTGGATAAAGATAGAGAATTTGCCGCAGAAATCTGCCCAGCCGCACAATCTTATAGGCAAGTTCAGCGCGGATTCCTCCGCCGTGCCTTCGGAATTCAGCTTGGCTCTTTTGAACGGTGCATGCGGAACGGAAGAGCCTGTGTTTGCATTCTTTTTAACGGATTTAACCGATGAAACATCGTCTATAGCTTGCGAGCATGCGGTTTTATCTAAAAAGCCGGTTAAGGCCGGTTCATGGATTTTTGTGGAAGCAAAGTGGGACGGGCATTACTTGACGCTTTATCAAGACGGAGTTGCAACAGCTAAGGAAGAGAGGATTTTGGCGGTTTTGCCATATTCCAAACTGCCTGTTTATTTGGGCAAATCCAAAGTTCCATTTGCCATTGACGGACTTTCATTAAACGCGGAGGCACTATGACCATAGATGAAAACATAAACGAGACGGAAGAAGCAGTGTGCGTAGCAAACAATTCAGGGCGCATACTAACCGCCAACAAACGTTTTTGCAAAATGTTCGGCTTTGACCCTAACGAGGTCAGATGGCATTACCTGTGCGATTTATATCGCCACAAAAACGAATTTGGCAGTATTCCCGAAAAGGAAGAAGTTCTGCAAACTAGGATGCGCAGTCGCTCAGGACGCAGTTTCCCCTGCATCTTAACGCGCCGTGCCACAAAATCCGCAGAGGGAATTCCGTTGTTGATGCATTACATACAAAGGGTTGCGTAGGCGTCAAAAAAATTTCTAAATTTCCCCTGATGCCGTCAGAATCAAACAACAATTTAGGCGTTGTTCAGCCTAAGGATTTTGTTTTTAAATCCGAAGAGGGTTTTGCGCTGGAAAGCGGCGCAATTTTACCGGAGTTATGCGTTCGCTATGAAACTTACGGTTCTTTTAAAAATGGTGCTTCACCAGTTGTGTGGATTTGCAGCCCTTTGACTATGGATGCCCATGCCGCTGGCTTACACGAAGAGGGTAACCCAAAAACCATTGGCTGGTGGGATGCCCTTATAGGCCCAGGCAAGCCCATAAATACCGATTACTTCTTTGTGGTCTGTAGCAACACGCTTGGCGGTTGCAAAGGAACAACAGGCCCAGTTTCCATAGACCCAAGAACAGGCGAACCTTATGGCTCCAAATTCCCTCACATAACTATATGCGACATGGTGAATGCGCAAAAAAAACTAGCCGATTATTTAGGGATAACAATAATCTCTATGGTCATAGGTGGCTCGGTAGGCGGCTTCCAAGCACTAACATGGGCGTTGGAATATCCCGATTTTGTTAAAAGATGTGCTGTAATAGCCAGCGGAACAAAACTCTCCGCACAAGCCTTGGGTTTTGAAATTGTAGGACGTAGCATTATTTTAGACGATGAGAAAAATGGCCTTGCCAATGCGAGAAAGATGGCACATATAACCTATCTCTCCGCAGAGTCCATGAGAAATCGCTTTGACAGCGCAGAGCATTTGCCAAGCGACCCGGAAAAATTTTACACAGGGTTTGCCCTTGAAAATTACTTGAACCATCAAGGCGAAAAATTTATGGAACGTTTTGATGCTAATAGTTATTTGCACCTTACATGGGCACTGGATAACTTTAGCTTGGAAAAAAAATACGGTTCTCTGGAAAATGCGGTATCTCGCCTCAAGTCCGAATTTTTGTGCGTTCATTTGAGCAGTGATTGGCTTTTTGCACCGGATGAATCTAAAAAATTGGCATGGGCTCTCTTGAATCAAAAGAAAATTGTTAGCAGCGTTGAACTGGATACCAACCTTGGGCACGATGGCTTTTTGCTAGAAGTGAATGACATGGGCAATTTGTTGTCTCGCTTTTTAGACCCGCAAGCGGTTGATAGTCCAGATGAAAAATATGTTCATTTTGCATTTGGAAGCAAAAAAAATATAAATAGAATTTTTGATTTTATACCAGCAAACTCAAGCGTTTTGGACATCGGTTGTGGAAATGGGCACTTGCTGCACATTTTGTGGCGCGAAAAACAAATCGCTGGCTTTGGTCTTGACCGTTCTTTCAACAGCGTTCTGCACTGCCTGAATTACGATGTACCTGTTATACAGAGTGATTTGAACAAAGACGGGCTTTCGCAAATAGCAGACAATAGCTTTGATTTTGTGATTTTCAACAGAACCCTGCAAGAGACGCAAAATCCACGTGACGTTCTGCTGGAGATATTGCGTATAGGCAAGCAAGCGATTGTCACTTTCCCAAATTTTGGAAACTGGCTGGTTCGCAAAACTCTATTGCTTAAAGGACGTATGCCAAAGAGCAAATATTTGCCTTACGAGTGGTATAACACCCCGAATATCCATCTATCCACGCTCCTCGATTTTACAACGCTTTGCGAAGAAGAGGGTATTTCCATAAAATCCATGGAATTTGCAAATAGCAATATTTTTAGCAAACTCTTAACCAAGCTCGGTTTAAAGAACTTGGGTGCAGAGCAGGTTATCGCAGTTATTGAAAAACACAGTACGTAAAAACAATAACTTTATTTACTGTAGTATTCCACAACGAGCTGCTCGTTCAGCTTTACCGGTATCTGGTCGCGAAGCGGAACATTCACCAACTTGGCTTCCATTTTATCTTTGTTCACCGATAAATAATTAGGAGCTTCTGGAGCGCCGTCTATAGCTTCTTTTATCTGCGGATGTTTCTTTGATTTTTCGCGAACCGCTATTAAATCATCAGCTTTAACATTTAAGTTAGGGGAAAAGCTGCGCTGCCCGTTAACTTGAAAATGCCCGTGAGCAACATATTGGCGTGCTGCAAAAATAGTGCGGGCAAAACCAGCACGAAACACAAGAGCATCCAGCCTTGTTTCCAAGAGCTGCATCAGGTTATCCCCAGAAGAACCATCTCTGCGGTTCGCCTCTATGTAAATTTTGGCAAGCTGTGCTTCTGAGATATTGTAGGTGAATTTAAGCCTCTGTTTTTCAACGAGCTGCTGTTTATAAACGCCTGCATTCTTTTTACGGCTCATGCCATGCTGGCCAGTGGGGAATTTGCGGCGTTCTAAAACTTTCTGAGTTTTGGGAGTAACTGCCAAATCCAATGATCTGGCAACCTTTGCTTTGGGACCTCTCTAGGCCATGTTCTACCTCGTAAGGAAGCTCTTTGGTTAAGCCTTTCAACAGGCAGAGCTTGGCTCTGCTGAAAGGGAAGCATAAAAATAGCAATTTTTTTGGGAGATGCAGGAGTAATTTTCCTCAAAAAGCCATTGACCGCTATTTATAATCACGCCTTCTGGCACTTTCCACAACCCGCCGCAATGATTATGCCCATGCACAAAGGTATCGCAGCCGTTTTTTTGCATAATTTCCCTTATTTTGGGCAAAAAATCCTCTTCCAAAATTCGCTTTTTGTTGAAGTTTCTGCTATTTGAGCCAACGGAAAGGGCAAAACGCATCCCTATATCGGGGTGGAGCCACTTGAATAAAAACCTGTTCGGCTTAAAATCCAGAATTTTCCTGAAAAACCTGTAAGAGCCATCTGTTTTTGCTAAGCCGTCTCCGTGGCAAATATAAACTCGCCTGCCGTGAAGTTCCGCCACAATATGCGAGCAGGTCTCTATGCCAAGCTCACGTTCAAAAAATTTTCCATAAGCAAAATCGTGATTGCCCTTCATCAACTTAATTTCGCAACCGCTATCCTTTAAATCCGCAAACGCTCTTAAAATTTTAAATTGCGGAGATGGTACGTAAAAATTGTATTCATACCAAAATTCAAATAAATCACCAACTATAAAGAGGTGAGTAGCCTTGCCCTCAAGCCCTTTTAAAAAATTCACCAAATGCTCTTCGCGTCCCTGCACCGAACCACTCGGCAAAACTCCTAAATGCACGTCAGAAATAAAATAAGCTGCTTTCATCAATTAACCAAAACCTTAAATTCATTAAAAATTTTCCGCATTCTACCTTTATCCAAATCTCCGTAAACCGCAACTACAATCCCATTGGAGAGTCTGCTTATCAAAGCCGTGCTATCCTGACCGTAAAAATTGTTTTGCCACTTGTCTTTGTAATCCTTCCAAGCCCCCTCGGAAACTGGAGCTGAGCTACGAGCGCAAACCCAAGTAAAATCCGCATCTCTATAACGCCGTGCCAACATTATAAATGGTGCTTTCACACCTAGAAAATAATCCCTCTGTACGGAAACATCTTTGTCCGCACGGCTGTTTTTTAAGCTAAAGCTGCGAAAATCCATGCTTGCGCTGGTATCTTTGGCTGGAAATTTCCTCGTGAATTGCACAATTGAATCCAGTGTAGAAGAATTTTCAGATATTGGCAACGTATAAGAAAAGATAAAAAGACGCCTACCACGTTTTAAAAATCTCTTTCTTTCATTTTCCGACAAAATTTCAGCCCTCTCTATTATGCTATCTGTGTTGTAAAAAAAAGCTCTGGTATGCATTGCGCTTTCAAATTCGCAAATAGAAATTTTCATAGTATCTCCATTGCTCATAGCATAAAACAAGTCCGCTTGTTTGTCCGCGTGAGTATAAGGCTCCGGCTCTCTAAAATAAGCGTTAAAAGGAGTGTCTCCGTTGAGGCGTATTCTTTGCAAATCAAAGCCCGCAACGCTCGGGTCTTCAATGGAGCAAGCGAAAGAGCACAGAGCTATCACCATCAAAACTCTTATCAAAAAAGATCCCCCCAAGCTCTAACCTCATTGTTTTTTGAGAGCATTCCCACCCTCTTTCTAAAAATAGCGGCACCAGCTATCATCGCTCCGTTGTCCGTGCATAATGGGGGAGAGGGGAAGGTAAAATTTATTCCGCTTTTTTCCGCTCGCTCAGCCATGAGTTCCCTGAGCCTATAGTTTGCGCTAACACCTCCGCACACAAGGAGATTTTCAACGCCTTGCTTCTTCGCTGCGTTAACCGCTTTTAGAGATAGAATATCCGCCACCGCCTCTTGCAAACTCGCGCAGATATCCGCAATATGCTCCTTTACAAATTCCTCGCCCTTTGTTTGAACATAGCGCAGAACGGCAGTTTTTAATCCGCTAAAAGAAAAATCAAAGCTATTGGCTTCGTTCAAGGCTCTCGGAAATTCGTGAAAATTTTTGTTTCCATCTTTTGCCAACTTGCTGATTTGTGCTCCAGCAGGGTAGCCAAGCCCAAGAATTTTACCGCTTTTGTCAAAAGCCTCGCCTGCTGCATCATCCCTTGTTTTGCCTATTGAAGTATATTTAAAATTTGGTTCTACCAATACAAGTTCCGTGTGGCCACCGGAGACTATTAAGGCAATGTCTGAACCCTGATTTACTTGATTAAATGATTTACAGGAATATATGTGGCCTTCCAAATGGTTTATTCCATAACATTCTATATCTAAATCCTTTGCTAAGCCCTGCGCAAAATTGGCTCCTACCAATAGCGAACCAACTAAACCCGGATTGCTGGTGAAAGCTATTTGGCTTATATCTTCAATGCCGATTTTTGCCTCTGACAGTGCTTGCTCCAGTACCGGGACTATCTTTTCCAAGTGAGCGCGTGAGGCAAGCTCTGGCACAACACCGCCCCAAGCCTTATGTTCGTCTATTTGGCTGTAAAGGCAATTGGATAAAATTTCAATTGAGTTTTCATCTTCCAGCAATACAGCGCAGGCGGTATCATCGCAACTGCTCTCTATTCCAAGCCATATATTTTTTTTAGAACTCGCTTTCCTCATCATTCTTAACGACTTCTACTAGGCGAAATTTCTCAGGAAGAATTTGCCAATTGTTAATGAGGTGGGGGATATGCACGGTAGGTTTAAGCTCGTCCGAGTCTTCTATGGAAAACCTTGAAAACGCAATGTAAAGGCTTATATCCTGCGGATTTATTTTAGAGAGCATTTCCCTTCCGCCAGTTACTTCAACATCGGCTTTTGAAGGTGAAAGTGAGTAAATCTCCCTATCAAAATTTCCTATCAACCGCACAGGAATACCAGAAAATATCCTATGGGCAAGAGGTTCAATTTGCACTTGTACGAATAATGCTGTATCTAAAATGCTAACCGCGGAATTAAGAGAAGACAGGTCTAATTTTATAGGCACTGAATTGCTCCATTTCAAATTGGTTATGGAAGTTTCTTCTGTGGGTACTTGCTTCACTTTTGCTATGGCGTTTCTGGCTCCAGAGATAAAGACGGAATCCGGCATAAGTTTGGGTTTGCCGAGCAGTGTGAACCCTGGCGCGGCGGAAACGTGAAACATCGGTTGCACTGGAATTTTTTGCTCTATTCTAGCATCTAATTCCACGTTCAAGAGGTTTGTCTGCGAGTGGTGCAGCATCCTTATGTCAGGTATGTTAGGCGAAACAAGGCTGATGCGCTCGCTTGATATTCTGGAATAACCCAAAGGCATATCTTTTAAATCTATCTCAAGCCTTGCGGAACGGTTTAGCCTTAGGCTGATTAAGTTTATAGCGCTACCTTCCAACTGAGCGTGCAGAGTTGCTGGCAAAGGATTAACCAGCGCCATATTATCTTGGAGGTGCATCACTCTAACGGGCAATTCAATTTCGGTTCTAGCTTCTTCTCTTGAAACAACGCTAAACCAAATCAAACATCCACATAGCAGGGATAAAAACTTAATTGAATGTTCTACAAAAAATTCCTTTATTTTTTCAAACATCTAGCAACCTTTTAAACCACGCCCAATTTCTTTTGGTAAGAGCTTAGAGATTCTATTGCATTTGTGAGAACGTGAATAAAATCTTGCGCGCCGGAAGCTTTTAAATCCTCAGCTTCTTTTGGATTGCCTGCAACTATGCGAATGATATTTGGAAATTCCTTTTCAAGAGCTGGGAAAATTTCCTTTGCGAGTCCCAAATATTCATCGTCTTTGGAGCAGAGAACAACTATTTGCGGAGCGTTCTTTTTCACAAGCTCAATGCCCTCTGCAACATTTGGAATTCCGTTGGTATCTATAACCGTGTAGCCAGCACAACCAAAGAAATTTTTTATAAATGTCGCTCGTGCAAGCCTCATAGCCAAGTCCCCAGCAGTCCACAAGAACACCTTTGGTGCGCTTCCGGTCTTTTTGGCGTATTCTTCCGTTTGCAAACGGAGCGTTTCAAATATTTCCGCACCGCGATGTATATCCAATTTATATTGGATTTTGTCGCTCATTTTTTCTTGCAAATTTGGGTACTGGTTTGTGCCTATGAACACTTCGCGGCGTTGTGCGATTAATTTTTCCTTTTGCTTGCGGCTTTCGTCTATGGCTTTTTGAACCGAGCCGCTTTGGAGAGCGGCGAGCAAGCCGCCTTCGCCTTCCAGTTTTTTGATAGCTTCAAGAGATTTGGATGCTATCTGCTCCGTGAGGGTTTCTATATAATAAGAACCTGCGGAAGGGTCAACTATTTTGTTGAACTTACATTCGTTTTTGAGGAGCAACTGAATATTGCGAGCTATGCGGTTGCTGAATTCATCAGGTTTTTTGAATATCGCATCGTAAGGGATAACGGTGATTGAGTCTGCGCCTGCTATAGCGGCACTCATGGCTTCGGTTGTTGCGCGGAGCATATTCACATTGGAGTCGAATAATGTGGCGTTCCACATAGAGGTACTCACATGGATTTTTGCTGTGCCTGTAACTCCGTACAGTTTCAAAATGTTTGCCCATAAAACGCGCAAGGCACGGATTTTTGCAATTTCAAGAAAATACCTTGAACCTACGCTCACGCTGAACGATATTTGCGAGGCTGCCTTTTCCGCTGGGATACCTTCGTCTGTAAGGACGTTCATGTATTCCAAGCCTGCGGATATGGCAATGCTTAATTCCTGAATTATATTTGCGCCGGAGTTGTGGTAGGGGTGCGTTTTGACGGTTAATTTGCAATCGGATTTTTTTACCGCATCTTTTAGGGAGTAGTTCCCTTCTGATATAGGGTCGTAGATGACGTTGCCTTTGGCACCTTCTGGGAGCAGAAAGTCAAAGTAGAGTTTGTTCAAATCCAAGCCAGCGACTAGCGCGTCAAAATCCGCTTTGCTTTTGACATTCTGCCCGTGCAAAAAGCAAACGGCTTCCGCTCCGCGATCAAAAGCGTGTTTTGCTGCGGCATTGGCGGCTGAGATGTCCTGTTCATATACGTTTTCCCTGATTTCCCAGTTGTTGTCCGTTTTTTTGGTTCCTCTGGCAAAGGGGAACTCGCCGGGCAAATTGTTCAAAAGCCAAGAAACGCCGTCTGCATCTTCTTTGCGGTAATAAGGCTTAACAGAAATACCTTCCAGGGTTTTCCATATCAGTTTTTTTTCGTAATCTGCACCTTTAAGGTCTGCCTGTATTGCTGCTTCCCAATCTTCTGTGGAAACGGCGGAAAATTCTGCGAATAGTTTTTCCTGGCTCATATTGTCCTCTAATAGAAATATTGGTAGGTAATATAGAAAAAGGGGGGAAGCCTCCCCCTCGCTGCAACCGCCCGTAAACCTACCGCTGGGCAGGCTGACCCTGCCCCTAACAAATGGGCGTTTTCCGCTACCCCCTCGTGCCCGGACTGTTTCGCAATGTGGCACCACATTTCCCGATTGCTGATTTAATTTCAAAAAAATGCACATTTTTGCAAACAACTGTTTGCAAAATGCACAAAGCTGAATTTTTTTCCGCTTGACATTCGTCTAATAGACAATAAACCTTTAGACGGAGATGCTATGCACAATGACAACTTACCTGAGCTGCTTTCCCCGAAAGTAGACGTAATATTCAAATTGCTGTTCGGCGACGAACGCTACAAGGATTTGACAATCAGTTTCATAAGTGCCGTGCTTGGCTACAAAGACGGCGAATTGGAGAACATTTTCTTTTATGATACTCACCTGAAAAGGGAAAGTGTGGACGACAAGCTGGGAATTTTGGACATAAAAGCCAAGCTCTCAAACGGAAATATCATAGACATAGAGATGCAGGCAAACAGTGTTCCTGACGTAAGAGGCAGGATATCGTATTACAGGTCGCATCTGCTTACCGAGCAGCTAGGCACGGGAGACCCGTATTCAAAGCTAAAGCCTGCTAAATCCATAATAGTGGCTGATTTTGATTTTATTCCAGAATCGGAGAAATGCCACACTGTTTTTCAAAC
>JAITFO010000080.1 GCA_031281265.1 Candidatus Fibrimonadaceae bacterium
GCGAAAAATTGGAAAAACTCTCCGAGGAAATGGAGAGGCTGCAAAACAAAATAGATGCGGAAAATCTTTGGGATTTGGAACGCTCCGTTGAAATTGCAATGGACGCCCTGCGTTGCCCACCCGGCGACTGGAAGGTCACAAATCTCTCCGGTGGAGAAAAACGCCGCGTTGCTCTTTGCCGCCTGCTTTTGGAAGAACCGGATTTGCTCCTGCTGGACGAACCCACAAACCATTTGGATGCGGAGTCCGTCGCTTGGCTGGAAAGGCATTTAAAAGAATACAAAGGCTCGGTGATTTTGGTAACTCACGACCGCTACTTCTTGGATAATGTGACGGGTTGGATTTTAGAACTTGACCACGGGCACGGCATCCCGTGGCAGGGTAACTATGCACAGTGGCTAGACCAAAAACTGGAAAGGATGCGTAGCGATGAAAAGGGAGAAAGCGACAGGCAAAAGCGGCTCGCAAGGGAACAGGAATGGGTAAAATCCAGCCCCAAAGCGCGGCAGGCAAAATCCAAAGCACGTTTAAAAGCCTACGAAGAACTTTTGAGCCAGGAGAAAAAAGAGCAATACAAGGTTGCGCAAATAGCGATTGCGAATGGCAAACGCCTTGGCGATATAGTCATAGATGCAAACGGAATTTCAAAGGCTTACGGCGAAAAACTGCTCTACGAAAATTTGAATTTCAAACTGCCCCGCTCCGGCATAGTTGGCATAATAGGCCCAAACGGCGCGGGAAAAACAACCTTGTTCAGAATGATTTTAGGGCAGGAAAAGCCCGACTCCGGTTCATTTAAACTCGGCGAAACCGTGGAGATAATTTCAATGGAACAGGGCAGGGATTCCCTGAACGATAACAATACCGTTTTCCAAGAAATTTCCGGCGGCAAAGAAGAAATTATAATAGGCGAGAGAAAATTAAACGCCCGTGCCTATTGCGGGCTTTTCAACTTTACGGGCAGCGACCAGCAAAAAAAATTATCCCAGCTTTCTGGCGGAATGCGGAACCGCGTTTTGATGGCAAAAAATTTGCAAAATGCGGGCAATTTACTTTTGTTGGACGAACCAACCAACGATTTGGATATAGAAACCTTGCAGGCTCTGGAGCAGGCTATCCTGAATTTTGCTGGCTGTGCAGTTGTAATATCTCACGATAGATGGTTTTTAGACCGCATTGCAACGCATATCTTGGCATTTGAGGGCGATTCCAAGGCGGTATGGTTTGAGGGCAATTGGACCGACTACGAAACCGATTATCATAAACGTATTGGTATAGATGCGGATAACCCAAAGCCGATTAAGTATAAGACACTCAAGCGGCAATAATCCGATTTTCTATCTTACGTCTATGCCCTTCCTCAAAACAAAAAAACAACTCGATATTTTTGAACAATTTGAAAGCGAGTTTTCCAAAAAGGATTTAGAAGAGATGAAAGCCTCTGCTATAGATTTCTTTATGAAAAATATTGGGGCTTTAAAGCAATTCATTAAAAAAATGCAAAAAGACTTTGGGCAAAACGATTTGATTTTTACGCTAAAGATGTTTGTGCTGAACCATAACAAGGTTTTCAACATGGTAGAATATATGAAAAACCAAAGTGGGCTTGCTGAGGGGTATGTCCAGTCGCAAGGCAAGGATCTTAACCCTGAAGAACGGCGTGTAGCTTTAAATCAATGGATAGAGAAAAATGCCGAAGTATATAGAAAGCGAACCGTATTCAAGCAAATTTATTGCATAGACAAAATGATAGCCGAAATAGAGCCTTCAATAAAAAAAGCCTTAAAAGAATGAGAGAACTGCACCAGCGTTTACTGAAAATGCACGGCAAACCTTATGGCGTGTACAAAAGTTTGCAGGGGCAATTTTTTAGCTTTGGAGACTTCACATTAAAATTCACGCATATCCAAGGCGACCCTCACGCACAACCATCAAGGATAATGCTCAGTGCAAAAATGGACTCGCTCGGCTTTGCGGAGGAATTGCACAACACCGGAGAAAAGGAAATTGCCCTAGCGGATTTTTTGCTGAGGCAATTCACGAGAAATGCGGAAAATATAAGCATTGTAAAAGCGCATTGCCAAATTATGCAGCGAAACTCCCTTTATATAGAGAACGGAATTGTCCGCGTTTTGGCAAGCGTGAATTTACCAGGGGAATCCAGGCGCATTGAGGGAGAAAAAGCATCCGAGCTATTGATAGGAACTCTCTCCGACTGGATAACCACGGCGATGTATTGGAACAATTTAGCCAAAGAAAAATGCAAAGCCCATTTGGAATGTTATGCGAATAGGAATTTTTTGCTGGGGCAAATCAAGGAAAAAAATCTTGCGGCATTTGTCCCTAACGGGGCTATTTTGCCGAGGGAATCCGGCACTTCGGAGCAGCCTATGCAAAACGCGGTTCCATTCACTTCGCCATCGGAATTGCAAGTTAATTTAAATTTGCCAAACGGGCAGCAGATTGCAGGGATGGGTATTCCAAAAGGCATAACGGTTATAGCGGGTGGCGGCTTTCACGGCAAATCCACGCTCTTGCACGCTTTGGAAGAAGCTGTTTATCCGCACATACCGGGAGATGGCAGGGAGCTTATTGTCATAGACGAAAGCGCATTTCCAGTTAGAACAGAAGAGGGCAGGGTTGTGAACGGCACGAACATTTCGCCGTTTGTCAGGGAACTCCCTTTGCAGGGAAGCACGGAAAATTTTGCAACCAAAAACGCGAGCGGTTCAACAAGCCAAGCAGCAAATTTGCTGGAAGCGTTGGAGCTTGGGGCAAGCACTATTTTAATAGACGAAGACGCTTCCGCTGTGAATTTTTTAATTCGCGATTTAAGGATGCGAAAACTTATAAATAGCGAAAGAGAACCCTTGATTCCTCTCTCTGACCGCATCAGAGAAATTGCAAACAACGGGATAAATTTTATAATAGTGGTTGGAGCGTGTGGAGATTATCTATCCCTAGCAGACACGGTAATCGCATTCGCAGAATATAGAGCGGAATGTTTGACGGAGAGGGTTAAAGAATTGAGAATTGAAAAATTGAAAATTGAGAATAAGGAGTGGAGAATACAGAACAGAGCTGTGAATGTTGAAATTTTTAGAGAAGGATTGAAGCCGGGTTCCGCTGTGGAAAAAAGCGTAAAGATAAGGGCTGTTGCGGGGCAAATATCTATAGGGTTGTTGAAAACCGATTTGCGGAAATTCCCCACTTTCTGCCACCAAGAGCTTCAAAGAGGCATTGCTGAAATTTTACACAATTTTATTCGGGAAAATCACGCTCAAAATCTCAAAGAAGCGTTGGAGAATTTTTGCCAAAAACTGCCACCTAATGAAACAAATGATTTGGCTTTGCCCAGAGCCATTGAATTAGGCGCAGCGTTTTTGAGGCTCTGTTAATCTATTCCTCTTTAGCCGCTGCTTTTCTCTTATGCTCGCTCAACTCGATTTTGCGAACGCGTAACACATTAGGCGTTATCTCTACGCACTCGTCTTCGTTTATGAAAGTCACACATTCTTCAAGGCTCATTTTGCGATACGGGGTTAGCAGAATATTCTCATCGCTGCCTGCGGCACGCATATTCGTTAAATGTTTTGATTTTATAACATTCACTATTATATCCACGTCTCTATTGTGCTCGCCTATAATCATTCCAGCATAAACTTCCGAACCTGGCGGAATAATCATATAGCCGCGGTCTTCCAATTTCCACAAAGCGTAGGCACTTGCAACGCCGGGGTCTTTTGCTATTAAAACACCGTTTGTTCTGCTTGGGATTTCTCCTTTGTGGGGTTGGTATTCAAGGAAAATGGATTGTGATATCGCATAGCCTTTTGAGAGCGAAAGCAACAAGCTCCTTATCCCTATCAAACCTCTGCTCGGTACATTGTATTCCAAAAAAACACGATTGCTGTCGTCTTGGATCATGTTCACCATTTCGCCCCTGCGCTTCCCCAATTCCTCGATGACCGCACCGCTGAACTCGGCGGGAACTTCCACCTTGAACTGCTCAATGGGTTCCAAAACTTTGCCGTTTTCGTCTTTATGAAAAATCACCTGCGGGCTGCCTATTGTAAATTCATAACCCTCGCGCCGCATATTTTCGATGAGTATGGTTAAGTGCATAACGCCACGCCCACTCACCTTAAATGCGCTTGCGCCATCTGTTTTTTCAACGAGCAATGCAGGGTCTGCCATGCGTGCTCTTTCCAAACGTTCTAAAAGATGATTGCCCGTCAAGAATTTTCCGCCGCCTTTGCCAGCGAGCGGCGAGGTGTTTACGGTGAACAGCATTGAAATGGTAGGCGGGTCAATTTGTATGCGAGGCATCGATTCTGGACTATCAACGGAAGAGAGCGTATCACCTATGTCAAAATTATCCAAACCAGAAAGCAGAACAATATCGCCGGGGATTGCATTTTCCACAGGCATTGGGGCAATGCCTTCGTAGCGAAGAACCTTTTGAATGCGGATGATTTTGAATTTTCCGTTTGGCAACGATTGAGAAACGGTCATTCCGGTTTTCCAAATTCCCCTGCGTATTCTGCCCACTGCGAGCCTGCCCAAAAACGATGAATATTCAAGTGATGCTATTTGCAAGAGCGGAGTTCCTTTTGGGTCGCCTGTAGGAGCGGGAATCCGTTTTAAAATCATATCCATCAAGGGCCGCAAATCCGTATCTGCATCGTCCATGCTCAAGCGGCAAGTTCCTTTTCTGCCACTCGCAAAAACAACCCCGAATTCCAACTGCTCTTCATTTGCATTCAAGTCGCAGAAAAGGTCAAAAACTTTATTCAAAGCACCAGTTGGGTCGCAACCGTCTCTATCTATTTTATTTATAACAACTATGGGAATCAACCCGAGTTCAATGGCCTTTTGAGTCACAAAGCGAGTCTGCGCCATTGGCCCTTCAAAAGCATCCACCACCAAAAGCACGCCATCCACCGTGCCAAGCACTCTCTCCACCTGCCCGCCAAAATCCGCGTGCCCCGGAGTGTCCACAACGTTTATGCGATGCCCGTTGTAGAATACGCTCGCGTTCTTAGATAAAATGGTTATACCTCGCTCGCGTTCCAAATCGTTGGAGTCCATAATCCGCTCGGTAACTTCTTCCGTTTCGCGGAACGCCCCACATTGCTTTAATATCTGGTCGACCAACGTTGTTTTCCCGTGGTCAACGTGCGCAATAATTGCGATGTTGCGTATTAATTTGTTTTTTTCTTCCACTAAAACCTTAACATTGCTGCTGCTGCAAAGGAACTTTTGCCAGTTGGCACAATGCCAAAGGAGAAATTGCGAGCTTCTGGATTGTTATCCCACATGGTTGAAATAATAGCGTCTATACCTGAATACAGATGAACAGCACCCATCAAACCTAGCCCTATAACCCATGGTTTGGAATCATCTTCATTAGTAGTGGCTAAATATATGCTCAAAGCCAAGAATGAGGCCCACGCAACATCTATCGCTACGGCTTTTGCATATTGTTCTGTACTCCATTGATATAAGGATGGAACCAAGAAAGATAAATACGCAAGCCCCTGATTATCGGTTCTATTGCTATAAGTACGGTCTATGTCATTGTCATCCATTCCGCCGGCGCGTTCTGCCAGCCATTCTTTTTCGGTCACTCCCAGTTTTTTCCAAGGTTCTTTTAAATACTCTGACGGGCGAACCCCTATCTCCAGCAGGTGTAAAAGCTTCTCCTTGCTCATTCCAGATTCTTTCACTTTTTGAAATTCGGTCTGGGTTAAACCAGCATGTTGGTAATCAAAATCTGCCCATTCATTTCCTTTCACTGAATCATCATCATCGTCGTCGTCATCAAACTGAGCAAAAGAAACGGAGAAGCACAACGCTATTACAAGGAACAAGAGTTTTTTCATAAGACCTCTCGGGGTAAGCAGTTAACTCTGCCGGAGGGGGGAATTGAACCCCCACAGGGTTGCCCCTACTGGATTTTGAGTCCAGCGCGTCTACCAATTTCACCACTCCGGCTTTGGGTATATTAATATAGAAAAATTAATTCCCATCAGGGGGCAGCCACTTTTCAATAACAAATTCCACTCTTCTGTTCTTTCTGCGGTTTTCTTCGCTGGTATTTGGAACCAAGGGCTCGTAATATAGCTTGGAACCTATGCCAAGTATGCGATTTTCATCTATGCCCTTGGAGATAACATAGTCTTTCACCGCTTTGGCACGTTCATAACCAACTATCCTATTTATTTCCTTGTCGCCTTGGTCGCAGGTATGCCCGTTTATATAGAAACGCAGTTCTGGGTGGTCTTTCAGCAAGGCTATTATCGCATCCAATGCTGGTATTTGCTTTTCGCTCGGTTTTGTTTGAGTTATGTGGAAGTCGTTTAGAACCTGATTCTGTATGGAATCTATCCTGGCTTGCAAGTGTGCGGCCTTGCCTTCCTGAATGGAAGCCAAGCGGGCAGCTTCTTTTTCGGCTGCTATTGCGTTA
Source organism: Candidatus Fibrimonadaceae bacterium (assembly GCA_031281265.1). Taxonomy (GTDB): domain Bacteria; phylum Fibrobacterota; class Fibrobacteria; order Fibrobacterales; family Fibrobacteraceae; genus Fibrimonas. Next base: position 6,470 of record JAITFO010000080.1, read on the forward strand.
GCCTCAAGTAGTTCGCGTTGCTTGTTTTCTGCTTCTTTGGCAATCTTCTCTGTCTCTGCAACGGCGGAACCGGCACCGAATGACAATTTCACTTTTAAACCTATGGCTAACGGTGCAGCTTCATCGACTAAATTTTCGATGGCAAAGGTTCGCTCTTGGCTGTTATACTCTATAGCTCTACCGGGATGGTGTCTTCTTTTTGTAACTGAATTTAGCCCGTAATCAATATAGGCACCGGTGTAAAGTCGATACGTTTCATTTAGTTTCCATTTTGCGCCAGCTTCTGCCGAGAGCAAAACTGCCGTTTGCAAAGGCAATTCTTTTTCATCCTTTTGGTCGGCAAAAGTGCCAAATCCCATAAACTTCTGAGTTTTATATTCGTAATCCTCAAACCTGCGGTAGCCGGAATTTTTTACGGAATCGGCGGTTATTTTATTGTCTCCCGTCAATGGAATGCCTATTTTTGTACCTGCCGCCGCATAGAGTGCATAGAGCTTTGGGAACTTGTCGCAGCTATAATCGCGTTGGTATTGAAGCATAAGCGGAATTTGCAAGAGCATAACGCTTTGCTCTTCTTTGTAGCCGTTTAATGTGCTGCGAAATTCCATTTCATTGCCTTCAAAGTCAACAAGCGTATATGGCGGCTGTTTGTATTCTTTAAATTTGAATTCCGCATTGTAGAATGCAATTTCCAACCCGCTCCCAACGCCCCAGTTCGGAGTGAAGAAGTAATTGTAACCAAACCCAAAAAGACCACCAAACCCGTTGCTTTTATCGCTTCCTTTCATATCATACATCAATGTGGACAAGCCACCTCCGATATAAGCGAAAAAATCGTTGGCAAACGCATGAGTTCCCATTAACAAGGTTAAAAAGATTGGCAGGATTTTTTTCATCTCAACACCTCCGCCGCTCTAATTGCTTTTTTGGTACCGGTTTTGTTTTTCAGTACCAATATATAAGCGTTTTTTATGCTTCTTATCTCTGTGTGAAAACTTCCGTGCACATTTAAGCGGGCTAAGTGCTTGCCGGATACGCTGTAAACATCCACGGTTTCAACATCGCTAAAATCAACTGAAGAAATTTTTCTGACGATTGGTGGTTCAGGAACTTCGTATTCGCAACTTACAAATCTGCCATCTTTTTCGTTTGTCATTTCAACATAATATTTGCCGGGTTGAAGTGGCCTGCCATCTTGGTATTGGGACAAAGATTGCCCAATTCCTATTTCCTGTCCGTCTTTGAACCAAGCAAATTCGTAGAATTTTAAATGCGTGCTGTTATTTGAGGGGTTGTTTATAACAGTCAGAGTGTTGTTATCCCAGAGAGAAATTGCCACATCTTTAAAGGGAACGCAGTTTACCGGATTAACTTTGAAGTTCACAACAAGTTCCTTTTTTCCCGCAATGCCGTTGCCGTTAATAGTTACAGTTACGGTATATGTTTTTGCCTTTAAGCCCAAAATAGGCGTAAGCCTAAATGCAGCTGAACCACCCACCGCGATTGTCGCAACTTTATCGCTCGAAAGTATGAAATTGTCTGAATCTTTGCCACTGATTTTAACCGTTATTTCCCCGGTTGGTCTATCGCCATCGTTCCCCACTATAACATTCATTGAAGCTTGCGAGTAACCATAAGTTGCGCTGAAAGTGTATGGGCTGCCGGGGTGAAGTGATATGCTGGGGAGCAGTTCGGTAGGTATAAAAGGCGGCGTTACGGGAGGCGTGACCGGTACTATAGGCGATACCGGCGTGATGACAACGGGATTGATTGCAGGGTAGTTTGGGCTTTCCATGTTAAACCACAATATCTGCGATCCTGGATTTTTGGGGGTCAATTTGAACTTCCCTATCCCGCTGTCAAACTGCACCGAAATAGGGCTTGTTATTCCAAAGTCCTCAGGCACAACACCCGTTAAATCAATTAGATGCGAACCGCCGAATGAAGCGTAAGTGTTCCCAGTGGTAATATCCTTAACTGTCAGAGTTATCTCAATCTCTGCGTTAATCAATGGCCCGTTATTATCTGCGGAGGCTTCTACTTCATAGTCAGGTGGAGGAACTTTAATCTTTATCCATTTGTAATTGGAATTGTAGTTAAATGCTCCTGAACCCTTAGTTGATTCGTTTATGTACCACCATTCGTATCGGCTGGCATAGTTAGCGGGTATCCGCAAAACCACATCTTTTTCGATTTTCATCGCCGTTGCATCACCAGAGGCAGTGAGGGTGCCACTGTTAATTGTTAAGGCTTTGGAGAATACGCCGTAACTTTCTGTGTTGGCTTTCCCGCCTTGTGCTTTTAAGTTCCCATCACCAGTTATAGTCAAACTGCTCCTTGAAACAATGCCCGCACTGTAATCCTTAAGGTCTGTGGTTCTATTAGAGACAAAAGTATTCTCGCCTACAAGTTCCAAGGTCACTGGCGTTGGCTGGCTAAAGTAAAGAGCGTAAGGTGCAGTTGTAGTCCAAGCAAAGCCGTAGATTTGCAATGTGTTCGTTTCGGGGTTCCACGATGTTGGTATGGGAATTTGGTTATCCGTGGAAAAAATCTCATGGGCAGGGAGCGAATCTATTTCTGTGTATATATTGCTCGCATAAAAATTGCCATCGCTTTGGTTAAAGTAAAGCGTACGGTCTTCCACATATTCTTTTACCGTAAAATCAATATCCAAACGTCTCATTATCACAGGCCCGCCATCAATATCTTGTGGAGCCACTACCAAAACAATTGCGCTATATGTCCCCACACTAAGCCCCAATTTTGGTTTTACGGTAAATTTTTGGATTTCGTTTTGGTTCATGCCAGCATCGGAAATTCTCGTCAGGTCAAGCTCAAAATTATCCGCGTCTATTCCCGAAAGATAAATTGTCAGTTTGCCAATTCTACCTCCTATGTTTGTCACCATTATCTCGCGCTCTGGTTGTGTGGTATAATCAAATACTTCCTCAAGTGCTAAAGAATATGTACTCAGCGATATATCGTAGCCAGCTTCCATCGCCAATTGACCTGGGTCTATGTAATACACTTGGCTTCCCGCGTCTGCTTCAAAATACTTGGTATCGCCAAAAGGGTCATCAGGAGGGTTTGGAGGGTTTGCGCCTTCTTTTACAAAAAGACCGTGTTCCGCAACTTTTGTTATCCAAACTTCCATGCCGTCTGTGGGCGGTGGAACTCCAACAGTGCCATCGCCAAGCGTGATGTACCTGCTCCCTGCCATATAGACATTGCTTGGGCTGCCATTGCCTTTGGTATTATCTTTTATCACCGCTGTCCCGCCAAGCCTGAACACGCTTGCCGTTTTGTTAGGGTCTGTGTCTGTTGTAAGCGGTGTGTTTGCGAAATGCACTCCGCCGCTATAGCTCGTTGCGCTTGTGCCGCAAGAATTTCCTGAGATTATGCCACCGCTCATATTGAAAGTAGCTCTGAGCGCATAGATATACACGCCACCGCCGGAGAGGTTTGTTTTGTTCCCTGTTATTTTTCCGCCACTCATATTGAAAGTGCCTCTGCTGTCAACATACACTCCGCTGCCGTTATCGTCTCGGATGGTGTTATTTTGCAGGGTTGCACCGTCTTTCATATTGAGAGTACCGCCATCGCCAACAAAAACAAGCGAGCCACGAGCGTTGGTTTGATACGGAGCATTAGCGTTGCTTCCGTCAATTGTAATATTTTGCAAGGTTAAAGAACCTTTTTTTATTGTAAACAAGTTACCCGTTGTTGCACGAGTTAGCTGGCGTGGCGTATCAGTTGAGCTTTGCAGGGTTAAAGTATAACCATTATTGTTTATCTCCAAAGGCGAAGTGATGCTAAAATCGGCTCCAATGTTTATGGTGACATTCGCGCTACCGGCATTAAACGTAGCAATCTGAGATTTTAAACCATCCATATTTAAAACTTGCGCCCATGATGCCGTAGCTACAAGCAACGTCGCCACCCATATCTTAAAGCCTCTGAAAGCTCTCATAATATGCCCCCATTGTTTAAAATTTAATAGTTGTATTATAGAAAATTTACACTTTGCTGTATGGGCATAGGCTTATTTTCACAATTTAGCCAAATTTTCGGTTAAAAATTGTCTTTTTTCTTAAAAAATATCTATATTCGCCTTTAGCTATGATTCTTGCCCACGCAACAACAGCAAATGAATTTTCAGAGCTTCCTGTAGAAGCTCTCTTAACGTGTGTACGCAAAAATATTTTTGCTGTTAAAGAATTTGCCCCCCCCCCCCCCATCGTCTGAACCCCGATTCACAGGATTTTTCCGATTCTCCCGATTTACCAAAACAGCAAGAACGCCTATATACAAAATCTTTACCAAGTGTTTGTTATACTTATTTCGCCCTTATTTGCATAAACGAGCATTTCGCGTTGAATTATCGGGAAAATCCTTTAATCGGGAGAATCGGGGTTCAGACAATATTCAATTTTCCACCCAACCTCAACCATAGGAGAAAAACAATGAGGAAAATCATCACAAAAGCAATAGCATTGCTTATCACGTTCAGCACAGTCACTCTTGCCCAGCAAAAAGGTACTTTCACCGATGCTAGGGACAAGAAAACGTACAAAACCGTCAAAATCGGCGAGCAAGTTTGGATGGCAGAGAACTTGAACTACGCCGACAAAGACAGCAAATGTTACGACGACAATGAGGAAAACTGCAAAAAATACGGCAGACTATATAACTGGGAAACGGCTATAAAAGCCTGCCCTGCTGGTTGGCATTTGCCTAGAAAAGCGGAGTGGGAAAGGCTATTACGCTTTGCGGATAGTACCTATACAGGAAAAGAAAGCGAGATAGCTGGCAATCGTTTGAGAGCTAAAAGTGGCTGGCAAAGAATAAATGGAGAACCTAACAATGGAACGGATACCTACGGCTTTTCTGCCCTGCCTGGTGGTGGCTTCATGGGCAGATTCGCAGGTATCGGCGGTACTAGCGCCTTGTGGAGTGCCACAGAAAACCCAGACCCAAAATCCAAGAAAAAAGTAACTGCTATTACCTTTACTGATAATAGAGTTGCAAGTAAAATAGACTCTGCCGCTAATGATGTACGTGTACAATTTAGCGTACGTTGCATTCAGGGCAGTGAAGCAGAATTTGAAAAGGCAGAAGCGGAAACGATAGCAAAGGAAAAAGCCGAAGCCGAAGCAAAGTCAGCAAAAGAAAAATCCGAAGCGGAAGCCTACGTAAAAGCCAATGGCGGAACATTCACGGACACAAGGGACAAGAAAACCTACAAAACAATAAAAATCAACGGACAGACTTGGTTAGCAGAAAACTTGAACTACGCCGCCGAAAATACAAAATGCTACGATGACAAACCCGAAAACTGCACACAATACGGCAGACTATATAACTGGGAAACAGCTATGAAATCCTGCCCTGCTGGTTGGCATTTACCCAAAAACGAAGAATGGAACAAACTATATCATTCCGCAGACGGCACAAGCGGAACCGAAAGCTATTACGAAAGCAAAACGGCAGGCAAATTTCTTAAAGCTGCTAACGGGTGGGCTGATAATAATGGAAAATCTGGCAACGGCGTGGATAAGTTCGGCTTTTCCGCCTTGCCGGGCGGGGCAATGAGAAATTTCAATAATAGTAATATATTTGGAGGTGTCGGTTCACAGGGTTTATGGTGGAGTGCTAATTTCGTCACTATTATGACGAATGGAGGAGAATATGCAAAATACGATGCTTCTCTTGGTAAGAATACGCTTATCAGCGTCCGTTGTATCAAAGATTAAGTTCCCTTAGCCACCGCCCAGCAAATTGCTTTGCATTTGTGGGTGGGTGTTTTCACATTTGAACATCGTTTCACATTCAGGGCGACCGCAAGGGTCGCCCTTGTGGTCTTCCCCCCTTCTTGCCTAGCTCAATTTGAGGATTTTCCAAACACTAAAGTCGTTATTGCTTTCAATTTATTATTTTATGCCTTTTTATTTTCTATCTTTTTAAAAGATTAAAAAGTGAGGCTGAAATGCAAATTAAAGATTCAGAGTTAGAAACCGCCAGAGGAAAGGTAATTGGCATCGGGAGAATAAAATTTCCAAAAACGGCTGGGTTTAACTATGAGATACCGTTGCTGGCTTACATCGTAACCAAAAGGGAAAATGGTACTTTTATCTCAACCTGCATACATTTCAGAATAGAGGGGAATGGGAATACTGTCGAAGATGCACAGACGAATATGGCAGAAAATATATGGTTTTTTTTAAGTGGAAATTTCAGCAGCGAAAAACTAAAAGACAGATGTTGGTCTGATATGTATGAGATGACAAAAGGCGATGAAATATCCACCTTATTGTGGGACAAATATCATGCGGTCCAATTCATGCTTGCAGAGAGAGGTGTTGCCACAGATAAATACACGCAGTTTTTGATAAAAATTGCAGAGTTGGAAAATAGAGTAAAAGAATTGGAAGAAAGAATCATAATAAAAAAACTTGAAGAAAACGTTATTTTGGAATACATCGCTACGGAGGCGGCTTGATGTTTACCGCCAGTTCCGTTAAAGAAGCATTGAATGCAAATACAACTTTGGAAATTGAAGGTGACTTGGGATGCCCTCTTGAAAAAATCCGAGATTTGAACAGCAATGAAAGACGGCGGTCGAATTGCAACGCTATATGCTACGGGGATTATAAAAATTGTTCCTATATACCGCTTAAATGCATGCAAACAATACGCATCATTGCCAAAAAAGGGCAATATATTCTGCCTTTTTATTTTACAATTGACAAAAATTCTACAGAAGGCGGTATAGAAGAACACAATATTGCTTTGCTAACCTTGATAAAAAGAAACCTAATTGATTCCAATATGCTCAAAGTTGCTTGAGGGTCAATGTTCTTAGCCGACTTGCTAGTTCCCTAAATTATGTATATTACCACCGGAGTTTAAAATGTATGACCTAAAATCCACAAAAGCTGCTGAATTTATAGATAATCAGGAAATTTTAGATACTTTGAAATATGCTGAGGAAAATAAGGATAACCGTGAATTGCTCTCACAGATAATAAGCAAAGCGAGGGAATGCAAAGGGCTGTCTCATAAGGAAGCGGCTGTTCTATTGGAATGTTCTTCGGAGGAACACAACAAGGAAATTGAGGAGCTGGCAAAGCAAATAAAAGAAAAGTTTTACGGCAAGAGAATTGTGATGTTCGCACCGCTCTACCTGTCTAATTACTGCGTGAATGAATGTGTTTATTGCCCATACCATTTGAATAATCACAACATCAGGAGAAAAAAATTATCGCAGGAAGAAATTCAACGAGAGGTGATTGCCTTGCAAGATATGGGGCATAAGCGCCTCGCTTTGGAAACAGGTGAAGACCCAATTCATAGCCCCATTGAATATGTTTTGGAAAGTATAAAAACCATTTATGACATTAAGCATAAAAATGGAGCAATCCGCCGAGTCAATGTGAATATAGCAGCGACAAGCGTTGAAAATTACATAAAATTAAAAGATGCTGGCATAGGCACTTATATCCTATTTCAAGAAACATACAACAGGGAAAGTTATTTAAAACTGCATCCCGGAGGCCCCAAGCACAATTACGACTATCACACAGAAGCGATGGACAGGGCAATGGAGGCGGGTATTGGCGATGTTGGAATTGGAGTGTTGTTTGGGCTTTCTACATATAAATATGATTTTGCAGGTTTGCTAATGCACGCTGAACATCTGGAAGCGACTTTTGGAGTTGGCCCACACACCATAAGTGTTCCTCGTATTCGCGCAGCGGATGGTATAAATCCAAAAAAATTTGAAAACGCAATCAACGATGATATCTTTGCTAAAATTGTAGCGGTGATTCGCATTTCCGTTCCATATACAGGAATGATTATTTCCACAAGGGAAAGCGAACAGGCGAGAGGAAGAGTTTTAGCACTTGGCGTATCGCAGATAAGCGGCGGCTCTTCTACGAGCGTAGGTGGCTATGCGGAAAAAGAAAAAGCAGAGGACAATACGGCTCAGTTTGATGTGAACGATAACCGCCCTCTGGACGAAGTTATAAATTGGCTACTCAAACTCGGATATGTTCCTAGTTTTTGCACCGCCTGCTATCGCCAAGGGCGTACTGGCGACCGTTTTATGAAACTCCTTAAAAGCGGGCAAATAGCAAATACCTGCGAAGCAAATTCTCTGCTGACATTAAAGGAATATTTAGTGGACTACGCAAGCACAGATACCAAGGCAAACGGAGAAACGGTGATAAACGAACAGTTGAAACATATCCCAAACCCAAAAATAAGCGAAAAGACCCGCGAGTATTTGCAGCAAATCAGCGAAGGAAAAAGGGACTTTAGATTTTAATATGGCAGTAAAAGATAAATCCCTGTTTTCGTTGTCTTGGCCATTAGTTGTCACTTTTGGCATAGGTATGTCGCTCCCCATGTTGGATAGCTGGTTTTTGTCACGCCGCTCGGTGGAAGCAGCAGCAGGCGTTGGCGCGTTGATGCCCGTTATAGGTACTCTATTCATGGCTATACACGCCTTTGCACAAGCAGGAGCAAGCATAGCATCACAATTTTTAGGCGGTAATAAACCAAGACACGCCCAGGTAACTCAAACAATTGTCATAACGGGCAGCGCAACCCTAGGGCTTGCGATGGGTGCTATACTTTGGTTTTCAACTCCCACGATAGTGTCTCTGATGGGGCTTAGCGGAGAACCTGCAGACGCTGCTATTAAATTTCTGCGCACAATATCACCAGCGGTGATATTCAGGGCTTTGCAGGGAACGCTCACCAGCCTTGTGGCAACGCACGGTTACACTTTATGGAATCTGTTTGCGAACATCATAACCTTAGTTGTAAATACAATTTTGAACATCATATTTTTGGAAGGCTATTTTGGCGTTCCGGAATTTATGCAAAGCGTTTATGGCGTGGCTATAGCAACAGGTTTATCTTGGGCTATCTCTGCCGTAGTTCTATGGATTGTGGTAGTTTATCTGCTTGAGCATAAGACAAAAGCAATGGATATCAAAAGGGGATATTACGTGCTTTTGCCGGAATGGTTGCGCATTGGAATTCCTGCGGCTATTGAGCCGGTAAGTTTTCAGCTGTTTCAGGTTTTTATGGTAGCTCTATTTGTGAGACTCGGCGATGTCTCCATGGAGTCCAGGGTTTTTGCGGGCGTGTTTGCCATGTTCGCCGTGGTTTTGAGCGTTGGGTTTGGGAGCGGTAGCCAAATATTGGTAGCTCATCTGGTTGGCAACAAGGAATTTGACAAGGCTAATAAGAGAATGCATCAAAGCCTTGTGTGGAGTTGCACCAGTGCTTTTTTGATTGCGGTGGCAGTAGCATTTTTTGCGCAACATTTGCTCCTGTTTTTTTACCCGAAAATAAGCCAAGAAACTCTGCATTTAGCCGGTTTGCTCCTTTGGTGCGACGTGGTGTTGCAGCCGTTCAAAGCGGCGAACATCGTCATAACAAATGCTCTAAGGGCTTCGGGAGATTCCGCGTTCCCCGCTGTGTTCGGAACAATATCCATGTGGACTTTAGGGCTTGGCACAGCGTTGTTTTTGTGCTATGGAATAGAATTGGGTGCAATCGGTTTGTGGCTTGGAATGGCATCCGATGAATTTTACCGTTCCATCGCAAACTACACCCGTTGGCACAGAGGTAAGTGGAAGAGCAAAGGGGTGATTAGATAATCAGCATCCCGTCTCCATAACTGAACAATTTCATCTGATTTTGAACTGCATATCTATAAGCGTTCAACGTATTTTCCCTACCATAAAATGCAGACACCAGCAAAATCAGCGAAGATTTAGGCCAATGAAAATTTGTGAGCAGAGCGTCTGTCATTTTGAATTCAAAACCAGGATAAATAAAAATATCCGTTGTTAGTAGGGGCAGACCTACGTGTCTGCCCCTACTAACAACGGATTTGCCCCCAACAACGGTTTCCAAAGCCCGCACGGTTGTTGTACCCACGCAAATTATTCTGCCGCCGTTTTTTTTGGCCTCGTTTATGGTATTCGCCGCTTCTTCTGTGATTTGATATTCTTCGCTGTGCATTTTGTGCTTGCGAAAATCCTCGCTTTCCTTTATGTTTTCAAAAGTGCCCGGACCAACGTGCAATGTTATTTCCGCAAAGTGAACTCCTTTATTTTTCAATTCAGCAACCATATCCTCGCTAAAATGCAAACTCGCCGTTGGTGCAGCCACCGCCCCCGCATATTTTGCAAAAACCGTCTGATAATCATCTTTATCACTTGCGTTATCACTTCTGTTTATATAAGGAGGCAAAGGAACATGGCCGTTCTCTGCTAAAAAGGAATTGAACTCCGCATTTGGAATAGAAAAATTTATTATGCGAGTTTTGGAATCATCTTGTTCTACAAAACCTTCACTTTTACACTTTATTTTTGAGATAAAAATTTCCTTTCCGTTTTCAAACGCCTTGCCCGGTTTAACCCAAGCTGCCCACCTTGCAGAATTATCCGCCGCTGGCTCCAATTGCTTTAGCAAAAGAATTTCCGCTTTGCCACCATGCTTTGTTTTTCCCAAAAGCATTGCCGGGATGACCTGCGTATTGTTTACAACTATGCAATCACCCGCTTTGAACAAATCCGTTATTTCGTTGCTCTCTAAAATCCGTAGCTCCCCTCCGTTTTTAGGGCAATACAAAATTCTTGTTTTCCCCTTGCCCGCAGTTTTCTGAGCGATAAGCTCGCTCGGAAAATCAAAATCGTAATCTTGCAAGTTGTAGGTCAAGGGCATATCAAGTCTTAAACTTGCTCACAATAGAGTCCAAGTTATCCGCCATAGTCTTTAGCTCGTCCGCCGTATGTTCCAACTGGGCAGAGCTTGCGCTGGATAACTCGGCGTCTTTATGTATGGATTCAACGTTATTGGAAGCACCTCTAATGTCGTTGGCAACCTCTCTGGCATTTTCAGCTGAATCCCTTACGGAATTGGCTATTTCGCTTATTGTGCGAGCCACTTGCTTTGCGCCTATGCTCGCTTGCTCGGCGTTATTCGCTATTTCGTTCCCTGCCTTGGTTTGCTCCTCAACGCTGTTTTCTATCAAATCCACGGATGAGTTTATTTTGCCTATAATTTCGGCAACTCCATCTATAACTTTAATGGCATTACTCGTTTCGCTTTGAATGTGCTCTATGCGGCTGGAGATATCGTCTGCGCTTTTTGCGCTCTGGTGTGCCAGTTCTTTGATTTCGCTCGCTACAACCGCAAAACCTTTGCCAGCATCGCCTGCACTTGCGGCTTCTATGGTAGCATTGAGAGCGAGCAAGTTTGTTTTGTCTGCGATTGTCTTTATCACATCGGTTACATGCCCTATCTCTTTTGCGGCTGTTCCAAGAGCGTTCATCGCCTTTGTTGCCTGCGATGCTTTTTCCTTAGCATTCGTTGCAATTAAATGCGATTCATGCGAGCTATCGGTTATTTGCGCAAAGCTCACGCTCAGTTCTTCCACAGCACTAGCCACGGAATTCATATTCATGCTCATCTGCTCAGCTGCACTTACAAGATTGTTCACGCTGCTGCTCGCTTGTTCAGCTTTGCTTGCTATTGACTTGGCGTGGTCGCTTGCGTGAGTGGTGGATTCAGATACATTGGAGGTTCGCTTGAGCATAGCATCAGAGGATTCGTATAGATTATGCGAAAGATCGAACAATGCTTTAGATGAACCGAGTAATTTTTTTGCCTCGTTTTGAGTTGTTTTCAATGTTAGGTGCAGTTTTTCTATCAGATTGTTTAATCCTTTTGACATCTGCCCTATTTCGTCTTTGCTCTTTTCGTCTAGCCGTATGGTTAAATCGCCATCGCCTGCGGTCATTTTGCCTAAAGTACCTAGAACCTCGGTCAAGCCGCTGAAAACGTTACGCATCAACCATACGAGAAAAATTCCCCAAAAAACAGCGCTTATAAGACCTATGGCTATGCTTATATCCCTAACTTTTATTTCATCCTTTTTCATAAATGCCAGAGGAACAACTCTATTTATTGACCAAGGCAACTCAAGCCATGCTGGCTTCATCGGAACAAAGGATTCAATGGAAGTTTCCCCCGTCAACCTACTATCTTTTATTATAGTGTATTCATTTCCGGCTCGTATAGCTTCTCGCAATTCATCCTGTTTTTCTTTAGGCAAGTCATCGCCTATTTCCGTAAGCCACATTTTTGCGTTTGGATGCGTGACTCTCAAACCATCGTGAGAAATGAGAATTGAATAGGCACCTGTTTTTTTGTCAATCAAATGGTCAAAAAAATCTCTTTGCAGTACAGCCAATTCCATATCCATTCCTACCACACCCGCAAATTTTCCATTGAGAAAAATAGGAGAACTTAGGGTTATCATTTGGCGTTCACTTTCTTCGTCTGAATATTTCCATTTATAAGGTTCCGTTAAATGCAGCTTGCCCGTTTTTTTTGGCACAAGATACCAATCATCGTCATCCGCAGCAAGTTCAGAAGGCTCAGTCGACAATTTCAAACCGCCCGCTTCCGTGCGAAAGCAATCTATGTTAAAATAATGCCCTTCCTCTGTAGCCTCCGCACTGAAAAAAACTCCTTTTTCAAGAGCTACATAAATATCTGAAATCAATTTTGAGTCGGAGTTGTTGATAAGGCTATACATGTGCCTATGAAGCATTTCAAGTTTTTCCTTATCGCTTAAATGCTGTTCAAGGGTTACCAAGCGCTCCAAACTCTTTAATTCCACAATTCTGGCACTCATAAAGCCATCTATAATCTCAGAATAGCTTTTTGCGGATTCTGTCACTATCTCGTATTGAGAATTTCTATGCACTTCAGATGAATTGATAAGAGTAACCGCTATAAGTGCACCTACAATTACGGAATAAGCAGAAAATAAAATCAACGGAATTTTATATTTAAGCTGCATTTTACACCTCCTTAACTTAAGTATTCTTAACTTAAATAATATAGTAAAAAATCTGCCTTTTCTCACAAAAATCTCTATTTTTTCGCAATTTAATCATTTTTTTTGCAAAAATTCTTTTTTCCCTTAAAAATTATCTATATTATATTATCACCATTTTATGCTAGGATAATATAGTTAAATTTTTGCCCGCACTCTAAACCGCGTTTCCAAATAATTTCCAAGCGTATCCTGAACCCCAATGCGATGAACACCGCTACCAACCGTCACCGCCATTTTATGCTCGGATTTTGTCACACCCAAAAACGAGCCGTTTAAAAACCATTGCAATTCAGCATCACGTTGCTTATGCGCGGCAATTGCTATAAAACCCATCTCGCTCAAAGCATCACTGCTGGGCAAAAAAAGCCTTGCACC
>JAITFO010000094.1 GCA_031281265.1 Candidatus Fibrimonadaceae bacterium
ATGAGCTTAATCTCATCTTCTTTTGCATTGAAGTCCAAATTTTCAAAAAGGCTGTGCAGAAGAACTCCCATTCTTTTTCCCGCTGGGATTTTTATCTCGGTTTGCTGCGGAATGGGGACATAGTCTTTATGTTCCAAATTCTGCGAGATTCCTGTAAAACTCGTCTTTTGCCAAGCTGGTTTTATTGAGAAATTTGGAGGCAAAGGTTTGGGTTGTTTGTGGATATTTTCTCTTTCGCTGGTTTTATCGTATTTATATTTTTCTTCTAGAACTTCATCTAAGTTCGCAATTTGAATTTTTTGTCTGACATTTGAATTACAAAAATCGTCAAATATCTCACGGCAATATGAAGTTCTACCTTTATGAATTTTATTAGCGGTTGTTTTTCCCGGCGGTTTATAAGCTACATATAGGCGAAATTTCGCTCTTGTTAAGGCTACATATAAAAGCCTTGCCATTTCTTCATTTTCTTCCCTGTCATTTAATTCTTTTGCATTTTCGTCTTTGGCAAAATACGCTATTGTTTTTTCATTTTCTTGATGAAACATATAGGCATTGGGAAATGCGTGGTTATGCGGCTTTCTGCCGATATCGGGCACAAAAACTATATTGAATTGCAAACCCTTTGATTTATGAATAGTCATAATTTTTAGGGCTTCTTCATCGGTTTCCAGCCTTTCCTCTGCTTCCTCATTTTTATTCTCGTTGTTGCAAAGTTCGGCAAAATAGCTGTTTATTTTTTTAGGGATTTTTCCAAGTTTAATCTCCGCCTCGTTTAAGAGTTCCATCAACTGGCGGATATTTGTTATATTCCGTTCCCCATTCACATTCGCTGCAATCTGCCCCCATAAATTTTGCCTTGTCATAAAAAAATCTATGGCATTCATAATTCCATATTTTTCCCATTTTAATTTTGTTTCATAAACTACGCCCGTCCATTCTATTAAAATGCTATCAACTTCCCTTGGCTCAAATCCGCAAAGATTATTTGTCAGCAAAGCCGTGATGTATTTTATATTGTTGCTGTGGCAAATGGCATTGAACAAAATTTTCAAGAACGCTGCCGCTTCGCTTGCAAAAACAGAACCGCCTTTGACAATCGCAAATATACGTTCTTTTGCCAAGGCATTTTTGTAAGTCAGGCAATCGGAGTTGTTGTCTAGCAAAATCGCAATATCCTTAGGCTCAAATTGCCCCGTGCCGAGCAATCGCTTTATCTCCGCGATAACGGTTTGCTGAACTTTGTAGTCAAAATTTTCATCCCCTCCCTTCCATATAACAAAAGGCTTATATTTGCCGTCTTTTTCCTCAATTGGCTCCAATTCCGGTTTCCCGCATTCAATGCTGGGTATTTCCTCGCTCATCTTTTGCTTAAAGGAGTTATCTTGAAAAAAATAATTCAAAGCATCCAATAAAGTTCCCTCTGAGCGGTAGTTTTTGTTCATTGAAAATTGTTTGCAAGCTGAGTTTTTGGCTTCCTTGTAAGCAAAAATATCTCCACCTCTGAACCTGTAAATTGCTTGCTTAGGGTCGCCGATCATAAAAAAAGGCTTATCTTTAAAAAGGTAATCAAAAATTTCAAACTGCATTTTATCTGTGTCTTGAAATTCGTCCACCAATATGGCATCGTAATTTTTTTTAACCGCTCTCTGCAATATATTTTTGTTGTCATTTTTTATAGCCTTATGACAATTCTCAATTAAATCATTGAAATCCATAACTTTTAATTTTTTCTTTTCTTCACGCAATTTCTCGCAAACTTCCTTTGCTAATTTATGTGCTATCGCATATTTCAATTTTTTCTCATCCGTTGGGTATGGCTCGTATTCCTCGCCGCAAACCTTCGCCTTGGGATGACTTAGAATAGCATTTATAGACTGTGATAATTCCGCAGGGCTAATCTTGATAGCTTTATCTATATTTTTAATTTCCCTTCTCCAAAAATCTGCTACAACTCTGTCTTTAATATGGCTTTGGTCTGTGATTATCTCTCTTTCTTCGTAAATCCCAATTTCAAAAGCGAATTCGCTTAGCAATCTTTCGCAAAAGCCGTGGATGGTAAAAACAGGGAGTTCATCTATGCGAGCGATAGCATCCAGCAAATTTGCTTCTTTGATTTGCCCTTTTTCTTTTTTTGCTTTTTCTATTATGGCGGTTAAATCATTTTTTTCGTCTGAGCCGTTTTTCCATATATCGTAAGCCTTTATTATTTTTTCCGATGTTTCTTTTTTGAGTTCAGCCGCTGCCGCTTTTGTAAAGGTCACTAAAATTATCCTTTCAATGGTGAATAGTTTTTCCAAAAGCAAGCGGAGAACAATTAAACCTATGGTATAGGTTTTGCCCGTGCCCGCACTTGCTTCTATTAAGATTTTTTCGTCAAGAGGCAAGGTATCAATATCAAGGTGCTGCATTTTTTCCTTTGTTTCTTAATGTAGTAATTTCTCTAAGGGCAATTTCTTTTTATTTTCTACATTACTTCTTGTGAGAGTTTATTTAGACAACTGCTGCTATAACCGTCCTTTTGATACGCCAAACGGTGATACTATCATTTTTGAAGCAAAAGCAAAGATGAGTATTCAGTTACTTGTTACAAGCAAAAAAATAACTCTTGCTTATTCTTTCACTCTTTTGGAAGAAATTTATAACAATCCATTTAAATATAAAAAAGAGCAGATTTTGAGTTTTTTATCAAATGCGAAAGTTTATATAGGTATAGATAAACGTCCACAAATAGATATGAAAGCCACGGAATTTATGAAAAATGGGATAAAATATATGGATTCGGCACATATTTCGGCGGCAATTATCGCACAATGCGATTTTTTTATAACAACGGATAAAAAATTGCTAAATTATAAATCGGATAAAATAGAGATAGTAAACCCAATTGATTTTATCCGTATGTGGGAAAATGAAAATGCTTAGAAACGAACAGGTAATTATTAGCGAAGGCGTGAAGCTCCTAACAGAGAAGCTAGGTTCTGTTGAAACGGAAATTTTTATTTTTGCTCTGAAAAGAGATTTGTTTGATTATACGGAATGGCGAAAAGAATATTTTGAAAATAATTACAAAGGCGGAGAGGCATCTCAACTTGACAACTTTTTAAATTCCGCGACTGGGCATTTTCCGCAAAATTCGTTTGGTTTGGATGGATAGGCACTATGACCCCCAGCCCAAAACTCTGTTTTGCAGAGCCTCGCCTAGAGGCTCTTGGTGACAATTTTATGGCTATATCTATGTATGTGTGCATATATGGAACATATGTACATAAAATAAGCGT
>JAITFO010000086.1 GCA_031281265.1 Candidatus Fibrimonadaceae bacterium
CGCTGCGAAGATGCTATGGTAGAAACTTCGCCCACGCCCGGAATGCTGGAAAATTCTGGCATTATGCGGTAGGTCAAAAGGTCGTGCAAATCGGTAGCGGAAATGTTGTCTGCTTTAACGGCATATTGCAAAATTGGCATTGCGTTAAAGTTTAATTTTATGACGGAAGGGTCATAAGCATCATCGGGCAATCGCATCCGTGCTGAATTTGCAAGCCTTGTACCATCGTTCACCGCCGCTTCCATATCGCTGCCGTTTTTTAATTCCACTATCACAATGGAAGCATTTTCCCTTGAAACGCTTCTTATATTTTTCACGCCCGGTACGCCGGAGAGTACTTCTTCCAAGATTTTTGTCACGGAATTTTCCACTTCCGATGGGTTTGCACCCGGATAAACCGTTACCGCTATGAATATCGGTAGATCTATGTTTGGCATAAGCTCATAACGCAAGCTGTTATAGCTTATAATACCCAAAAAAGCCAAAACGGTGAACACCACAACAATAAATGTAGGGCGTTTGATAGAAAGTTCGGCTATGTTCATTGTAAAATCCTCACAGCTGCGTTTTCAAACAGGTTGTTGTGACCAGTTAAAACAACGTGGTCACCCAAAGCCAAGCCTTCTTGCACAACTGCGCTGGTACCTTCCACCACTCCCAAAACAACGCGGCGCAAAACCGCTTTGCCTTCTTGTATAACGTAAACCTTAGGATCTTTTATGCCGCTGACCAATGCTTCTCTAGGGATAATAACCGCTTTTTCCAAAGATGGCAATTCAAAAGAAACTGATCCAGCCAAGTCCGGGCGCAGTTCTCCCTTTGCCCCTGGGTCGGTTATTAAAACATCAACGGAATAACGACCGCTCAAATCTGCGGCAATGCCTATGGTATGTATAACCGCATCAAAATCCTTGCTCAAAGCGTCCACGCGCACTTTTGCCGGCATTCCAAGTTTAACCTGCACAATTTCCATTTCCGTAAGCCCTATTTTCATCATCATATCGGAGAGGTCTGCCACCATAAATGTAGGGGAACCGCCGCCTATAACCGAGCCAACTTCCACCATTCTCCTGACCACAACGCCCTTTTGCGGGCTTTTTACCGTGGTGTTTCCAAGCTGTTTTTGAAGCGCTATGACGTTGGCATTTGCCGCCTCAACCGCAACGGTGAGCTGGTCAACGGTTTGCTGGGATGCCGCGCCGCTCTGCGCAAGGGTTCTAAAACGAGCCAAATCCCTTTTGGAATTTTCTAGGCTGGCTTTGGCGGTTTCTAATTGTGAAGAAATCACAGTTGCATCCACAAGCGCAAGCGGAGTACCCGTATTTACCGCATCGCCAACTTCCTTGTAAATGCGTTCAATTTGCCCTGCGGTTTCTGCGAGCACGGTTACCTGCCTTTTGGAGGAGAGAACGCCGTTTATTTTTATTTTGCGGTTGAGATTTTGCTGCTCAACAGGAAAAACTTTGACCGGAACCTCCATAACAACGCTTTTGCGTTTGGCAAGTTCTGCCATTCTGGAGGATTTGTTATGACTGAGCAGGGCAAACAACCCTGCAACAGCAACCACAATGAATATAAGCGCAAGCCAAGATTTTTTCATAATGCCTTCCTTGTTTAAATTATTCTCCCGCTCTATTGCGTAAAATTCCCAAAACCTGCTCCAAAGCCAGTTCCGCTGTTTTTTCCGTATATAGAGCGTTAATTAAGTTTGAGCGAGCCGTTTGCATATTGTTATCTGCGGTTAGCAAATCCGTTATTGTGGCAACTTGCTCCTTGTATTCAAGTTCTTTCATAAGGTAATTCTCTTCGGAGAGTTTTGCGTTTTCCCTATTGCGCTCAACAAGGCTCTGGGCCTTTAAAAGCGTGGATTTTGCGGTTTCGTAAGTGGCTTGCAAAGCGAGCCTCTGTTTTTCCATGTCTATTTCCATTTGCCTTTTTTGAATACGGGCATGGCTACGGTCTGCACTGTTGGACAGCCCGTCAAAGATAGGAATAGTTAAGCTCACGCCAACTGTGCCGTTATCTTTGAACTTATCTTTTGGAGAGCTGAAGAAATCGAATTTCTCTCCGGCGGCTTGCATTCCATAGCTTGCAAAAGCCACGACGTTTGGGTATATTTTCTCGCTTGTCAAATCTATGTTCAACTCAGAAAGTTTTAACTGCTGCTCCATTCTCTTGAGCGTTATGGAACTCTGCAATGGGTCTCCGCTTATGTTTTCGGAGTTTCTGGAATCCACGCTCAAGCGGTCTGTCAGGTTTATGGCTTCGCCGGGAGAACGCCCCATAATCTGCAAAAGGGCATCTTTTTGGGTTTGGATTTGAACCTCCAAGTTGTCTATCTGCGTGCTTAGGGAAGCCAAATTTATATCCATTGTGTTCAAGTCGCTTTTTTTAGCTATGCCTTGCCCCACCATTGCCGCTACGGCACCCCTTGTTTTGCCCAGATTACTCTTTGATTTCTGCAAAACTTCCATATTCTCTTCCATATATACAATAGTCCAATACTGCATGGATATTCCGTAAATTATGCCTTCCCTCAGCTCCTGTTTGCCCAGAGCATCTATCTCTTTGCCCTTTTTTGCCATTCTGATGCCCGTAATGGCTTGAGGTACATACAAAAATTGAGTTAATTTCAAATCGCCCTGCACGTTCCAGTTAATTGGATAGTCTATAGTCAAAAAGTCTAAATAAGGTTTGCCACCAATAGGAGCCGGTAATACCCCTATTTGAATTTTGGTTGGGTCGTTCGCCCAAAGGTGGGTTACCGTGCCGTTTGCTGTTAATTGGGGCAAATAACCGCGAAAAGCCGCACTTACTTGTGCATCTATGCCTTCTGAGCCAAGTTCCGACCTTTTTATATCCAAATTACCCCTTAATCCCTCGCTTAAAGCCTTTTTAAGGCTAAGAGGGGCATCGGCGGCGTTTGCAAAAACAGCCACACCCAATGCCAGCAAAAATAAGACCCTTCTCATACGGGGTAAAGATATATAAATAATAACATTTTTACCCCCGTTTATAGGGTTTAAAACGACTAAATGAAGTTTTTTAGGGATAAAAGAATTTTTAGCTCAGTTTTGGCACTGCTCCACAAAACCGAATTCCCGAAATACGCTCTATTGTTCTTGCAGAGTCTAAAACCATTTCGCTACCAAAATCCGCGCCCTCTGCCCAAGAGAATATAAAACCGAGGATTTTTATCTTTTTCGACTTCAGGTAATCTATCGAGAGAAGCGTGTGGTTTATGGTACCAAGTCCGGGGTACGCAACCAGCAGAACGGGGAAGCCGGAGAGTTTTGCCAAATCCGCCATATCAAAACCATTCGTTATGGGAACCCTTACGCCGCCAGCTCCTTCCATAACTATAAAATCATATTGTTTTTTTGCTTGCGTTAAAAATTTTTTTATCGTGTTTTTTTCAAATTTAACTCTTTCTTTGGCTAGCGCAAAATGCGGAGAGCTAGGGGTTTTTAGGTTATAGGAACTTGCGGTATATTTATGCTTTGTCTTTTTTTTAATAAAGGCAATATCGCTTGGCGAGCCGCATTGTATGGGTTTGTAGTACAAAAGTTTAGCCTTTGTACCCTTGAGAAAGGAAAGAAAAAATGCAGATGTATAAGATTTACCTACATCTGTCCCCGTGCCTGTTATAAAAATACCTTGTGGCAATTGCTACCCCCTAAAAATCCTCTCTTATATAATCTAGCAAAATTTTCTACATTTCAAATGATGAAATTCCTAAAAGCCTTTTTACGGGAGTTTGCGTTTCCCTTAGCCGCTGCCATTGTTGTGATAGCTTTTGCAATACAGGCATTTAGAATTCCAAGCGGTTCAATGGAAAACACGCTTTACGATGGCGATTTTCTTTTAGGATTAAAATTCATTTACGGAATACCCATTCCATTTTCAGACGATAAAATTCCCATTTCTAAACCAGTCCCCGGAGAGATAGTGATTTTTCGCTACCCCGGCGAGCCTGAATATCCAGATTATAACCGCAAACGTTACACACACCTTATAAATGCCTTGATGTTCGGGAACTTTTTTTGGGATAATGAAGCCCCTGATGGAAGCCCTAAGCTCATTCACTATGCGGATGGTCCAAAAGATTTTATAAAGAGATGCGTGGCAAAGAGTGGGCAGAAGATAGCTGTGAAAAACGGCAGATTATTTTTAGACGGAGTTGAGCAATCTCTAAAAGGGCAGGGAAAATACACGGAGAAAGCCAGAGGAAAATCGCCTCGTGATTATTTAAAAGAGGTAAAAGTGCCGGAGCCCGGCGAAACAATAAATTTTGACAGCCTTTCCACCATTGATTTGTGGTGGATTCGCTCCCTTATGATTCAGGAAATGCCAGATAGCCTTGTTGAGTTCGGCATTTCCCTAACCCAAAACGGGCAAGAATTGCAAGATTATGTTTTTGAGGGCTTTAAAATTGGCGGAGACAAAAGCGCTAGCCTCAACTTTTTTCGCAAGCTAGCCCGTACTGGTTTTTTTGAAAACCCCAATTTACCCTCTAGAAGCATTTTTGGTAGCCGTTTAGTTGGCTACGAAACATTTTATGGCCATCAGTTAGAAGATTTGGAAGCGATAGTGGCTTATGAAAACGCTCGTTTTGCCCAAGGAAAATCCGCTGAAGAGCTTGAGCCACTCAAGCTGGCATGGCAGGTTTTGGTAAATGGAAAGGCCGTTTCTAGGTACACGGTAAAAAGTGAAGTTTATTTTATGATGGGCGATAACCGCGACAATTCAGCCGATAGCCGTTACTGGGGTTTTGTGAGCACAAGGAATATAAAAGCCAAGGCATTTATAATATATTTTAGCTTGGACGAAACCTCGCGGGTTGAACTGCTTAAACCCTGGACCTGGATTTTTTTGCCAGCTGACATTCGCTGGGGCAGGGTAGCCAAGATAATACATCGTATTTAAATTTGTATATTTTACCATAACCGTATATTTGGAGTTTTTATGTCGATGAAAGGAAAAAAAGGTATTATTTTTGGCGTTGCCAATGATCATTCCATAGCTTGGGGTATAGCCAAAAAACTTTTGGAAGAAGGTGCAGAAGTAGCATTTAGTTATAACGGAGAGCGCTTGAAGCGCAATTTAGACAAAATTCTTCAAAATTATCCGGGATGCAAGCTCTACGATTGCGATGTTTCTGTTGAAGAGAATGTTTTAAAAGTTGCTGAGCAGTATAAAGCCGAAGTAGGCCAGTGCGATTTTTTGGTTCACGCCATAGGCTTTGCCAATAAAGACTATTTGAAAGGGGCTTTTTTGCCAACTCCCAAAGATGTATTTTTGCAGGCTATGGATGTTTCCGCATATTCCCTCGTTTCCTTGACCCGTGCGTTTAAACCGTCTATGGCAAAGGGCTGCTCTATTTTAGCTTTAACATATTTAGGTAGTGAAAAGGTTGTTCAAAACTACAATGTTATGGGCGTTGCAAAGGCAGCTTTGGAATCCATAGTTCGCTACCTCGCCTACGACCTAGGCAAGGAAGGGATAAGGGTAAATGCGATTAGCGCTGGCCCAGTCACCACCCTTGCGGCACGCGGCATCAGCGATTTTACCGATTTGGTGAAAATTCATCGCAAAATTGCCCCCCTGCACGAAACCACAACTTTGGAACATATCGGCGGTGCGGCATATTTTCTTTTGAGCGATCTTTCTTCCGGGGTAACTTCAGAAATCATGTATGTGGATGGCGGCTACAATACTGTTGCCGTAGGGCCTATGGCTGCTTACGACAAAGAATAAATCAGGATAAAGAGTGCTTCCTCTTTTATTCACCTTTTTTGGCATAATCACAGACCCCGATTTTGCAGCAAGTGATTCTTTGCATATTGAGGTGATTGAAACGGGTGCGGTTATTGCTGCAAAATACAACAAGCAATTCAAACTAGAACTTCCAAGGGATACCGTTTGGAATATATGCATATATTCTCAGTTGGAAAAATGTTATGAGTTAAAATATTTGGGCAGAGATTCCGTTTTTTCTGCGGAAATACAGGGCGTGGAAAATATCACTTGGTTTGAGGATGGGACTGCTAGAATTGAGAGTGGGGAGTTGAGAGTTGAGAATAATGAGCAAGGCACTGACTCTATTCCCGAAATTCAGAAAGCTGGTGAGCAGGTGACCGAGCTTAGGAAAGTTGTGGTGCAGCTACGCAAAAAGCCAAAGCGCAAATTAGGTGAATCCGTTGTTAGCGCAAAGAGCATAAAGAGGATGCCGGGGCTGGCGGAGGCAGATGTGGTGCGTAGCATACAGGCTTTGCCGGGCGTGGTTGCAAGTTCGGATTTCAGCACAAAGATATATGTGCGAGGCGGAGCGAGTGACCAGAACTTATTTTTGTTGGACAATGGAATTGTCTATTCCCCGACCCATTTCTTTGGGCTTTTTTCAACATTTTTGGTTGAAGCTGTGGATGATGTTAAGTTTTATAAGAGTGGTTTCCCAGCTGAATATGGCAATCGCCTCAGTTCTGTTGCTGCCATAAACAGCAGGCAGGGCGGGAACGACACTTTAGATGAGTGGTTTAGCAAAAATTCCATAAAAATAAGCACCTTTGCTGCGCAGGCTCATACAGAAGGAAAACAAGGGAATGCGAGGTGGGTTATAGCTGCGCGTAGTACCTATATAAAGCAAATTTTGGATATGCTAAATAATGCAGGGGTAACCGATTTTACGGTTGATTATAAATTCACAGATATTCAAGGTGCTTTTGATTACCAACTGAGCGAAGACAAAAAACTGCATTTTGCCATATATACCGGCGCGGATATCCTGAATTTTCCGCCTCTTTTCCTGGAATGGGGCAATACCGTTGTCCCTGTGAATTTTCAGTGGGATATGAATGATAAATGGAAATCCAATATCGGTTTTTCTTATAGCGAATTTCACCAATTTTTTGAGATAGAAGATTTGTTCGGAATACAAAACAGCGTCAGTACGTTTGCTATCCGCCAGTCACTTGCATACTCTGGAATTGACAAGCATACTCCGGTCTTTGGTTACGATATGGAATTTTCCGACATTTCTTTTGTGCAAGATATTGAGATGACTGGGCAAAGGGTAGAAGACAAGCCGCAAGTAGCTCATCATATTTTATATGTGCAGGACACGTGGCAACCAAACGATTGGGAATTGCGATACGGTTTACGCTTAAATTACCACGATCTTTCAGAGCATTTTGGAGTAGAACCTCGCTTTGCCGCCTCATGGAATTTTGCGGAAAATCAAAAGTTGGAATTTCACACTGGTTATTATCTGCAATATCTGAACAGCCTTATGTTTTCCGACCAAGAAGCATTAAACGAATTTTACTACCCTGCCCGCAAAACCGCAATAAACGGAACGGTAAAACCATCGAGTTCAATACTTTCCGCCATTGGCTATTCATATTCCAATATTTTAGGGATGTTCAATTTCAACACCGAAGCCTACTACAAAACGCAGAACAATTTAACAGTTTATGATCAGCAGGCGTATGTGAACGAAGAAAATTCTGATAAAATTGAGTCACTTGGAGACATAATAATGGCTGGTGAGGGTTATTCATTTGGCTATGAAGTTTCGCTGCAAAAACCGGAAGGTTTTATAAGCGGTAGCATAAACTGGAATCAAGGCATTTCCGTTTTCAAGGATGGTCCAAACAACGCATACTTTCCAAGTTGGCATCAACCTTATGCTTTAAAAGCGGATTTGTCTGTCAACTGGTTTGAAGAAAATTATTTTTTACGTACATCTTTTCAATTAAAATGGGCAAGTGGAATGCCTTACACTCCGTATTTAGGTTACCTCGCATCCTACGAGATAGATAGGCAATTTCCAGGTTATGAAATTATTTCGCCGCTCGGCAGTCGTAACTCAGTTATGCAAACTCCTTATTTCCGTCTAGATGCAAAACTCATAGACTGGGGCAAAAAGAACAAATGGAATTTTGGTTTTACAATTTTAAACTTGACCAACCATGAAAATTTATTTTTCATCTCCTACAATACCCGCCAAAATCCGCCTGAAGAAGATAAAATTTACCAATTCCCATTCTTCCCGTTGCTGCTCAACTGGGAATATTATTTTTGAGAAAAATAGCCACTGATTAATTCTGAAAATATTTATTATACCATTCAATAGGGTCTAGCATATTATATTGGATGGTTCCAAAATTTCGCTCTCCGCCTGGTACTATTCTACCCGTTACTAAATGCACATGAGGTCCGGTTGTGTGTCCGCTGGTTCCAACGGAAGCTATGGGGTCTCCTTCCATAATGGATTGCCCGCTCAGATAAAATCTTTGGTCGCAATGCATAAAAATTAAAATATCTTTGCCTTTCACGATAGCTATCATAAGCCCGCCACGTTCGCTCTCCATAGTCCAAGCGGTACCGCTGAAAGGAGCCAAAATTCTTGTTCCCCTGCGAGCACCTATATCAATACCCTCATGCTTTCTTTTGTCTACGGTTTCTCTTAAATTATAAAGCTCAGTTATATAAGCAATGCTATCATTCAATAATCCTGTAAAAAAAGTCCAAGCAGGATGCATGGAGTTATGTTGTGTATTGTCGAATTTTGGAAGATTTAACCGCAAAGTATCACCAGCCTTGATTTTGTCATCTAGGGATAAACCGTTACTATCCAGATATTCTTTGACCATGCTTTCCGTGCTCACAAGGGAGTTATACTTTCCTATTACAAATCGTGCAATTTGCGTTAGAGTTTCATCTCCTTTTAAAACATGAACTATATCACCTTTTTCTGAATATTTTTGAACATCATTTGCAAAATTCCTCAAATTGCTGATATGCTCTTCAGGCTTACTTGGTATGAAAAACGGCAAAATACATAACAATATAGTAGGGAGCCATGCGTATTTTGCCATTATAAATAAAGGCGTTTTTGAAATATTTATCTCAGCAATTTTTAACTTGAGCAAGTCGTCAATTCCAGCTGTTTGCAAATCTTTTTCGTTAAAAATAATAATGCAAGAGTTTTCAATATCTGCAATGCATTCTTTTTTCTCCTGTGGAAGCATAACCGCAATTCTTGCAAATTTTCTTTTTAGAGAACTTATGTTCGCATAACAATTAACCCATTTTTCCTTTTCCTCTGGGTATTCAAAACCAGACTCGCTAAGAATTATTTTCCATCCTTTTTTTTCATTAAAATCAGGAATAGCTGAAATATCGCTAAAAGCATTTCGCTTAAAAAGCGCATTATTTTCCAATTCTATTACAAGTCCTTTTTTATCATCTTGCAATTCGGGCAAAACGTTAGCCACTGTTGCGTTTTCAAATCCCCGCAATCCAAAAAAACACGCTTCATCTAAAATGGCTTCAAGCGTACTTCTCTGCATTGCAATATTTACGCTATGGCTTTTGATTTTGGATGGACAAACGCAGAGGGCGGAGCAGCCTCCAACGCGTTCAATTTAGCAGAAGCATCGTCTGCGCTTATGCCGCTATGAATGATAAACTCCTTGCTTTTCATAGTTGAGCGGCCCTTGAATTCGTTATCGGAATTAGAAACAAAAGCTAGGTTATGCTCTTCCAAAAGCGACAGCAAATCAAAATAACGGAACATGCTAAAACTCTTCTGCCAAGTTCCGCGTTCAATTATAACGCCAGAAATGCCTTCGGGCAATTTTCCAGCTTCTAAAAACTGGTCCGCTGTCATGGTGATAATTTTATGGTTTGGAACCTCTCCATTGACCAAAGCACTGGAGACTTTTTTTTGAAAATGCGTGTCGCAAATGAAAACAAATGTCATAATCTATTCCCTATATTGTGGGTTAATATAGTAAATTCATCCCCAATTCCAGAGATTTATCTTGTAGCTCTTGCTCCAATGGCAGGTAGTCATCTTGCGGAATGGTATTCACAAAGGATAGCCTAAAAACAACCCAAAAAACCACTAAAGCGTAATTATTTTCCCTGATTAGCATTTTTGCCGTGTTTCTAAAATGATAATAATCCAAAGCCTCGGAAAAACGTGCAAACGCTGCACTTTTTAAAAAATCCGAACTATATATTTTATGGCAATAAAGAGCAAGGGCAAAAAGCCTGAGGTTAATTTCTCTCTCCGAGGCATCCAATGCGCAAAGCTCCTTTTCGCAAGCCGAGAAAATTGCATCTATGCTTGGGCGCTTGAAATCGCCGGGTTCCACCAGTCGTTTAAGATTCTTTATGGCTAACCATATAACATGATTCATGGAAATTTCCTTCATGCCAAGGTATCTCCCAATTTTGCGAGCATATTTTTTATAGCCTTGCCCCTGTGGCTCAAAACATTTTTCTCCTCTTCGCTCATCTCTCCAAAACTCCTGCTATGTCCCTCAGGTATAAAAACAGGGTCGTAGCCAAAGCCGCCACTACCTCTAGCTTCGGTTAAGATGCTACCTCTGCATTCTCCTTCAAAAAACTCTGGCGAGTTGCTGGGCTTTATCAAGCATAGGCAGCAGACAAACCTCGCATTTCTGTTGGCTTTACCTTCCATCTCTTTGAGCAATTTTGTGTAGCGTTGCACTCCGGTAGCATTCTCACCCGCATAGCGGGCGGAAAAAACGCCCGGTCTGCCATCCAGTGCCTCAACCTCCAGCCCGGAATCGTCTGCTATAACCCAATAACCATCCTTGCCCTCAGAGGCCATATAGTCAAAAACTGCCTTTGCCTTAAGCTCGGCATTGCCCCTAAAAGTCGTTGCGTTTTCTTCAACTTCTTCAGAAAAACCCATTTCTTTTGATGCAAAAAAGGAAAATGCGCTACCTTTTAGGATAGCGCAAAATTCGTTTACTTTACCGGGATTTCCGGTTGCGATAACTACAGCCTGAGGCATAAGCCCAAATTAGCGAAGTTTCTTTTTATGGCGGTCGCGACGGCGGCGTTTTTTACGCTTATGGGTCGCGATCTTTCTCTTTTTTCTCTTTCTTCCGCAAGGCATTAAATACTCCGTTTATTCTATTGGATTTACAAATATAGAAAATTTATAGGAGAATGTCAAGGAGATAAATGCGGCAAGCCCTAAGAAAGGGCCAAAGGGGATTGGAGACAGCATATTTTTTTTAGCGAAAAATCTGAATGGGAAAACCGTTATTAAAACTAAGAGTAAGCCCATCGCCAAGGCTATATACGCGAGTTTTCCCCCCATAATAGCACCAAAGCCCGCAAAGAGTTTCACGTCGCCAAAACCAATTCCCCACCTTTTGGCTAGGTATAAGCCGCCCCCGCACACAACAATACCAATTATGGAATTTGCCCAACCTATGCCACCTTCAAAAAAGGATAGCGAAAATCCCACCAAAATCCCGCCTATGGTTATGATGTCTGGCAAAATTAAATATTTAAAATCCATCACAAAAATCGGGATTAGAATTGCCGCTAGCCAAAACAAACTTATGCTTTTAACCAGATTTTGTTCTGCTAAAAAATCTTGAATGATTATTTCCCCTAAACAAATTCCGTGCTTTTCACGGCTGTTTTTTTCTTTTGTGCAAAATCTTCCTCTTCGAGCAGAGTTTTTTTAGCTTTGCTCCACAGCTCGTCAAGGGCAATTTCCTCTCTGCGGCCCTGCTCAAATAGGTGAACCATTATATCGCCAGCGTCCAAAACCGCCCATCGGGTAAGCTCTTTGTATTCAATTTTTGCAGGCTCGCCGCCAGCCAGTTTGTAGGCTTTTTGCAGTTCGCTTAAAATCGCCTGCATCTGTGCGGTGCTCTCGCAGGTACCAACCAAGTACCAATCCACAACGCTGGATAACTTTCGCAAATCCATAAGTTCAACATTTTCCGCTTTAAGTTCAAACAGAACTTGCGCTCCAATTTGAATGCTCGCAGGATTTTTTTTCATAAATCGCCTCTCTTTATTTTTAACGCTTTTTTGTAGTCCTTGCCTAAAAAAACAGTCGCA
>JAITFO010000035.1 GCA_031281265.1 Candidatus Fibrimonadaceae bacterium
CTGGTTCAATATCCCATTCCAGCAAATGACGATGCTCTAAGCTCCGTTTCGCTCATTGTGGATTATTTGGCGGCAAACACAACTCCAAGGCAGAGCCAGCCAACCGCTAACACCAAAGATAAAGCCGCCGACAAAGCGGAGGAGAAAGCATAATGGCAATAACAGCACAGATGATAAATGCCCTGCGCGAAAAAACTGGCGTAGGTATGATGAAATGCAAAGACGCATTAACGACTTGTGAAGGCGACATTGAAAAAGCGGTGGAGTACCTGCGCAAGCAAGGTGCAGCCGTTGCTGCAAAACGTGCGGACAGAGACGCAAAAGAAGGCACGGTATTCGTGGGTTCAACCGATAGCAAGGCTTTTGCTTTTGAACTTACTTGCGAAACGGATTTTGTTTCCAATAGCGATGATTTTAAAAAGCTAGGCTCAGACATTTTGGAAGCTATAAAAGTTGGCAATGCTACTTCTATAGAAGAAGTCCTTAAACTTCCAGTTGGCTCTTTGACGGTTGGTTCTCGCATAGACGAAGTTTTGGCGAAAATCGGCGAGAAAATTGAAATTCGCAAATTCGCTGTTCTGCCAATTGGCGCAAACGAAGTGATTTTTCAATATTCTCATCTCGGTGGCAAAATAGGCACCATTGTGAAACTCGCTTACGAAGGCACTCCAAATGGCGGCAAAGAGGCTGTTCAAGCAACGGCAAAGATGATTACCTTGCACGTGACCGCTTCTAATCCAGCTGCACTTGACGAGAGTGGTTTGCCACCGGAACTCGCTGCAAAAGAGAGAGAGATTGCAAAAGAGCAGATTATCAACGAAGGCAAAACCAAGCCAAACTTTGTTGACCGTGCCGTTGAAGGTCGTGTTAAAAAAGCTCTAAAGCAGCTTTGCCTCCTTGACCAGGAATTTTATTCCGATGCCAAGAAAACCGTCAGCAGCGTTCTTGCGGAAGAGCAGAAGAAACTCGGCGTTTCTAAGCTTTTCGTTGCGCAGTTCGTGCGGTTTGAGAAAGGGAAGTAGAGCATTTTTTTACTATATTATTCTAATAATAGAAAAAGGAGAGTGTTATGGCTTTACCTATAATGGCAACCCCGACGCTTGAAGGCGAAGAAGCTTTAAGATTTTATGAAGAGATGAGAGAAAATGAAATAAAAGGCGTTTCTGATGAAGAAATTCGCAGAGGAGCTGAAATATACAATGCTGTAATGAAACGAAATCCAGATATGAAAGGTCTATTTGGTGGCGTTGGAATATAATCTTTTTGATTATTCATTTAAAGTTCTTGAAGCCCAAGACAAATATGAATTTGACTGTGGCGATGATGACCTTACAGAGTTTTTTCGTGAGGATGCTATTCCTCACAAAAAAGCATTAATAGGAGTAACTTACTTTTTTTATGATAAAGAAAGTAAGACGGCGATAGCATTTTTTACGGTTTCAAATGATGCTATAAGGACCGATCCGTTCATAAATGATTTACCAGAAGATAAAAGATATAGATTTTACCCTGCGGTGAAAATAGGAAGAATTGGAGTAAATAAGGAGTATCAAAGGCGAGATATCGGTACTCAAATGATGGATTTTATAAAAAGGTTTTTTATCTTAGAGAATAAAACAGGTTGTAGATTTTTGACAGTGGATGCTTACAATAAATCAGGAATTCTGAAATTTTATAAAGATAATGGATTTACATTTTATACAGAAAAAGACATGAATAAACAGACTCGCACGATGAAATACGATTTGAAACCATATAGCGATAAGATGAAAGGAGCTTACGCAAATAGATAAATACCCCACGCCCATTCGCTACTTACTCTTTGTCTGAACCACGATGCCCCCGATTTACCCGATTGCTGATTTATTTGCTTTTAAACAGAACAGTAAGAACGCCCATCTAAAAACGCTCTACCAAGTGTCTGTTATACTTATTTGTCTGAACCAAAATTCTCAGAATTAAGGAATTATCAGAATAACAGCCAGCTTTTCCACCAAATTTAAACCTTTGGGGAAATAGGGATTGGCGTTAATGCCGTAATCTGCCATTTTTCTTTTTAGGCAATGTGGTTTTAATTTCCAGCATTTTTTTGTTTTTGGCATTTAATGACGAAATCGCTTTTTGTCCTGTTGCTTTTTCATATTCGTTTTTTGCAACATTTGCAACTTTGCCACCGCGAATTGCAATTTGGGTATTGTGCCCCAAAGTTTTTGGCTGTTCTGTTTTTGAAATTGCAGTGGTCGTGACCTCAGCAAGCATATTCAAAACAAGTTCAATGTTGGTCATATTGTCACGTAGGCTCTGTTTCTTTAAACCTTTTAATTGTTTGTATTCTTGGACAGACAGCCCGCTCCAAGCTTTTGTCATATCGTTGGTTAAAATGGCATAATCTTTTTCGGTTACACCACGCTTTTGCCACTCGTCTGTAAGTTCCTTTCGCATCTCTATAGTTTGCAATCTTTGATTAATCCACGCTTCTGTATAGCCTTTTTGTCGGTAAAAATCCGCACCACGCAAGATTGCTTTTTCGGGGTCGGCGATTTCGTCTAATCGGTCGGCACCAACTTGGGCGAGCCATATTTTGAATGGCTCGGCTTTGGGGCTTGGAATGGATTGCACAAGGCGTAAAATACCTTTGGTGTCAAGGGCATCAAACTCGCGCATTTTCCCATCATCTGCCAAAAATTTCAACCCGTGACAGTTTGTCACGGTTTGATTGCCTTCCTCTTTTAAGCGTTGTTTTAGTTTACGCCAATAGGCGTTTGGGTCCTTGGCTTCGCTCTCGCTTAGTGCGTTGCAAACATCGGTGACGCAGAAAAACCACTCACCACGTTCAGCATCCCAAATGGAACGGACTTTTTTATTTTCAAACAACTGGATTTTATTTTTATCCATAACACAATCTCCTAATTTTGAAGGTTTGAATTGCATTAGGGCGATTGGAATGTAGGTAAAAAATATTCCCTAACAGTAGGGAATATAGAAAAAATTTAACCAGCCTTCGGCTGTTCGCCAGCGAAATGCAAATCGGATGGGCGTCTGTGCCTGTAAAAGCCCTGCCCACGAAGTGAATTTGGCAGGGTGAGTAAAACGTCTGAACCCCGATGCCCGCCCGCTACTTACTCGCTATTGTCTGAACCAAAATTCTCAGAATTTAAGAATTTACAGAATAATACAATATGGCACAACAACAAAATGCGTAAAACGGCATAATGATACGGGCGTAGGGGCAGGGTTCGCCTGCCCCAAATGTGAAATGATATGCCTTTTGTCTGAACCCCGATTGGCTCTTTTTTCTATTATTTTTATTAATTCATTCTTGAATTACAAATATTGCCTGTCCTTGTGCTGTTTTTGTATTATACGAAGAAAAATAATAATATCCGCCCACTATACCTGTTTTAGTATCCGTATTATTTATAAGTACACCATTTGCTCCTATTTCTGCAGCTTTTTCTTTAAGTTTATCAATAACTCTGTCTTGTGCTGCTTGTGCTGAAAATTCAACATCACTAGAAGCTTCAACTAATCCGATAGTTTCATATTCCATAGGTGGTTTAAGATAAATCTTTACTTCAGTTGGCTCAATAGCTGGTCTAACATTTCCAGTGATAATGGCAGAACCAGTTGCACACCCAAGCAAGTTACCAACTACCGCAATAAATATTAAATTCAAAAATTTACTCTGATTTAGCAAAATTGGAAATTTTATTTTCATTTTG
Organism: Candidatus Fibrimonadaceae bacterium; assembly: GCA_031281265.1. Taxonomy (GTDB): domain Bacteria; phylum Fibrobacterota; class Fibrobacteria; order Fibrobacterales; family Fibrobacteraceae; genus Fibrimonas. The sequence continues at coordinate 3,723 of JAITFO010000035.1, forward strand.
AACCCCCTTCTTTTATTTGAATAGAATCCAGATAAATCTTTGATTGTATCGGCATAACATAAACCGTATCTTTCTTTGTAGAACAAAATGAATTATTCTCGGATACGGGTTGTTTATGAAAAGTTGCGACACATAGATACAGTACAAGTATGGTTAGTATAACCAAAGTTACTGTAATACTTTTTAACCAAATCTTATCAGGATATAATTCCCTAATAGTTTTGGTTATTTCCTTAACGGTCTCTAAATTTACATCCGACATTTTATTCTTCTCCTCTTTTGAAAAATTTCGGTTTCTTGTTATTACCAAGTCCTTTGCCAAACCACAAGAATACAAACATTATTAAACCTAAAATAAGGATATATGTAACAAAAACAAAAATATTGTAAACCCAAAAACTATGGATTGTTTTAAATCCTAAAAAAATCCAAGCAATAAAAGAAAACATACTTACAAGTTCATTTATTTTAGATACTGACCAAGTTCCATTATCGCTAACGGTTTTATACAATGGACCTGTTATGCCGTTTTCAAGCTCATCTACGTGATTTTCCCAGTTTTTCTGCCATTGCTTGCTTCCTTTATTTGACAAATACCACGCAAAAGCGGTTAAAAATCCCAAGCAAGTTACTACAACTATAATTTCTGGATTTTTGCAAAGATATTCATTGTTTTCTGCCGTAACGGAATAGAAATATCCAGCATAAACAGATGCTTGAAACAGCCAATAATAGCTTGCCCTTTTCCAGTAGTTATCTATTTCAAACTTGCGGTTATCATTGGCTATTTCATAGGCTTTTTCGTGAATTTTCCGCATTTTCCTATCGGGAAATACGGAATTCTCAATGAAAGAGCTAAGATATTCTTTGTTTTCTATTTCACGCATACTTCCCTCTGTTTTGAGAAGTAATTTTTAAAAATTTTACATAATGTGTATTTATTATGGCATTGGGAATACCGTTTTGTATCTCTTTGTTATACTTTGCAAAAGTTTTATTACCTACGTAAAATCTATCAGAGAGATTATTTTTTATTTTTGAAATTTCTTCACCTAAATTGTCAAAGTTTATATTAAATAACGATTTTTTGAATGAAGCCATATATGCATCATTTATATCACTAAGTTTTTCGTTTAAATTATCTTTAAACCAAGCCTTATAACTTTTCGGAGCTTTCGGATAAAACCATTTCGCAAACTCATTTTTAAGGTTCATTTCACTCATCTTCTCTTCTCCTATGTTTTCCCTTTGTTTTCACGCCCCGCCACTCCTTTGGGAACACAAGGCTTGGCGGGTTCGCTCCACCGTGGAGCACTAGTCATTTCAGCTGCACTAACACAAGGCAAACGCATTATCTTGAGCAAACGCAGAAGCAAATAATGCTAATAGCAAAAATAAATGGATTGTTTTCATAGTGAACTCCTTTTGATGAACTGACCTTTTTTTATTCTTTTTCAAAATAGTCTATCATAACGCAATATTGCCAATATGATGGATTATTCCTTGTATCTATAACCGATATATTATTTCCTCGTCTGTTTAAGTCGCTCATAAATTCTTTACGATATGCAGGAGGATATCCATTCTTAGCTAATCCAGTATTTAGTGAATCTTCTGTTATATTGGTAAACGATCCTAAACGAAGCGCAGAACATTCACGCACTGCCCCTGTCACTATTTCAGTTATTTCGTTAAAAGTATAACTAGATAAGGAGCGACCATCATCATCACCATCAAGTGTAGTACAGCATACACTGCTGGAAGGTATGCCGTATATAGATTCAAAGTAAGTGTTTGTATTGGGTGTTTGCATAAGCCCTCCGCCGCCAGTATCCGAAGAGCAAGAAAAGATGAAAGCTATAGCAAGCCCAAAGGCTGCCAGTTTAGCAAATAAGGGGCAGGCTGACCCTGCCCGTACGATGAGTTGTCTCATAGGGTTTCTCCATTTTGAAGGGTGTATGTTTGCAGATGCTATGATGGGGCTGGGGGGTCGAAAATCCAAAAAAACGCCGAAATTTGGCGAAAATCGCCGTTTTTGCTCTTTTTGTTAATTTATCTACTTTATTGACAATTCTATGGTCGGTGGATGGTATTGAGAGTGGCACTAGCCGCGCCACTTAGACCCTCGGGGGCAAGGTTTAAACATAAAAGCCATAATAAGGGTAACATAGTAAAACGGCAGGGTAATTGAGGCTTTTTCTACATTTCATTTTCAGAGAAGACTATGATATTAGACGGCAAATCTCTTGCTGCTCAGATTGAGCAGGAACTCAAAGGAAGAGTTCAGGCGGTTGTTCAAAAAACGGGAGGCAAGGTTCCTGCGCTTGCCACGATTTTAGTTGGCGACGACCTTTCCAGCGCGACTTATGTGAAGATGAAGGGCAATGCCTGCAAAAGGGTAGGGTTGGAAAGCCTGCCTGTTTTGCTGCCCGCTTCTACCACCACAGAAGAATTGCTCGGTAAAATAAAAGAACTCAACGAGAACCCTCTTGTGCGCGGGATTTTATTGCAGCATCCCGTTCCAAAGCAAATAGACGAGCGAAAATGCTTTGACGCAATTTCATTAGAAAAAGACGTGGACGGCGTAACCTCCCTAGGTTTTGGGCTTATGAGCATGGGCGAAAAGGCTTACGGCTCCGCAACGCCAAAAGGCATAATCTCGCTTTTGGAGCATTATAAAATTCCCTTGGAAGGCAAGCACGCCGTTGTGGTTGGGCGCAGCGCGATTTTGGGCAAACCTATGGCTGCAATGCTGTTGAACAAAAACTGCACGGTCACAATCTGCCACAGCAAAACTCAAAACTTGCCGCATATAATAGAGCAAGCGGATATAATAGTTGGCGCGGTGGGAATTCCAGAATTCATTAAAACCCAGTGGCTAAAAAACGGAGCGGTTGCTATAGATGCCGGCTATCACAACAAAGATGGCGGAGCGGTCGGTGATATTCAAAAGGAAAGTTTAAGCGACAAGTGCTCTGCCTACACGCCAGTCCCAGGCGGAGTTGGGCCTATGACCATCGCTACTTTGATTCAGCAAACCGTTGAAGCTAGCGAGATGTTTTTCTAAATTCTGCCAATGATAAAACTCGGCACTCCTTTTAAAGCAAACTCGAAGAAAGCCCTTATGCTCGGTTCTGGCGAACTTGGCAAGGAAGTTATTATTGAACTTCAAAGGCTTGGCATAGAAACCATAGCTTGCGACTCTTATGAAAATGCTCCGGCAATGCAGGTTGCCCACCGCAGCCACACGCTCTCCATGCTGGACGGTAATGCCTTGCGCAAAGTTATAGAGCTGGAAAAACCGGATTACATAATCCCGGAAGTTGAAGCCATCGCAACCGATACCCTTTTGGAATTGGAAAAAGAGGGCTACAACGTGATCCCAACCGCAAAAGCTGCCAAATTGACTATGAACAGGGAGGGCATCCGCCGCCTTGCTGCAGAGGAATTGAAATTAAAAACAAGTGCGTATAAATTCGCGGAGACAAAGGAAGAATTTTTAGCGGCTATAAAGGAAATAGGAATTCCGTGCGTTGTAAAACCCATAATGAGTTCAAGCGGGCGCGGGCAAAGCACGGTGAAAACGGAAGCGGACGTTGAACACGCTTGGGATTATTCGCAGAGCGGTGGCAGAACTGGCAGCGGCAAGGTTATAATTGAGGGCTTTGTCCCTTTTGATTATGAGATAACGCTTTTGACGGTTCGCCATTCAAAAGGCACGTCTTTTTGCGCACCCATAGGGCACGTCCAAATTGAAGGCGATTATCGCTGGAGCTGGCAGCCGCAAGATATGAGCAAAAAAGCCTTGGAAGAATCGGAACGCATCGCAAAAGCGGTTACTGATGCCTTGGGCGGTTATGGGATTTTTGGGGTTGAGCTTTTCATCAAAGGAGATGAGGTTTTTTTCTCCGAAATTTCCCCCCGCCCCCACGATACTGGAATGGTCACCTTGATTTCGCAGGATTTGAGCGAATTTGCCCTGCACGCAAGAGCTATTTTGGGGTTGCCTGTTCCAAACATAGCGCAGCACGGGCCTAGTGCCTCCGTTGCTTTGCGGGTGGACGGCAAGAGCGATTTGATTTCTTACTCCGGTTTGGAGGAGGCTTTGAGCGAGCCGGATACCTCGCTCCGCTTTTTCGGCAAACCCAGCATCAACGGGCATCGCAGGCTGGGCGTGGTTTTAGCGAGAGGGGCAAGCGTTGACAAAGCCATTGAAAAAGCCAAAAACGCGGCGAGCAAAATTAAGGTGGAACTCGGATAATTTAAACGAAAATCAATCTGTTCAGCTTTGCCCTGTATTCCCAGGTTAGTTCGTGTTTTGAACCTAGAACGGAAAACAGGGTTAACATCGCTTTTTTCGCTTTGCCTTCGCTGTCCTGTTTGTTCTCGATAATTTCCAAAAAACTGCTGAGTGCTTCTGCATACTTGCTTTGGCTCGCTAATTTGTAGGCTTTGTCGTAAGGTGGGGCAGTTTCTTCGTAAAAGTCCATGAGTTCTAAAAGGGCTTTTGATTCGTTGTAAAAGTCATCTGTTTCTTTTATGTTCTGCAAAATGGTTTTTGCCTCGTCCCTATTGCCGCTCATAGTCTTGGCTTTTGCGAGCAGATAGCAGGCCTTTTTATTGCTGGGGTTGCTTTCAAATAATTTTTGCAGAATTTTTACGGCAGCGCTACTTTGCCCTAAATTCAAGGCTTCTTCGGCATTGGTCAGCAGAATTTCGTCTTCTGATAAAAAGAATGGCTGCAATATTTTTTTAAGCTCGTCTTCTGGCAAATTGCCATCTGCACCGCCCACCATCTGCTTGTTTTTAAAAACGCGAACATCGCTTAAAGCCCTCATTTGCAGGTAGCCCGCGAGCGGTTGGTTGTTTGGATCTTCGGGGTCTAGCTTTGCAATGGTGAATTTGAGTTCGTTGGAGAGTTTTTCCAAAGTTCTCGATATTTCAAAAGCAACGGCAATTGGTTTTTCCGCAGAGCCGTTTATCACAACCTGCTCAAAAGTCTCAATGTTTATCTGAATCATGGGCATGGGGAGAATTTAGAAAAGCAGCTCCAGCAATTCCCTGTCCAGCCGCTCTTCATTGTTGTATTGCGGCAAATTGTTGTGCAAATTCTCGCCGATGCTCACCAAACCGAAATCCAGATTTTTGTAATTCCAATAGGAAAAACCCACATCCGCCTCTCTTAAAAGTGCGGTAAAATCGCGAATCCAATTCAACTGGCTGGCACGTTCAACCTGCACATAAACGCCAAACTCATTGCAGGCAACCGGAACCTTGTGCTTGGCTCTGAACTCCAAAGCGTTTTCCATTGTGGAACGCAACCTGTTTTTATCCCAGGTACCATCTTCAAGTGGGAGCGTCACGGAAACATCCCTATTCTGAGGAGGTTCGTAAGTTCCGGGCCATGAGCGGTTTTGGTGAAAATAAGGCTCTGGGATCCAGCCAGCTTTTTGATGGGTGAAAATCACGGGCTGATACGAATGAAAACTGTATAGAACATTATCATCGTCTAAAGGCGTTAAATCCGCAAATTTCTCAGGGCTGTTCCATTTGTTTGAACCCACTACTATCGGGGCTTTAGGCGCGGCTTTTCTTATGTGCCAAAACAATTCATCTTTAACCTTATTCCAAATTTCAGAAGTCGGCGCGACTGGCTCGTTTAAAATTTCCAGCAAAATTCCGTTCTTATCTCCATAGCGTTCCGCAAACACAGACCAAACTTTTTTTGCATTTTCCCTGCACTTTGAATCCGTGAAGAATGGCTGCGCTCCGCCCAGCGTTCCCTGGTGAAAATCATGACCTGGACATTTGTGCAGGTCAAAAATCAACGCAAGTCCAGTGCCTAAAATTTTTTCGATGGCTTTGTCCAAAAGCTCAAATGCAGCATTGTCTAGCTCTAGGTTTTCTCCCTTGAAAAAATTGAAATAATCAACCGGCAGGCGAACGTGGTTAAAGCCGGAATCTTTGATGAATTGCAAATCTTTCTGTGTTATAAAAGTCTTTGCGTGTTCATAAAACCCTGGGAACCCCTGGGGGTCTTTTTCCTCTATGCAGTCAACTTGGCTAAACCAGCCGCCTATGTTCAAACCCCGCAATCTTTCCGATAATATGCTCACATTAAAAATGTAGAAAATTTCGCCAAAAGACCTTAATATGGGGGGTTATGCCTAGATAGACTTACAAATCTTTATATATTAAGGCACATGGCAAATTCTGTAAATACGGAACGAAAAACTATTTTTTTGGTTGACGATAACCTGACAAACCTCACGGTTGGGAAGTCTGCGCTTGCAGAGCATTATAATGTTTTCACTTTGAATTCCGGCGAAAAACTTTTGAAAATGCTGGAAAAGAATATCCCGGATTTAATTCTTTTGGATATTGAAATGCCGGAGATGAACGGTTACGACGTGATAAAAGTTATAAAGGACAAAGAAGAGACCAAACACATTCCCGTTATTTTTTTAACGGCAAGGGATGATGTTGAGGGCGAACTGGAAGGATTATCCCTCGGTGCTATAGATTACATAACAAAACCTTTTTCTCCGGTGCTCCTCCTTAAACGCATTGAAACTCACTTGCTCATCGAACTCCAAAAAAAGGAACTCGTCAATTACAACAACAATCTGCAAAAAATGGTTGAGGAAAAAACTAAATCGGTTTTGGAATTGCAAAGTGCTATTTTAAAAACCGTAGCTGAGCTGGTGGAATTCCGTGATAATACCACCGGTGGGCATATAGAAAGAACAACAAGTTATTTGGGTATATTGCTGGATGCGTTATCGGTGGTTGGCTTGTACGAAGAGGAAATATCCTCATGGGATTTAAAACTGGTGTTGCAATCAGCACAGCTGCACGATGTGGGCAAAATAGCTATTCGAGACAATATATTGCAAAAGCCTGGCAAGCTAACAGATGAGGAATTCGCCGAAATTAAAAAACACACGACTGTCGGGAAAGAGATTATTGAAAAGATAAAGAAAAAAACATCGGAGAGAACATTCTTGGAACACGCGGAAGTTTTTGCCGCTACCCATCATGAAAAATGGGATGGGACTGGTTACCCTAAAGGTTTAAAAAACAAAGACATTCCGCTTCAGGGAAGGCTAATGGCAATAGCTGATGTGTATGATGCTCTTGTTTCCAACAGACCATATAAAGAGGCCTTTTCCCACGAGGATGCTGTTCATATAATTTCTGCTGGCAAAGGAACTCATTTTGAACCAGCTTTAGTTGATTTGTTCCTTAAAATTGATGATCAATTCAATTACATTGCAAAGTCATATAAGCACGAAGACGGATAATTGCAAAGGAGCTATATTTAATGTTTAAGAATGTAAAAAATTTATTTAAAAAGTGTAAAACAACATACAAAACAATTTTTGAATCTTATGGGGACGAATCTACTCGCAACACTTTTAAAGGCGAGCTTAATTGCGAAGCTGGCAAACTTTTCTTTACAGTGCTGATATCTATGGTAGCATGGATAACTTATATTGAAAATGACATTGTTCTGCACCAGTTCCCAATGTTAGCTGTTTCCATAAGAGTTGGTTTAACTTCGTTAAGCGCAATTTTAATTGTGATGAAACTTACGAAGCGTTTTAGAAATCACCCTATAATAATGATGACATTGATGATAGGTTATCTCAACGTTGCAACAGCACTTGTTACGGGAACAGCGGGCGAAATGGCAACTTCTTATATAGGCGGCTTTAGTTTTGTTTTAATGATATCCACATTTGCCCCACTTATCTTAAAGCACAAGTTTTTTATTTCTACATTTTCAATAGCGACGTTTTTTGTAGGGGGGGCGTTGGCCAATTTGAATTTTTCGAGTATTGCCATTCGGTACTCCATCAATGATTTAATTTTAGCGTATTTGCTAAACATATTAGTCAGTTATATTTTGGACCAAATAAAGTATGTATCATGGCAGCGGCAGCAGAAGTTTATGGAGCTTGTTGATGAGACTATGAATTTTGCCGAAAAGGCAGAAGCAGCATCAAAAGCCAAGAGCGACTTTCTTGCTAAGATGAGCCATGAGATAAGAACACCGATGAATGCGATAAACGGCATGGCTGAACTGGCATTGCGTGAGGATTTGCCGGATGCTGCACGTGAGCATATCATCACGATTAAGCAGGCGGGAACAAACCTTTTATCCATAATAAACGACATATTGGATTTTTCAAAAATTGAAAGCGGAAAGCTGGAGATAGTTCCGAGCAAATACTTATTCTCGTCTTTGGTAAACGATGTGGTGAGCATTATCAGAATGCGTGTTGTGGATTCTAATCTGAGTTTTGTGGTGAATATAGACTGCAATGTTCCGAATTCCCTTATTGGAGACGAGACCAGAATAAGGCAGGTACTGCTCAACATATTGAGCAATGCCGTGAAATACACTAAAAAGGGTTTTGTATCCTTTTCCGTAAGCGGGGAAATAACCGAAGACACAGTTCTTTTAACCATAGATGTCACAGACACAGGCAACGGCATTAAACCGGAAGATTTAGAGAAATTATTTAAAGAATTTGTGCAGGTTGATTTGGCAGCCCACAAAGACGTTGAGGGTGCGGGTCTTGGCCTTGTGATAACTAAAAAACTCGTGAATGCTATGGACGGTAACATAGATGTCCAGTCAGAGTATGGTAGCGGCAGCACATTTACCATCACGCTTTCTCAGAAGATATGCTCACCTGAACCTTTGGCATCGGTTGAAAAACCCGAAGAAAAAAGCGTTCTTGTTTATGAGAGGAATGAAATATATGCAGATTCCATAGTTTGCACCGTGGATAATCTGGGCGTGAATTGCGAGCGCGCCGAAAACGATGATATACTGCGAGAAAAACTGAAATCTAAAAAATATACATTTTTGTTCGTATCTTATCCTTTGCTGGAACATGCCAGAAAAATAATAAAGGAAGTCAAGTCCAATGTTAAAATAGTTGTGCTCACAGAGTTTGGCGATGCTACGGCAGACATAAATTTGGATGTATTGGCTATGCCTGTACATTCCATATCCGTTGCGAATATATTGAACGGAGTAGCCGACAATTTTTCTTATGGCACAAACGAGAGCATTATAGCACGGTTTATTGCGCCTGAGGCTAGGGTTCTCATTGTAGATGATATAAATACGAATCTAAAAGTAGCCGAGGGCTTGATGTTGCCATATCAAATGCAGATGGATTTACGTTCAAACGGCATCGAGGCAGTTGAAGCGGTAAAGACGAATAGTTATGACTTGGTGTTCATGGACCACATGATGCCGGAAATGGACGGCATTGAAGCCACAAAGCTGATAAGAAAAATGGGCAAAGAAAATCCGAGTTATGCAGAGTTGCCGATTATCGCTCTAACAGCCAACGCCGTTTCTGGCACAAAGGAAATGTTTTTAGCAAATGGTTTCAATGATTTTCTCTCAAAGCCCATAGACATAATAAAACTGAATGCCATTTTGACAAACTGGCTCCCAAAAGAAAAGCAGGAAAAATATGAGCCAAAGGCAACTGATGCTGAGACCAGCAACCCCGAAGCCGAGAAAATAAGAATTGCTGGCGTTGATACTGAAAAAGGTATTTCAATGACAGGCGGAACGCTTAAAGGCTATATGCAAACCCTTGCTGTGTTCCACAAAGACGGGCTTCAAAAGATTGATGAAATCAAAAATAGCCTTGAGACAAACAATTATCTTCTGTATGCCACTTATGCCCACGCTTTGAAGAGCGCTCTCGCAAACATAGGCGCAAGCAAATTATCCGAAAGCGCAAAAGCATTGGAAGCAGCGGGGAAAAAGAAAGATGCTGCTTTTATCAATTCCAATAACGCTAAATTCCTAGCGAATTTGGAAGCCCTTTTAAACAACCTTGAAGAGACACTCTCTTTGAACAACGATGGTGAACGTAAAACTGTTGCTGATATTGAGCTACTTAGGAGCGAGCTGAATATGCTTAAAGAGGCACTTGAGTCTTTGGACTCTGCCGCCATAGACAAGACTGTGGATCGTTTGCGGGAATTTTCGCAAGCAGATGGCATTGGTCAGAACGTTGAAAATATTTTGCAAAGTATTTTGATTGGTGAATATGACGAAGCTGTAGCCATGATAGACACTTCGATAAAAAAGGATTTTAAAGTATGGTTAAGCTAAATCCCATGAAATTGTACGATATCAAGAAAATACCTCTGATGAGCAGGTTTGTAATTTTTTCCATTGTTTTATTTTTGCTCGTTCTTGTGGGGGGAAGCGGAACTTTTGTGCTGATAATGCAGCAGATTATAAGAACAAACAAGGGCAATGAATTGACTCAAATACTGGAAATTGAACGGATAAAACTGGAAACATCGGTAAATGGCGAAATAGCTATTGCTCTTAAAATGGCTGGTTCCCCTTTGATACAGAGATATTTTGCTGACCCAGAAAATTATGAATTGAAAAGAATAGCTTTTGAGGAAATAGCGGCTTATCGCAGGGCGTTTGCGGCAAACTCAATTTTTTGGGTGAACGATAAAGACAGAATATTTTATTCAGATGACAACAAGTCTTATTATGTGGACGCAAAAGACCCCAAAAACTACTGGTATTTAATGACCCTTAACGAAACCGAGAAATATAATTTTAATATCAACTACAATCCAGACCTCAATGTGACCAACCTATGGATCAATGCACCGGTTTTCAACAATAAACACAAACCCATTGGCATATTGGGAACGGGCATAA
>JAITFO010000090.1 GCA_031281265.1 Candidatus Fibrimonadaceae bacterium
TCCTTTATGGGTTCCGCTCCGAGAGAAGCCTCGCTCTCGCCGTCAAAATTTATTATGGCGGCTATGTATTTTCGCCTTTGCCCAAACCACAGGGCTTTGCCTTGGTCGCGGTTGAACCATGTTTGCTTTGTTATGGTTTCCCTATTCACATTGTAAGTGTTGTTCAAAATAACTTCGCTAAAGAGATAGCTCATGCCAAACGAGCTAGACACCGGAATATACTCGGTTTCCCGCATTCCGCCTTTCCAGTTAAGCGTATATAGTCTTGGGGCAAAACCTTTTATTCTAGTGACATGCCTAACCGAATGTCCATCTTTTGTAAATCTGTACTCCCTGAACACCGCCCTGCCTTTTTCATCTCTCCATTCAAAAACGAGCCTTGCGGAATCCTTTACAACAATATCTGCCCCGCTTTCAATTGAAAAGAGCACACTGGAAAAATCCGCGTTGTCAAAACTTATGCTTAAAGCTCCTGCTTCCCTGTTCTGTAAAAGCTCAGGAAAATTCCCAAGGCTATCCGCGAGGGTTTTGGGAATAACGCTGACTATCTTTGCGCCTACGGAACTGAGGGTAACCCAAAAGCGGTCGGTTTCAACACGAATCTCCTTTGGGCTTGCTTGAGCATTTTCAATTGAATCAACTTGTATTTTAGCCGCTTCTGCAACGTCTTGTGCGGCAAAAGGAGAATCTTGCAAGACCTGTTCCGTTGCCGCAGGAGTTGCTGGAAGCTCAAACTTCGGGGCATCCAACAATGGGTTTTCCGCTCTTTCGGCTTTAACGGAATCTTGCTTTGCCTTTTCCAAAGCGAGTTCACTGGCTTTTCTCTGCAATTCCGCTTGGGCAAGTTCTTGCTGCTTATTCGCATTGTGAATAGACCAAACGAACAAAATAACTATTAAAATTACGCCAATGATTGTGTTTTTACTCATCGTTATTAACCCTCATCCAAACCTTTTAAAAAGATAATCCCTGTAAGGACATTTGGGCATATTCTTTTCCAAATGCTCTTTCATTTTTTCCCAACTGACAAAACCGCGGTCAACAGCTATTTCTTCCAAGCAAGCTATTTTTAAGCCCTGACGCGCTTCCAGCGTATATACAAAGTTGCTCGCCTCCAAAAGAGATGCGTGGGTGCCGGTATCCAGCCATGCAAGCCCACGACCAACTTTTTTCACAAACAAGGTGCCTTCTTGCAAATAGGCTTTGTTTATGTCCGTGATTTCCAATTCGCCTCTCGCACTTGGCTTTAACGCTTTTGCTTTATCCAAAACCGTTTTGTCGTAAACATATAAGCCCGGCACCGCATATCTGCTCTTTGGCTTTGCAGGTTTTTCCTCCAAAGAAAGCGCTTTGCCCGCACCATCAAATTCAACAACGCCGTATCTCTCAGGGTCGTTCACCGCATAGCCTAAAATTCTAGCTCCGGTAAAATTTGCAGCATCCGCCATTATGCCGTATAACTCAAAAGAGCCGTAAAAAATGTTATCACCTAAAATCAAAGTAGAGGTATCGTCTTTGATAAAATCTCCCGCAATTAAAAACGCTTGCGCTATGCCCTCTGGTTTTGGCTGAACGGCATATTGGATGTTTATCCCCCACTGGTTTCCGTTGCCGAGCAGATCTTGAAAACGGGGAATGTCCACAGGCGTGCTTATAAGCATTATATCTTTTATGCCACCAAGCATCAGCGTGGACAACGGGTAGTAAACTATGGGTTTATCGTAAACAGGCTGGAGCTGCTTGCTCGCCACCGCGCTCAAAGGGTAAAGCCTTGAGCCCGCGCCACCTGCTAGAAGAATACCTTTCATGGCGGTAATATAGAAAGTTTTTACTATATTTCCCGAACTCAGCCATGTTGCTTAAAAAAACATTTGAAATAGACGGACTTAAAATAGAAGCGGAGCGCAAGCGAGTTAGGAATGTTAGGCTCTACATATCTTCAAAAGACCAGCAGATTCATTTAACCGTTCCATTTTACGCAAGCGAAAAATTTGCCCTTGAATTTGTGAACAACAATATGAAATGGCTTAGAAAAACTTTGGAAAAAATCAAAGACAATCCTCCGGTTTTGCAGAATTTACCGCAAATTTCAAAAGAGGAAATAGAGAAATTGAAGCATTTGATATCTAGTATGGTTCCCGTTTGGGAGTTTAGGCTTGGAGTTAATGCAAAGGCGTGGAAGCTGCGCAAAATGAAAAGCCGCTGGGGAACTTGCGACATCAAAACCAAAAAAATAACATTCAGCACTGGGTTGATAAAAAAGCCGCTCCGCTGCATAGAATACGTGGTTGCCCACGAGCTTGCGCACCTGATTATAGCAGACCATTCAGCGAGATTTTACGCGGTTATAGCAAAACATTTCCCATATTGGAAAGAGATAAGAAAGGAGTTGAACGGGTGATAGCTATATGTTTTTCATTTCTCTGCTGGTTTTCCAGCACAGCTCTGATGGCGATAGCCGGTTATTTGATTGCTCGCGCAGCGGAGCAGCCGGAAATGGCAGCGCTTTCACTCGGCGTTGTTGGGGTGCGTTTTTTTGGGCTTTCAAGGGGAGCGTTTCGCTATGCGGACAGATTATTTTCACACTCGCTCGCATTCAAGGAGCTGAAAAAATTTCGCTTGCATCTATATAAAATTTTAGAGCCGCTCGTGCCATATAAATTGGCTGGCGTTTCGGAGGCGGAAATGCTCTCCAGAATCTCCGCAGACGCCGAAGAATACAAATCCTGGCTACCAAAAGCCGGAGTCCCGCTTTTTGCCGGCATCGCTTCCCTATTCGTGAGCGTAGGCATTCTCGCGTATTTGAATGTGCTATACGCACTCTGTTTTTTTGCTGTTTCCTTTTTGCTCATCGCAAATTCGGCAATGGCATTTTTTTTAATGAAGAAAAAGGTTAAAGAATGGGGAGTTTCAAGCGAGGCTCTGAGCGAGTTTTCCCTCTCAATTGCACAAGGAATGGCAGAAAAAAAGTCGTGGGGAATTTTTGGAAAAATTTCCGAAAATTGGGAAAAACTTGGAAGCATTGAAGAAGAAAAAAGAAAAAAAGTTCATTCAATATATCACTTCGCAGAGATATTCTCCGTTGCTTCGCCCTTCCTCTGCCTTGCCGGAATGTTTTTCATAGGTGCGGGGGAATTTTCCTTCCCGGTATGGATAGGCATTTTGCTGGGAACCCTGGCCGCCTTTGAACTTTTGCAGGAATTCCCTTCCATAGCTTTGCAAAGCGCGCTGTCTAAAACCGCTTTTGAGAAGCTCAGAGATAACGGTAGGAGTGGAGAGTGGAGAGTGGAGAGTGGAGAGTACTCTCAACTCTCAACTCTCAACTCTCAACTCCTAATCCTCAACAAAGGCGACGTTTTGACAATCAGCGCACCGTCTGGAACTGGCAAAACATTGCTTGCAAATTCCATAGCGGGCTTTTTGCCAAGCGATGCGGTTATAGAGCGAACCGATAATTTCGTTTTTTTGGAGCAAGAGCCTTTTTTGTTCACCGGAACCATAAAGGACAATTTGCTATTCGCTAGCCCAAACGCTACGGACGAGGAAATGCAGAACGCTCTGCGAAAAGCGGGTTTGGAAAAATTTTCCCTAGATTTGTGGATTGGCGAGCGCGGTTTTGCCTTGAGCGGCGGCGAAAGGCAAAAACTTTCCGCCGCTCGCGCAATGCTCTGCAACGTGGATTTAATAATAGCCGATGAACCCTCCGCTCATTTGCCAAGTGATGACGAAAATAAGTTGTTCAGCGAGTTTGCGAACCTGCCAAACAAACCCGCTATCTTGTGGTTTTCGCATTTTAGACCAAAATTTTCAGAATAATTCTATTAAAAAAGCTATGCAGTTGCGGGGCGAGTTTGTTTGCGAAAGTGATTCTCAATTTCGGTCGAGGTATAGCCTTTTTTCATAAGGGCTAATATTTCGTCGAGTCTTTCCTCTCGACCTTCCTCATACCTAACTGCCAAGGCTTCATCCATATTCCATTCACCTCTTATCAACATATTCAAAACCTCCGAACTGTACCTCTCTAGGAAAGATACTAAAATATTTTTGCTTATGCAAGTCTTCACCGCCAATTTTATGGCTTCGCGAAGATCCATAGATTTTAAATTATCTTTTATCTCTGCTATGAACTCCTCATAACCGCTTAAAACCGAGCTTCTGCCTGCCATATCTGCATTATGACCCTTATTAATATTGTAGACTTTAACAACTAGTTCCAAATATAAATCGGGAATTTTAAAATGATAGGAATCAGATAATTTAAGTTCTTTGTAATCGGGGAATTTTTTATCGCCGTTGTACAAAACTATGAACTCAGGGGAGGGTATCATTATCCTTTTTTGTTTGTAAAGGCTCTT
>JAITFO010000053.1 GCA_031281265.1 Candidatus Fibrimonadaceae bacterium
TGGTCTATGCCATAAAGCGCGGTCAACTCGTGGCCTATGCCGTGCGTAGCCCAATCTTCGGGAACGCCTCTGCTGATTAAACCGTTCAAAGCCATTGTCGCAGTCCACATAAGGGTTGCGCGAACATCGTAGTTATTAGGCTCTTTAATTCCTATATGCCCCTGCTCTGCAAGCGTTGTTAAAATGGATTCTGCCCAGCGGTCTTGGAGCGGTGCGTATTCGGGGTAGGTTAAATATTGTTCCATAGTGTGCACAAAGGCATCAACTATGCCATTTGCGGTTTGCTTCACGGGCAGGGAGTAAGTGGTTTCTGGGTCTAAAATGCTGAATTTGGGATAGATCAGCGGAGACCATCCGCCAAATTTTTCCTGAGTGGAGTTGCGTGAAATGACAAAATTCGCATTGCTTTCGGAACCGGTTGCAGGGAGAGTTAGCACGTCTGCGAGAGGCAACGCCTCGTTTGGGGTTTTCGCTTTGCCGCACATAAAATCCCAAGGATCTGCACCGTTATATTTTGCGGCGAGAGCGATGAATTTCGTAGCATCCAAAACAGAACCGCCACCCACGGAGAGCAAAAAGTCTATACCTTCTTTTTTTATTATGTCAAGGGTTTTAATGCAAGTCTCGTAGCGGGGATTTGGCTCTATGCCGCCAAATTCAAAAACCGCCCTGCCACCGAGTGCCTTTTTTGCCGCCTCGTAAACGCCGTTCTTTTTTATGGAGCCGCCACCGTAGGTTAAGAGAACCTTTGCATTCTGCGGAATTTCGTCTGCAAGGGAAGCAATGGTATTTTTGCCAAAAATTAGCTTAGTCGGGTTTTGATAGGAGAAATTACGCATGGTGCGTAATTTAGAAAATTAGAACAAAACTTCACCAGATTTTATGTTGTAATAAGCACCAACTACCGTTGTTGCCATCTTTTGAACTATTTTATTTTCCTTGATAAGGCTTACAACGTGAGCTATATTTACGTGAATAGCCTCATCGGCGCTTTTGGCACTTTTTATATTAGGACGGATTGTATCTATAATAGTCTGCAAATTTTCTGAATATTTGTCTTCACCAAAAGCACCAGCAACGGCTCCGCAACTGCTATGCCCCACTACTACTATCAGCGGCGACTTCAAGTATTCCGCTGCAAATTCAATGGAACCCAGTGTGGTTGAATCAGCGATATTTCCGGCATTTCGGATTACGAAAATATGCCCTAGTTGTTGGTCAAAATAAATTTCAGGAGAAACACGGGAATCGGAGCAGGTTACGATAATAGCAAAGGGTTCTTGTCCGCTCTCTAATTTCTCTCTTTGTTCAAGGGAGATGTTTCGCGTAATTGTCATGCTTTCAACATACCTTTTGTTCCCATCTTTTAGATGTTGCAAAGCTGTCTGCCAAGTGTGAACCAATTTGCTGGTATCAGCCATAGTGTCTCTCCTGCTTTATAAATTACCTTATAGGCTATGATAAATATAGATATTTTTTGATTGAAAATCAAGGTTTTCCGCTCGGAGAGCTAACGGGGGGAACGCCACAGCGAAATTCAAAGTTAATCAGTGGCTACTTTATACTTTTACCTTTATGAACAACTTAGAACTTTCGCCGTCCCCGTTTGAATTGCAAAAAAGGGGAATTCTTATGGAACTCGGCTCCGCAAAGAGGGAAATTCTGGATTTAACCGTATCTTCGCCTATGCAAGGCGGGATAGCTTTTGATATATCCAAAGACCTGCTTTATTTGGCCGAAAATCCCGAATGGCAAAACAACGCGCCAAATGCAAGAGGGCAAATCTACGCGAGGGAAGCGGTAGCAAAATACCATAATTGCGATGTGGAAAGCGTTTGGATAACGGCGAGTTCTTCTGAATCTTATTTAACTCTTTTTAAATTATTATGCGAAAAAGGCGACTGCATATTGACGCCAAGCCCCGGCTACCCGCTTTTGGAAACGCTTGCAGGCATTGCCGATTTGCATTGCCACCCCTATTTTCTTAAACAGAATGAAAAGAGCTGGCAAATAGACTTTGACAGTTTTTGCTCCGTGCCGGAAAACGCCAAAATTCTTTTGTTGATTGCACCGCACAACCCAACGGGACATTCGCCCTCCAAGCAGGAATGGGAGAGCATTTTGGCTTTTTGCGAAGAACGCAATTTAGCCTTAATTATAGACGAGGTTTTTGGTGCATATAAATATGAAGAGTGTTTTCCTTTGAATTGCTCTGCGAAAGTGCCTATATTCAGGCTGGATGGCTTGAGCAAGTCCCTTGGGCTTGCACATATAAAAGTGGGCTGGATTAGAACGGAAGGCAATTTCAAGGATTTTGATGCTTTGGAATATATTTTGGACGCTTCCCTCAACTGCTCCTATCTGAGCCAAGCTCTTTGTGCAAGGGCATTGCCAAAGGCAAAGGCTTTTCAGGAAAAACTTATGCAAAGATTAACCGCAAATAGAGAGATAATTTTTAACTCGGCTTTGAATTGCATTCCTGCACAGGGGGGGTGGTATCAGAGCATTTATTTTGACGGATCTAACGATGAGGAATTGTGTCTGCGTTTGCTGAAAGAACACGGCATTCTTACGCATCCGGGGTTTTTGTTCGATTTCCCGGAGGGTTATTTGGTCATCAGTTTGCTGCAAAGAGAGAACGTGGTGAAGGAGTTTGTTAAAAGTGTCTGTTAGACTTATTTTACAGAATTTACGAAATAGTACAATTGAAAATTTGTATATTTAAATTATGAATATGACAACGGCATACCGTACTACTTGCATTCCTAAGGATAATAGACTTGATACTATTATACCAAACGAATATATTGGTCGTGAAATCGAAGTCGTAATATATCCCATTTATGATGAACCTAAATATAATGCCGAGACATTAGCTGCCATTCAAGAAGCAAAAGACATAAGGGCAGGAAAAATAAAAACGAAACGCTACAATACTGTGGAAGAAATGGAAGCCGACTTGGATGCAGAAGAAGACGAGTAATGCTAAAACTTGAAACTACGTCTAGATATAGAAAAGACAGAAAACTAATGAAGAAGCAGGGAAAGGATATGTCCCTATTGCTTGCCATTATTAGAAAGTTGCAAAATAGGGAAGTACTGGACGCCAAGCATCGTGATCATCCTTTGTATGGCGATTATAGTGGATGTCGCGAATGCCATATTACGCCAGATTGGCTACTTATATATTTAGTTGATAATGAAGCCTTGGCACTAACAGCCACTAGGACAGGCTCTCACTCAGATTTATTTTAGCAATCAAGTTCCCTTAGCGAAGCCAAAGGGAACTCGTTTTTTATCTCCTAGGTTACGGGTTAATCCTTTTCTTCCAAACTTTATTATCATAAAGCCAGGAATAAAGCACTTTTCCGTCAAAAGTATCTTTTGCAATTGTATAAATAACATCTTTTAAAGACTTTGCCAATTCCTCTTTAATATCTCCAGAAATTATTATCCTTTCTATAGATTTAGGTTCTATGTAAATAGAAGCACCTTCCTTTTCCTCTTTTTCTCCTGTCCAAACAATGCGAAATTCCTTTTCGCCCTTATATCTAAGCTGTTTGATGAATGGGAGTTTATCTTTTTGAGTCTCATATTTAAACTTGTTTTGTTTTTTATAGGATATACGCCCGTATTCAAGAACACCGTTGCTTAGTTTTTTATCAATATTAGCCAATAATAATTTTGTGTTAAATGTTATCATACAGCCTTGTTTTGCGTAAAGTTCCCAGTAATGGCTGGTTTCGTTTTTTTCAAAAAAACAAAGTGCTTTGACTATTTTGCTTTTGGAGTGTTCTTTTAAGAAATGTGCATCCGTTTTGTCTTTCCAGTTGTCGGGGTTGGATAAAAACAATCTGTCGTTTTGAAGCATATCCAGTAAAACGGGAATAGATGTATATCTGTAGAGGCTTGTAGAATTTGGCACTTTGTTCATTTTAACTCCTTTGGTTATTCTGTTAATCCTTCAAGCAACGAACACTATGCAAGTAAGCCTTGGGGCCGCTGCTCCAGGTGGCGTACTCGCCGTCTTCGTACATGACCCGGGATTGGGCGTAGTTCTTAGTCTCCGAGGCACTCCACCATTCGCCGCAGCCAAAGTAGTCACCGCCTTTGATGAAGCCGGCGTTCGGCAGAGCCGCAAACCCGAAAGTATCCTCGCCATTGCCGCAACCGTTCCAACCGTTCCTCGCCTTCAAATATCTGCCAGCCGTAGGACTGTAGTAAAGGATTGAAGAAGTGTCGCTTGTGCCATCCACAAAACGGAACAGCTTGTCCCAATCCGCATTGCTTGGGATATGCCAGCCGCTAGGGCATATCCCCTGACGCTTTGCGGATATTGACGAACAGGACATGGAGTTGCAGCTAGCAGGCAAGTTCATCGCTGCTGCCCAGTCGTAAAGCCTGCCGTAAGTATCGCAAGTTGTAGTGTTTGCATCGCTAAGACTGCTACCATTGACGCACTTGCTACCTTCAACATAGTAATTCAAATTGCGCTGAAACCAAATTTGGTTGCCTATCTTAACCGTCTTGTAAGTCTCGCCTTGATAAGTTACAGCAGCTCCGTAAATAATGTTGGCTTGAGTTGAACCGCTTGAACAGCTGGAGCCCTCATCTTTGTTATCAGAGCAGCCAAAAGTTAATGCCAAGGCAAGCCCAAAGGCTGCCGCGAAAAGAAAACGGCTATTTGTTTTCATATTGAACTCCTTTGTTGAAAATTGTCTGAACCCCGATTCTCCCGATTAGAGGATTTTCCCGATAATTCAACGCGGAATGCTCGTTTATGCAAATAAATGTGAAATCGGGTAAATCGGGCGAATCCTGGGAATCGGGGTTCAGACAAATGGGGGGGGGGGGGGGGGGGTCAAGAAATTAATTGAGAATTGAGAGTGGAAAGAATGGAGAAAATTTTCCATTACCCGCTTCGGCGGTTCAACAGCGGATAAGTAGTGTATGGGGGTT
>JAITFO010000056.1 GCA_031281265.1 Candidatus Fibrimonadaceae bacterium
GTAGCTTTGGGACTTTTAAGGATTGTAGCAAGCATATAAAGCCCTTTTTCGGTGAAGGCTTTTATATTTGTTGGCGAAAATTTCAATTTTTGAAGGTTATCAAAAATTTTGATAACCTCATTTTTTTCCTCATTGTTTAGGGATAATATATACCCCTTTGGAAACTTATCGGGGTTATTCTTAACCGCTTGGTTAATTTCTCTTGTTTCCACGCCATATAGCTTAGCTACATCGCTGTCTAAAAGAACCCGTTCGCCACGAATGACGATAATCAGATTTTCCACCTGATTGCTTTGAATTATGTCTTTCATAAAAACTCCTATTTTTTACTTAGACGCTTGTCAAGCCGAAAAAAATTCAAATCCGTGCATTTTGCAAACAGGTGTTGACGTTTTTGTGCAGATTTTCCTGATTTCACATTTGGGACAGGCGAACCCTGCCCCTACAAAACGGAACGGGTTGTTATTTTACGCATCGGGTTGTTGTGCCACTAACTCGGCAATCCTGAAAATAAGGATAACAGACATTTGGTAAAGGTTTTGTGTATGGGCGTTTTTTATTGTTCTGGTAAATAAGTATAACAGACACTTGGTAAAGGTTTTGTATATGGGCGTTTTCTATTGTTCTGGTAAATCCTAAAATCGGGGGTATCGGGGTTCAGACGTTTTACTCACCCTGCCAACTTCACTTCGTGGGCAGGGCTTTTACAGGCACAGACGCCCATCCGATTTGCATTTCGCTGGCGAACAGCCGAAGGCTGGTTAAATTTTTTCTATATTCCATACCATTAGGGAATATTTTTTACCTACTATTCCGTCGCCCTAACACAAGACCTCAAAATTTGGAGATTGCGTTATGGGCAAAAAAGAAAACAAAGGCGAAATTGTGCTGTATCAACCGAATGAAGTGCTAAAAATAGAAGCACGGTTGGAAAACGAGAGCGTTTGGCTTACTCAAGAACAAATCGCAATATTGTTTGGCGTAGACAGAACGGTCGTTTCCAAGCATTTAAAGAATATTTTGCAGTCGGGCGAATTGCATGAAGATAGCATATGTGCAATTTTTGCACATATGGGTAATGACGGAAAACAACTATATAGAACAAAGTTTTACAATTTAGATGCCATTCTTTCCGTTGGCTATAGGATAAATTCTGCTAACGCAACGAAATTTAGGATTTGGGCTAGTGGCATCCTTAAAGATTACCTGCTTCATGGCTACGCCATAAATGTATCCGCCAATTACTGTGGATAAATTTTCAAAATCTCACGATAGATTTCTCTTAATTGATGATTGTACATATCACATAGGTGCGTCTC
The DNA here is from genome assembly GCA_031281265.1 of Candidatus Fibrimonadaceae bacterium. Taxonomy (GTDB): domain Bacteria; phylum Fibrobacterota; class Fibrobacteria; order Fibrobacterales; family Fibrobacteraceae; genus Fibrimonas. The sequence goes on from JAITFO010000056.1 coordinate 1,320, forward strand.
TGAAAGATTTGGGGAAAAAGTGGTTTGCCTTCTCTAAAATGCAAATAAAAGCAAGCGATTTACTGATATTCACCAACGAGTAAGTAGCATAATTTCTACATTAACTCTGCCGTGAAAATACAGAAGTTGAAAATTCAAGGGTTTAAGTCTTTTGAGCAAAAGGTGGAAATACTATTTGAAGGGAATGGGTTGACCGCCATAGTTGGCCCAAACGGCTGCGGTAAATCCAATATTGTGGACGCCATACGCTGGGTTATGGGTGAGCAGCGAGCGGGGCTGCTCAGAATGGATAAGATGCAGGGGGTTATATTCTCCGGAACTGCGGAACGGCCTGCTAAGAGCATGGCAGAAGTTTCCCTTGTTATTGAAAACGATAAAGGGCTTTTGCCCTCCGAGTATTCCGAGGTTATGATAACCAGAAAAGCCTTTAGCAACGGGGAATCCGAATACTTGATAAATAATCAGGAATGCAGGCTTGCAGACATAAGAAACTTATTTGCAGATACCGGCATGGGTTCAGGCTCATATTCCCAAATGGACCAGCGAATGGTGGACGCCTTGCTCAGCGACAAAGCGGATGAACGCAGGACAATTTTTGAAGAAGCCGCAGGCGTGAGCAAGTACAAAAAGCAGAGGAAAGAAGCCGCTGCCCGCCTTGAGCGAGTGCAGATAGATTTGGATCGTATATCGACTGATTTGCAGTACGCAAAAAACCAATTCAGGCAGCAGGAGAGAATGTTAGTTCGTGCGGAGGAACTTCGCAAACTGAAAAAACGTTTGAAAGAGATAGATGTCTCCGTAAACCTCGGCAAATATACCAATGACAAAGCATCCCTAAAAAAACTCTCCACCGCCAAGGTCGCAGGCGAAACGGAAATTGAAACATTGAGAATGAAGTTGAACGAGCTGGAACTGAAAATAGAGGAAAAACGCCTTTTGATATCCAGCGATGAGGAAAATTTAAGGGAATGTGAAAGGGAAGTTTCCGATGCAAAGTCAGAAGTGGCAAAGCTGAACGAAGCCTATATACATTTGCAGAATAGGGAAAAAGAACAAGGGGAAAATAAAACCCGCTGCGAGCACGAGATAAGCGAGAACGAAAATGCAATTTTGGCGTTGAAAGATGAGATGCAAAGTTTGGAAGACAAATTGAAAAATACAACGCCGCAAATAGGGGAGATGGAAGCGCAGAGCAAAAGGGAAACTGAAATTTTGCAAAATCTGCGGAACTCCATAGAAGACCTGCGCAGAAGGCACAGAGAGCTTTCAGAAAAAAGGTTGCAGTTCGTTCAAACAGAAGGGAAGCTCAAAAGCCAGTGGCAAAGAACCGATGCCGAAATAGAAATGCTGGAAAAACGGATACAAGCGGAAACTGAAGATATTCAAAACATGGATTCCAAAATTCAGGAATACGAATCATCGATGAATAATAAGGAAAACGAGATAAACGAAAGCAAAAATAAATCCGAAATTCTTGCGGAAAAACAGAACGTTTTGGCAAACGAAAAAGAAACTTTAAACGAAAATTTAGATTCACTGATAAATAGAAACTTGGAATCCATCAGGGAAAAAACCCGTTTGGAATCCCGCTTGGAAACCCTGCAAAGCGTAAAGAACTCCGAAAATCTGGAAGGCAATAAGTTGCTTTTGAATCAGAGAGCGGAGGAGATAACCCTGCTTTCAAATCAGATAGAGGTTTTAGACAGCAAACACGCCGCTTTGGTTGAGTTTTGTCTAGGCTTTTTGGTGCAGGCTCTTTTAACGCAAAATCAAGAGACCGCCTTGGCTTGCGAGCAAACCTTGAGCCGCGAAAATTCAGGGCGCGCTTTGCTCGCTTGGAATGTTTCGGAAGCATCAACTGATGCCTCGGAAAAAATCAGCGATCCAGACATAATGGCTCCGCTTACCTCACTGGTAAAATGCGGCGAAAATTCCTCCGCTCTGTTGAATTCCCTGCTCTCCAAATATTTTTTGGTGAATGATTTTGAAACCGCGGCAAGGCTCGCAAAAAAATATGCCGGCAAAGATTTATGGTTCTGCACGGAGAATTGCCAAGCTATCAATTCCATAGGCCTCGCTCAAATAGGCAAGGAAACGGAAGAGAGCTATGGCATTTTGCAACAAAACGCGGAGATTAAAAAACTGCAAACCAACATATCTGCCTTGAACGAGGAGATGAATTCCATAAATGCGCAAATCGCCGCGGCAAAGGAAAAATTGCAGGAACTCTCCGCTTCAATTTCAAATGCCGCCGAAGAAAAACAGAACTTGGACTCCAATGCGATGAAGGCAAATTCCGAGTTGAGAATAACCGAGGCAAATGTCTCCGCGCTCAGAGCGCAAAAGGAAAAAACGCAGCAAGAGGTTTATGGTTTTGAGGCTCGCTTGCACGAATTGAAAAATTCCAGAAGTTCAAACGTTGAGCTTAATGCGGCAGAGCTTGAACTTGGGCAAACGGAACGCGAATTTGAACGCATAGACGGCGAACTTGGGGAGCAGGAGAGATTGTTCAAAAATCAAGAGGAAATTATAAACAATGTTGCAAACTCCTTGAATGCAAACAGAGCGCAGCTTTCGGAAAAGGAAAACCGTTTGCGTTATGTAAAAGAGCAGATTAAAACAGTCAACAATGCCATTATTCTGCGTGGCGAAGAACTTGAGTCAATAAATGCGAGAACAGAACTCTTGCACAATGAGCTTGAGGACAAGGCTCTGCAAATAGAAAAACAGCAGGAGCTTTTGACAAAAAAAGAGAATTTACGAGATTTGGCACGTGAGAAATACAATGTTATGGGCGGTGATATAGAGGAATGGAGAACGGAAGTCAGGGAGATAAACCACTCTCTGCGCGAAAAGGAAAAAAATTCCCACGATTTGGAACTTGCAATACAAGGCTCATCAAATTCCTTGGAAAGGGTTAGGGAGCGAATTTTTCAGGAATATGAATTTGATTTGGAAAAAGAGGCCGCAGAGCAAAATTTTGTCCCTGTGCAGGTAGATGAGCGGGAAGCAAATGTTGAGATATACGATTTGCGCGAAAAGATAAAATCCATAGGCCCGGTCAACGCCTCTGCCGCAGAGGACTTTGAGGCGGAAAAAGAGAGAGTGCTTTCCATAGAAACCCAATACAACGATCTCAACAGGACAAAGAATAGTCTCTTAGCGGCAATGGAGAGGTTGGACTTGGTGGCTCGCGACCGTTTTTTGGATACCTTCCGCAAAATACAGCGCAATTATCAGGATGTGTTCACAAATTTGATGCCGGGCGGCGAGGCTCTGCTCTCCATGCAAAGCGATTTAGACCCGCTGGAAGCGGAAATAGTGATAAATGCCCGCCCTCCTGGCAAAAGGATGATGGGTGTGAGGGCTTTATCCGGCGGGGAAAGGGCTTTGACCGCCACGTCCCTGCTCTTTGCCCTTTACATGGTAAAACCATCTTCTTATTGCATACTGGACGAAATAGACGGCCCGCTTGATGACGCCAATATCGGGCGTTTTATGGGGCTTTTGCGCCGTTTTAGCCACCAAACCCAGTTTGTTGTGATTACCCACAACAAAAGGACAATGGCAGCATCCGACAAGCTCTACGGCGTAACCCAAGAGATAAAAGGTGTGAGCAAGGTGGGCTCGGTGCGTCTAGAAGACGTAAACGCTTAAATTTTTCTAGTTTCTTACGATATTGTCTTTTAGTGGAGATGCTGAATGAGAGCTTTGCGTTTTGTCATAGTCTTGGTTGCTGTGTTTGGTAGCATGGCAGCTTTTGCAACCGATGCTCGTGTAGAATCTATGGGAAAGAGTGCTAGGTTCATTATGGATGATATGTCCATTTTTGATAATCCAGCTAACATAAACCTCTATCCAAATTTTCTTATAGGCGAGCTTGGCGTTTATAATGGTAGCAGAGCCGACAGCATCAAAAGCGGCCAGAACCACGACCCATGGGATCCTTGGTTTGGCGGTTTGTTCTCGCTTGATATAGGCGGCGGCGTTGCTCTTTCTATTGGTGGCGTTTTGGGCCGCAAAGACGAAAGACTGCTGAAGTATTTCCCGGATTTTATACGTGTACCTGACAAAACCAATGGATATCAAGACCACGAGACTCCCATTCCGGTGACCAATTTTGATGGTTTTTTGGGAGCGAGTTTTGGCAACACAGCCACTGGTTTGCACATATACGTAGCGCATCAAGGCGGCATAACCAATGATGGCAGAATAGCCAAAGAAGCCTTTGCTTCTGCTCTGCAGTTAGATGGAGGTGTGAACATTGAGCTTTCAAGAGATTATCAATTGGAAGTTGCTGCTGGGGTAGCCCGAATTCAATATGGGCCGAGCAACCATGCACTGTTTGATAGCAAATTACTCTCCGAGTTTTTAAATGCTCGTTTCTTCTACAGGATAAACGCTATAGATGGGCATCTTATCCCGGTAGTTTCTGTACGCAATATGCACGCCCCTGGCCGTAGCGAAATAGATGTAAATTTGGGTGCGGGCGTTGATACCAAATTTGAGAGAGGTTTCTTTTGGCTCGGTTTAACCGGTTTTTACAATATTCAAAAGGCGGGTGAAAATTGGTTTTGGGATGGTATAGGGCCTATAGATACCGCAGCTAGCATGGATGAACCAGGCAGAGGCACTTATTTCAGAGATTTAGACGATGGTGGTTGGGGCCCGGGTGCAAAAGCTAGGTTGCAGCAGATTGGCGGAATAATCAGCTTTGGCATCGAAAGAAATCTTTGGTGGGATTGGTTTGTTATGCGTGTTGGCGGGCAGAAAGTAATTGCTTATGCGAGCTACAAGAAATCGGATGACATCGAGTTCAGCGTTCTATGCCCATCTGCCCCAAATGGAATAGTTTGCGATAAAGATGGCAGCTACTTTGTGACCAATCCGGTTAACGATGGCACCACAGATGATAATGTGGGTTTTGGCTTTGGAGTGAATATAGAAGAAAAGCTAAAAGTGGATTTTGCCGTATCCGAGGACTTTCCGTTCCGCAATCCGTTTCAAGGCGGTGGCCGTTTGATAAGCAAAATTTCTGCGACATACTCTTTCTAGAAACAGGATATGTATAAGCCATATCCCTGTTTTTTGTTCATTTTTCTCCTGTTTGCCTCCTGTGCAGACCCTGCTTTTAGGGTGCACGAGCGGCTAGAAGACACTTTGCAGGGGGATTTGGAGAACATGGTTGCTCAAATAATAAAAGGTTCCAGCAGGGAAAATGTTTTGGATACCCCATATTTTGTGATAAGGGATTTAAGGGAATTTCGCGGAGATACGGCTAGGATTTATTCCGCATACGCAGAAGTTGACTTTTATTACTTCAAAAATGTAAAAATAGCCGAAAAACGCAAATTTCGCTATGATGCGAACAGGCATTATTGGGATAGGTATTTTAAGGAGTGGCTTCATTATTGGTAAAAAGTCAAAAAAGGTTAAAGTTTTTTTCTATTTTTGCCGATATATATAGTAGAGGTAATGGCTATGCAAATTTCTAATATTAACGTGCAAAGCGGAGCCGCCGAGTGGGCTAAAAGAGCCACAGGAGGGGATGCCTCTACCCGTACAAAAGAAAAAGATGAAAAGGCTTCAAAAACAGCTCGTGATAAGGTTTCAGATAGGGTTTCGATATCCGCAGATGCTGGTAAAAGCAATTCCGCAGAAGCCTTGGTAAGGGCAAGGGCAAATGCTTTGCCGGAAATTAGGGAAGAAAAAATAGCCGCTGCCAAGGAACGTCTTGAGAGTGGTCACTATAACTCGTCTGAATTTAGCAAAGAGCTTGCAGAGTGCTTGGTAGAGGGTTAATTCTAATTTTGGTTCTTGGTTGTTTGGCGAGAGCGCAAGACTCTTGGTTTTCGGCAGATTTACCATTGAACGGCAAATTTTATCCCGTAACTGCTAGAATTCACTCAAAAAAAGCGGGCAATAACATCGAATTTTCAACGGAACTGGCTTATCGCGCAAAAGACACCACTTTTTCAATGCACTCAACCGGAGTTTACGATGCGGTAAAAAAGAACCCCGTTTGGCAGAATTCCGTCAGAACTGGCTTATATACCGTTGAGTGGACTTTTAGGGATTACACGGAAACTCCGGCCTCTGTTTCCTGGAGCGACAATAAGACTTTTCACATAAACTCAACTACCTTTGAAAACGATGCGGTACCGGAGGAATTCCTCTATTTTTTAGCCGAAAAAACAGATTCTAACAACCCTAGCAAAGATTTTAAAATTCTCTCATCCGTTTGGGAAGTTTCCTTTGTCCCAGATGCTTGGGCAATCACTGCCAGCTACACCGGATTAAAGCAACGTATTAATGGCGTTGATTGTTATCAGGTTGTTTACGTGAGGAGTGATGGCGCACGAGCGGAATACTATGTAACGCAAAGAGGCAAGCAGGTTTGGAAATTCAAAACCTTCAGAGGCGTGTGGTTCGATAGAATTCAATAACTAAAGTAAATTAAAACCAAATATGCACCGCGATGCCGCCAGCCAATAATGCACCGCCGGTTATGTAAAAGATGTTTCGCATAGTTTTTGCGTCTTCCATTTTTTGCTGGCTGTCTTTAAATTCGGTTTCTCTTTTTGAGTATTGCCCTGCTTCGTTAGGCACATTTTCCATCAGTTTTTGGCTTTCTTTGTGATGATCGCCAGCCTTTGAATTGTTGTAAATGCCAAGCCCAATGGCTGTTGCGCCAAGAACATCCAAGCCAACGGCTACCCAAAAAGATGTGTTGCCTTTCTTTGGCTCGGCAGGTATGTTTGTAGGTATTGAGGAGGAGCGCGTTATTTTTGCGAACAGGTCTGGTGCATTCTCGCGAATTGCATCTAAAAAACCTTTTAAGTCTTTGGATTCCTTTACAAAATCCCCAAGCATGTTGCCGCTTGATGTTTCGTATAGCTCTACTGTGAGCGTGAGCAGGTTACCTACTTTGCCTATGTAGCCGCGAGTTACATAATCACTTTTTATAACCATCCCAATATCAACTACGGATTTGAGATTTTCAGCGGTCTCTGGGATTAGGGTGATGATTTTTTCCCTTGACAATACGGAATAATCTTTAGGCAAAATCCGTATAGCCTGCCTTCTCAGTTCGTCTGAGAGGAATTTTGTTTCGTCAACGGCTAAGTCTATTTCATCATCGGCTATGGTTATTTCTAGAACCGCAAGCGTGCCAGCGTTTGCAGTTGCTAGGCAAAGTATCGCTGCGAGCAATGTGTATTTCAGTTCTTTGAACATATTAAACTCCTTTTTTCCCTGCTTGTTTTTTACTCTTGCCAAATCTCCGCAGAGAAATGAGAGACTTGGCTAAGTTCTAATCTTTTACGCAACGAACGCTGATAAGAATATTTTTTGTACTGGGTATAGTGGAGGGTTCTTCTTCGTAGAATGATATATATCTACTGTAGGCAGCGTTGTCTTCGTTTGTAAAACTCCACCAAAGACCAGTGATGCCGATAGATGATTCGAAGCCGAAGCTGCCACCAGGCAGAGCCGCAAAGCCGTAATTGTCCGTGCCGGGAATTCCATCTTCATACCAACTGCGAGCGGACTTTAATTTGGTCCCTGCATTGCTGCCAACAAAATTTACCAATGTTGTCCATTCAGCATCGTTTGGGATATGCCAGCCAGCGGGGCAAATACCTGTATGTTGCCCGTATGTAGTATATGTCTCAGAATTGTACTTAGGCTCAATCTTCATAGCCGTTGCCCAATCGTATAGCCTGCCGTATTTTGTGCAGTTGGCTTCGTCGTCGTCGTAGCAGCGGCCAGTGTTATTAAGGCCGTAATTCAAATTCTGTGCCATCCAAACCTGTTCTCCTATCAACACCGCATCGTAAGTGTTGCCATCCCTGCTATCTGTAATTCCGCCTTTCAAGTATATTCCATTGGGGTTTGTGCTGGCCCTGCATTCGTATTTGTCCGGGTCATAAGTTTGTGTCCTGTTGCCGCAGGTTAGGATAGGAAACTCCATGGGTTGATAATCCGTACAGGACAAAAGGATAATCAGGGCAAATCCTAAAACTATAGGCACTATTTTAGCAAGTTTATTTTTCATATTTTTCCTCTATTTGAAAAATAATTCATCTCAAAATATAGAAAAAATGACTTAGGGTCATTGGGGTATGGTGGATTAGAACCAAATATGCACCGCGATGCCGCCGGCCAATAATGCGCCACCGGTTATTTCGCATTTTTTCCGCGTTTTCAAATTTTTTGTATTTGGCATCAAATGCTCTCTTGTTCCCTTGGTATTCCCCTTGCCCCGCAGGTTTTTCGTTCAGCAGGGTTTCGCTTTCCTTGTGATAATCGCTCGCTTTTGAATTGTTGTAAATGCCAAGCCCAATGGCGGTTGCGCCAAGCACATCCAAGCCGATGGCTACCCAAAAGGATGTTTTTGTTTCGCCAGATACGTTTGCCGATATTTTGCCTTTGTTCAGCTTTTCTCTCTGCGTTATTTTTGCGAATAGGCTTGGCGAATTTTCGCGGATTGCATCCAAAAGCCCTTTTAAATCTGTGGATTCCTTGGCAAAATCCCCGAGCAAGTCGCCGCTTGAAGTTTCGTAGAGTTCCACCGTTAAAGTGAACAGGTTGTCCAGCTTGCCTATAAAGCTACGCGTCACATAATCGCTTTTTATGGCTGCTCCTATGTCTATGACGGAGGTTAGGTTTTTGGTATTTTGGGGAGTTAAGGCTATGATTTTTTCCCTTGTCAATACGGAATGTTCTTTTTGCAAAAGCTGTGTGGCTTGCCTTCTCAATTCGTCTGTAAGGAATTTTGTTTCGTCTATGGTTAAATCCATTTCGTCATTGACAACGGTTATTTCCAAAACGGCTATGGTAGCGGCGTTTGCCGTTGCTAGGCAGAGCAAGGCTGCGAGCAATGTGTATTTTAGGTTGCCGAACATATTAATTATCCTTAACGCAACGAACGCTGAGATAGTTGACTTTATTGGACCGTTCTTGATTCACTGCACTTTGTTCTTTTCTATAGTA
>JAITFO010000109.1 GCA_031281265.1 Candidatus Fibrimonadaceae bacterium
CTTTGGCGGCGAGCGTGGTGCAGATTGCTGCGGTGAGGGTAGTCTTGCCGTGGTCTACGTGGCCGATGGTCCCGATGTTGCAGTGCGGCTTGGTCCGTTCAAATTTCTCTTTTGCCATAACTCGTCTCCAAACAAATATACTACTGTCCAGTTCGTTTTGGCAAAACGAGCCGGACTTTTAATTTCTTAAAGCCCAGAACGGGATTTGAACCCGTGACCTCTTCCTTACCAAGGAAGTGCTCTACCCCTGAGCTACCTGGGCGGATCTGCCATTCTTGCGAGTGGCAAAGTGGGTGGAAGTGGGTTCGAACCACTGTAGGCGTAAGCCAACGGATTTACAGTCCGTCCCCTTTAGCCACTCGGGCATCCACCCAATAGCCTTTTAGCTCTCAGCCGAAGATAGGAGTCGAACCTACGACCGGCTGATTACAAATCAGCTGCTCTACCAGCTGAGCTACTTCGGCAGCTTTTTCTCCAAAATGCGCGGGGTCGTGCAGATTGGAAGGTAAAAGATAGAAATTTTTTGGCTTTTTGTCAAGGGGCCTTGCGGGAAAAACTCGTGTTAGAACATTTGTTCAGGCGTTGTTTATTGTTTCACGTGAAACTTTTACTGCGTTTAGCCTTCGTTAGCTTCCCCTCGCAAACGGTTCGCTTCGCTCAATTGTTTGCTCAGAGAACTAACTACGGCTTATACTTCACTTGAAACTTTTGCTGCGGTCTGCCGCCGTTGGTTCTTTTTGAGAGCGATTGAGCGAAGCGAACAGCGAGAAAAAAGAATTAACGGCGGCGGATGTTTTACGTGGCTACTGCCGTTAGCTTCTCTTCGTAAACGGTTCGCTTCGCTCAATTGTTTACTCAGAGAACTAACGGCATCTATCGTTCTCAGTTATTCCTCGGTTTGCTCGGAGAACTAACTACGGCATACGCTCTACAAATTGTTTATTCAAAGAACTAACTACGGCTTGTGTTTCACGTGAAACTTTTGCCGCGTTTTGCCGCGTTTTGCCGCCGTTGGTTCTTTTTGAGAGCGATTGAGCGAAGCGAACAGCGAGAAAAAAGAACTAACGGCGGCGGATGTACGGCAGACACGTGGGTCTGCCTCTACGGGTGCTTATTTTTGTAAACTTTTCAATTTGTTCAACTGCTTGCTTAACGGCTTGCTCAATGACTTGCTAGTTTTTTTGCTCAAAGAGCTAAATGAGAGGCCGTAGTAATTGTTATAAATACATCCAGCGATTACATCAGCGTTCGCGGCGCACCACGCATAAGTTTTAACAGTGCTACCTTCCTCTGTGCACTCGGCTGCATTTTCAACCCAGCAACTACTACCAGTTCCTATTAAATCGCAGCCATAGCCATCATAGCAATACTGACCGCTGCTAGGGATAGCGGGGTCTGCCGGGCACGAGTTTTTATTGAAAGTGCCTTCATAGAAATTGCACATCGATTGTGACACATCTATTAGACACCGTCTGTCATACAAGCAATAGCCTGTGTCGTTACCGGGCTCTGTGGGGCATGAGTTTTCATTGAAAGTGCCTCCGGCGGAAATGCAGGCTGATTGCGGGACATTATCAATACAAAATCCACTAGGTAGCGAACAAGAGCCCATATCACATCCATAAATATTTGAAGAACTCACATTCGCATTGCAATATGCAAGAGTTTGAGCAGAGCCTCCCACAGCCTGACATTCGGTTGCGTTAGAAAAAAAGCAATGAGAGCTAGTTCCAATTAAAACGCATCCTGCTTCGTCTTCGTCATCCTCAGGGAAATAACAATACTGACCGTTGCTGTTGCCTCCACCCGAACTGGAAGAATTGTTGTTGCCTCCACCCGAATTGGAAGAATTGTTGTTGCCTCTTGAGCTAGAAGAACCTTCGGTTCCCCCGGCTTTTGTATAAGTCCCGTTTACGCTGTTATCCCACGTGTGGTTTGAAAGGTCGAGTGTTTCTCCTGTTAAAGTAAAGTTTCCGCTTGCCGTTCCTAAACCTATTGCGTTAAAGGTGATGGTGGTGCCAGAAACAGAAAAGGTGCCAAAATACATAGTTATGCCACTAATTTTATAGTTAAATGTATTCCCGTCAAAAACTATTGAGCGATTGCCGCTTGCATCCCAAGTTCCGCCAAACGACTCTGTAGTAATGCCGCCATCGCCGCTACTATTACGACTAGGTTTATTATGATCGCTGTCTGTAGAGCAGGAAAGGGTTAAAACTAAAGCAAGCAGAAGGCTTGCAAGAAAAGAATATTTGATTTTCATACACACTCCTTTGGAAGTCGTAAATATACATTATTTTTTTACTTCTGGCAACCCCTCCTTGCGTTCTGCCTCCGTTAGCTTCTCCTCGCAAACCCTACCCTGTTGCCGTTAGCTTATCTTCGCGCTTTGCCTCCGTTAGCTTCTCTTCGTAAACGGTTCGCTTTATTCAATTGTTTCACGTGAAACTTTTACTGCGTTTAGCCTTCGTTAGCTTCCCCTCGCAAACGGTTCGCTTCGCTCAATTGTTTGCTCGGAGAACTAACTACGGCATACGCTCTACAAATTACTTGCTCAAAGAACTAACTACGGCTTATGTTTATGTTTCACGTGAAACTTTTGCTGCGGTCTGCCGCCGTTGGTTCTTTTTGAGAGCGATTGAGCGAAGCGAACAGCGAGAAAAAAGAATTAACGGCGGCGGATGCTCCACGTGGCTACGGTTTATGTTTCACGTGAAACATTTTGCGAAAATAATTTTTCTACATTATCCAATGAGAGGTAAATATATGGGAACGGAAACAGCGATTTTGGCGAATGAGACGGAAATAGCGAATGCCTTGAATGTTTTTGGGCTTGGCAATTTTGCCCCTGGTGTGCTAGACGAGATAGAGTTGAATAGGCGACTGAGAATTAGTTTGGAACAGGCAGACAAAGGAATGACTAGACCCGTAGAGGAAGCGGTTAAGGATATACTTACGGATTTGAAAAATGGCAGACTTTGAAGACGAGATAGTAAGAAAGAAAAGCATAATAACGCAAGAGTGTGAGTTAATGCTGAGAGAGGCAGCTAAGTGGATAAAAGAAAATTCCAATTATCCTACACAAGCAGAAAAGATGATTAAACGATTTTACCAAATAGTTAATGTATTGGAAACATTCCCCGAAATAGGTACGCCGTATCAAAACGGAATGATGAAATTCCCACTAGGTAAGTTTCCTTATTTAATTTATTACAGAATAAAAGAAACAGAGATTGAAATAGTGGGCATTTGGCATACGAGCAGGGGAACAGAGTTCTGAATAAAGCCTCTCTCATAATAGCCGCTGGTTTGCTCTTGAGCAGGGTTCTTGGTGTTTTGCGGGAAATGCTCCTTGCGAAAATAGCAGGGGTGAACGAGCAGAAAAACGCATTGGATTTGGCGTTTATGATTCCCGACATTTTGAACCACCTTATAGGCACTGGGTTTTTATCCATAATTTTTATATCGCTATTTACAACGCATTTGTTAAAACAAGATGAGGACGAGGGATGGCGTTCATTCAGCAACATCTTTAATGTTTTGGGTTCTCTATTTTTGGTTTTAGCCGTTCCAGCGTTTGTGTTTATGCGTGAGTTGATTTTGCTCCTGACGGCCGCACCACCGAGCGAGGAAATTTTGCTGATGGCAACGCACTTTGGCAGGATAATTTTGCCCGCACAGCTGTTCTTTTTTGCAGGGAGTTTTTTAATCGCTGCGCAACAGGCAAAGAAGCAATTTTTTATACCATCTATGACGGGCATAATCTACAATGCGAGCATTGTGTTCTTTGGATGGCTTCTCAGGGAAAACGGGGTGATAGGTTTTGCTTATGGTGTTCCCATAGGTGCGTTTGTAGGGTTCTTTGTTTTGCAAATACTGGGCTCTTACAGGAGCAGGATAAAATACTTCTTTGTGTTTAAACCGGCAAATTCTGAGTTTATAAAAACATTAAAACTTTTACTCCCTATGGTGTTGGGAGCGGGTTCTATGTTTGCGTTGGAGTTTGCAATTCGTAGCTTTGGCTCGTTGTTTGGGAATTCTGGAATTTCCAGTTTGAATTACAGCTATCGTTTGATGTACACTTTGGTAGCGGTTTTTGGGTTTAGCGTTGGTGCGGCAAAATATCCGGACATGGTTAGAATGTTTAAAGAAAACAAAAAATCTGAATTAAATGAAAAGGTGTGGAATGACCTTGCGAAAATTTTTGCCATTCTTGTTCCGGCAATTTGTGCATTGACAGCGGTGAGTTTGCCAGCGGTTAGAATTCTATTTGAAAGGGGAGCTTTCACTCAGCAGAATTCAATTCTTGTTAATAACCTGTTGCTGTGTTATTTGCCAGCGAGCATAGGGTTGTGTTTTCAGGCTCTTTTGGTCAGGGCTTTTTATTCCATGGAAAGGATGTGGTTGCCAACAGTGATAAACACATCAGCTTTTGCAGCGAGCTTATTTTTATATGCCCCTATCGCAAAAATCGCGGGAATATACTCTGTTCCCATAGTCAGTTTTATCTGCTCATTTGTTCAGTTGTTTGTACTCCTATCGTTTTGGGGTGGCATAAGGGAGCAACGGCCTTGCATTAAGGATTTTATAACCGCTGGGGCTTCTTTGATTGTTCTTGCACCGCTAGGGCTTTATCTTTCTGAGTATGCTCGTGAATGGCTGTTAAGTGTAGGTTTGGTTTATTTGGTAGCTTATTCCGCTCTGTTTTCGTTTTTGTTTTTTGCCGCTTCTGTTGCTTTGCAAACTTTGCTAGGCTCAAAGTCTTCTTCTTATATTATATTTTTATTAAAAAAGAAAATGGTAAAGAGCACTGTTAATAACTCGAAAAACGTTTGAAAATTCATATAATGGGTTGGATTTTATGTAGTTATATTTCAGTTTTTATTAACAAAATTTTACAAAACTTTAGTTTTTATTAACAACGATGGGGAAAGTTTTTTAAAATTCGTGGGTTTTCCAAGTATATTAACACTTTTATCAACATTATTTCTATTTTTTTCTTGGCTTTTTTGCAAAACTTTTCTAAATTACTGAAAAATTTGCAGGTAGATGCAATAGGCGGTTTAGCTCAGTTGGTTAGAGCGACGGAATCATAATCCGCAGGTCCGGGGTTCAAATCCCTGAACCGCCAGTAACTACCCGCAGGGCTAACGGGGGGAAAGATAATAACTTGTTTTAAAACCTTATTCATAAACTTCATGGTCAGGGTCTAGGTAAACTAAATGAAATACATCATCATCTGGCAAAATGTAACCAAAACATCTGTACTCTTGTTTTTCCACAATACCTTTTATTTTTAGCTGGTAAATATCATTTGCATCAATCTGCGTTTGCTCGTTGGCAAGATTTTCATTTATTCGTTTTAGATGCCCATAAAGCTGTTTTGCTGCTCTGCCACTTTTTGTTCTCAAATTGGAACAGGAATGGCTGTGAGGTATAACTCCATTTTTTAACTGCTCAAGCGAATATTTCTTAGAATAATTGTCTAAGCAACGGCAAATCTTATCTATGAAATGCTTTGTTGACATTTTATCTGCATGCGGAGAGTTATTATTTAAATAGTTCTCGCTATCTATATGCCATACGAATGAAGTCATTTTTGTTTAGAACTATAGAAATCAATAATGGCTTTGTGGGTAATTATTCTATTGGAATTATTTACCGAATTTACATCTCCAATTAAATCTCGCCAAGGTTTTTCTTTATGAGTCAACTCGCTAAGTTTTGTTCCGGTCATGTTGCCATATTTCTCAATAGCCAAATTAATATAGCCTTTATATGATAAAGGGATTTTTTTCTTTGATAATAGATGGCTGGGAATCATTCCTTTGTTTATTGAAAAATGCCCTTTATGAATGTTCCATAAATCACGGCATACAGGTCCATTAGCCCACGCTTCAAATTTATTGTTGAAAATGGCAACTTGCTGCGGAGAAATAAGCCCTTCCACTAAAGAATAGTAACAGAGTTTTTGCAGCTTCATCGTGGAAACTTCGCCTATTTCTGATAAAATATATTTTGCCGTGTCAAACACATTGCACATTTTTTTCCCTCTGTTTATGAAAACTATATATAAATAAAAAAACCATCAACGCACAAAATTTAGCAAAAAAAGCACATTTTGTCAGCTATAATATAGATTTTTTTTAGGAAAAAACTAGAAAAAATCTGTTTTTTTCACGTTTTCCCCCCAAAAACGCAAAAAACCCCCGCGTTTGCACGCGGGGTTTGAGTGTTAAGTATCGTCTTTCTTGTAAGGATCATATGCATCTATAACTTCTTTCAATGATTTATTTAAAAAATCTTTTTGCATCTCAGGCACTTTTTTATTGTAGAACTCAGAACGCTCCTGAATTAGAAATGCTCCGAATATATTCGCTTTTTTGTGCCAAAAGTTTTGGTCTTCGCTCAAGAACTTCTTTTTGAAAGCGGCATATTCTTCTAGAGGCATTTCATTTCTTGGTTTCTCTAAAGCAGCCGAACACTTCAATAAATAAAATAAATGCCCCAATTCGTGCGCAACAATATATCTAGCTTGTTCGTCACTGGCTCCTTTTGGCAGCGATATTGTGTATCTATTCTCTTTCAAAAACATCATGCCATTCGGAATAGTTGAATCAATGGTCATTTCAGTCATTTCGCCCCAATCAATGCGAAAACCTTCACCAAATACCTCTCTAGCTCTAAATTCAAGGCATCTCATAATGGCAGAAAGGTGTTGTTTCTTTACATCCACATAAAATGAAGATACCTCATCGTATATCTTCTCCACAAAATTTCCATCATCTATCTTGTATCTTTCGCAAATGTATTTAATATCTTCCTTGTCGATTTTAAATCTCAGCATATCCCCTTCTCTATTTTTATGCGTTACTTGATTTGAAACTGGAAAAATCGGGCTTCCAAATGCCACTCAAAAACGAACCAACTAGCGATCTATACTGTTGCTCTGGTGTTGGATTTGCACATGAATAAAAAACAATGGGATCTCCCATTATGTCCACCAAAGAGTTCACCTTTTCTTCTATCGTTGTTATGTTCATCACTTCAAATGCAGAATCAATCTGTTCTTTGCTGGAACAACTTTTGATTTTATTTGATAATTCTGCCGTGACTTTTACTGCCATTTTTATTTTCCAATAGTTTATGCGAATCCAATTTGAAAATATATAAAATTTTTTTGGTCCTGGCAAGGAAAAAGCGATTTTTTGTGAAAAAAACGCAAAAAACCCCCGCGTTTGCACGCGGGGGCTATTTTTGCTCTAGAACGCTAAAGGTTTCCCTACTTTAAACCGATAAATGTTCTAGAGCAAAAGAAGATGAGAAACTAGCCCAGTAAGCCAAGAACAGACTGCGGCAAGGAGTTAGCTTGCGCCAACATACTTGTTGCACTTTGAATCATAATCTGGTTCTTGGTGAAGTTGGTGGTCTCTGTAGCAAAGTTGGTATCGCGGATACGGCTCTCAGCGTCTTGAGTGTTGTATTCGAGGTTGGCCAAGTTGTTAATCGTATACTCCAAACGATTGACAAAGGTACCGATTTTTGCACGAGCACCGCTAACATCTTTGATAACCTTGTCCAGCTGGTCAAGGGCATCAGTAGCGTTGTTCTGAGTTTTGATGTCCCTCTGGTTTAGCCCTAATGCTCCTGGGTTTAGAGAGACGTAGGTAACCGTCATCTCGTTGCCCCATTTGCCACCTACGCCAACACCGTAGTTTGCGCCGATGTGCAAGGTCATGGAAGCAGCTTTGCTATACTTGTCTTCCCCTATCTTTAGGGCAGCTGTATAAAGCTCTGCCATACTGGTTAAAGGAGAAGTGTTCTCGTCATCGCCTGCATTGGCAGCGGTGAAGCCGTTATCTTTGGTTATAAGATTGGACTTCATAGAACCTGCACCATATAAGCGATCAGCTATGGTCATAAAAATGTCCTTATCTCTGGCACTGATGTCTTTGTTGCTAATCGCATCATCTGCTTGGTCTTTAAATGTCTTAACGGCATTCCACAAGGTTGTAAGAGCGGAACCCGTCTTGTCAGAACTGCCCCTAAAAGTATCCCAAGCAGTAAGAGCGGTATTCATATTGGACACCATAGTAGTGTAGGCAGTTTCAGTAGAACCAGAGAGACCGTCTTTTATCTTAGCCAAATCCGTAGCTTCTTTGTCAAGCTGTTTTTTGAGGTCCCCAGATTTTTCTTGCCCAATAGCCCCAAAGCTTTTATTTGGGTCATCGGACCAGTTTAGCATATTTTTACCGTTGTAATCGGTGCTTTTTGCTATTCTAGCGACTTCGTTGGTTAGCTCTTTGAATTCGTCGTTCAGGTATTTGCGTTCGGTACTTGTTAAGGTATCGTTAGCGGACTGAACTGCGAGTTCACGTTGGCGCTGCAACAGATTTGTGATTTCTGCCAAGCCACCTTCAGCAATCTGCAAGGCACCTATGCTGTCTTGAGCGTTCTGTTTGGCTTTGCCTAAACCGCGAATCTGGGTTCTCATCTGCTCAGACATAGCCAAACCAGCTGCATCGTCTTGTGCACGATTTACCCTTAGGCCTGTTGAGAGTTTTTCGAGCGATTTGCTCAGTGAATTGTTGTTGGTGTACATCGAATGTTGTGTCACCATTGCACGAATGTTGTGGTTGATTTGCATAGAATTGACCTCCATGTTGAGTTCAAAAATCAGGGCATCCTTTCCCTAGACGCTAAACCCTTTCCGGCATTCGACGGCAACCCAAATTTAGCACTCGGTCCTTTCAGTAAAAGATTGTCGGTTGCTTTTGGGAAAAACTTTAGTCTTTTTTTTAAAAAAATGAAGAAAGGCAAGGGCTTGCCTCGTATATAGTGTAATTTCGATGTCTCTACGCTAAATAGCGTTTTTTAAAAATGCTCTCAGTGAGGGGAGCAATGCTAGCCTTGCTTTCCCCCACGGAGAGAATATCCTTATCCTAACAACCCTAGAACTGCCTGCGGTAAGCTGTTCGCTTGCGCCAACATGCTGACACCGCTCTGCACCATAATCTGGTTCCTGGTGAAGTTCGTGGTTTCCTTAGAGAAGTCGGTATCGCGTATGCGTCCTTCGGCGTCTTGAGTGTTAAATTCAAGGCTGGCTATGTTATTAATCGTGTATTCCAAACGATTAATAAAGGTACCGATTTTTGCACGCGCACCGCTAACGCTCTTGATAACCTTATCCAATTGGTCAATGGCATCAGTCGCGTTGTTCTGGGTTTTGATGTCTCTTTGGTTTAACCCTAATGCACCCGGGCTTACAGAGAGATAAGTGACCGTCATCTCGTTGCCCCATTTGCCAGCAACGCCAACGGAGTAGTTCGCGCCGATGTGCAAGGTATAAGAAGAAGCTTTGCTGTACTTTTCATCCGTTATTTTCTTGGAAGCTGTATAAAGTTCAGCCATGCTGGTTAACGGAGAAGTGTTTTTGTCATCGCCTGCATTGGCTTGGGTGTAGCCGTTCTCTGTGGTTATCAGATCGGACTTCATAGAGCCAACACCATATAAGCGGTCAGCTATGGTCATAAAAATGTCTTTATCTCTGGCACTGATGTTGCTGTTGCTAACCGCAGCATCAGCTTCGTCTTTAAACTTTTTGACAGCTGTCCACAAGGTTGAAAGAGCGGCACCGTCGCCAGTCTCTGCACCTATAAAGGTATTGAGAGCAGCAATAGCGTCATTCATATTAGTCCTCATAGTCTCGAGGTCAGCATTTGGAGGTGTGGAGGCGGCAGAGACACTGCCTGCCTTCTTAGTCAAATCCGTATGCTCTTGGGTAAGCTGTTTTTGGAGGTCTCCTGATTTTGCTTGCCCAATAGCGCCAAAACTTTTGTTCGGGTCATCAGACCAGTTCAGCATATTCTTGCCGTTGTAATCTGTTGTTCTGGAAATTCTGGCGATTTCGTTTGTGAGTTCTTTGAATTCGTCGTTCAAGTATTTGCGTTCGGTACTTGTTAGAGTATCGTTAGCAGACTGAACAGCTAGCTCACGTTGGCGTTGCATCAGGTTGGTGATTTCCTGCAAGCCTCCTTCAGCAATCTGCAAGGCAGCGATGCTATCTTGAGAGTTCTGTTTGGCTTTTCCTAGACCGCGAATTTGGGTCCTCATCTGCTCAGACATAGCCAAACCAGCTGCATCGTCTTGTGCACGATTTATCTTTAGGCCTGTTGAGAGTTTTTCAAGCGACTTGCTCATAGAGTTGTTGCTTGAGTACACAGCGTGCTGTGTCACCATTGCGCGAATGTTATGGTTGATTTGCATAGAGTTAACCTCCGTGTAGGGTACAGAGACTAGGGCATCCTTTCCCTAGCGCTAAACTCTTTCCGACGTTCGCCGGCAACTCAAGTTTAGCACTCAGTTCTTTTACAATTTAGTTATAGGATTTTTTTTCAACAAACTTTAGATTTTTTTATTAAAATTTTTTCGAAATTTTTCGCAATATTTTTTCGAAAAACTTTAGTTATTTTTTCGAAAATATTTTTTACATCTCGCAATATTTTTTTCGAAAACTTTAGTTGTTTTTTATTTTTAAATAAAAAAATAATTAAGGCGATGCTGCCTTAATTATATATTATATATTTTTTTCTGCGTGGAGGAGCAATGCATGCCTTGCACCTCCACGGAGAGTATTTTATTCTACCATTATCCTAACAAACCTAGAACCGCTTGCGGCAAGGAGTTCGCTTGCGCCAACATGCTGACACCGCTCTGCACCATAATCTGATTCCTGGTGAAGCTCGTGGTTTCCTTAGAGAAGTCGGTATCGCGTATGCGGCTCTCAGCGTCTTGAGTGTTGAATTCAAGGCTGGCGATGTTATTAATCGTGTATTCCAAACGGTTAATAAAGGTACCGATTTTTGCACGCGCACCGCTAACGCTCTTGATAACCTTATCCAATTGGTCAATGGCATCAGTTGCGTTGTTCTGGGTTTTGATGTCTCTTTGGTTTAACCCTAATGCACCCGGGCTTACAGAGAGATAAGTGACCGTCATCTCGTTGCCCCATTTGCCCGCTACGCCAACGGAGTAGTTCGCGCCGATGTGCAAGGTATAAGAAGAAGCTTTGCTGTACTTATCGTCCCCTATTTTCAAGGCAGCTACATAAAGCTCAGCCATGCTGGTTAAAGGAGAGGTATTTGAATCCTCGTTGGCAGATACACCAGTGCCAGTGTAACCATTTGCTTCTGTTATAACATCGGACCTCATAGAGCCAACACCATATAAGCGGTCGGCGATGGTCATGAAAATGTCTTTATCTCTGGCACTGATGTTGTTGTTGCTAACCGCAGCATCAGCTTGGCCTTTAAACTCTTTAACAGCATCCCACAAGGTTTTAAGGGCGCCGCCGTCGCCAGTCTCACTGCTTAAAAAAGTATTTAAAGCAGCGATAGCGGTATTCATATTAGTGATCATAGCAGTGAGGTCAGCATCTGTAGCTCCAGGAACAGAGACATTGCCAGCCTTCTTAGCCAAATCCGCAGCTTCTTGGGTAAGCTGGTTTAGGAGGTCTCCTGATTTTGCTTGCCCAATAGCACCAAAGCTCTTGTTCGGGTCATCAGACCAGTTCAACATATTTTTGCCGTTGTAATCTGTTGTTCTGGAAATTCTGGCAACTTCGTTTGTGAGTTCTTTGAATTCGTCGTTCAGGTATTTGCGCTCGGTACTTGTTAGAGTATCGTTAGCGGACTGAACTGCGAGTTCACGTTGACGTTGCATCAGGTTGGTGATTTCCTGCAAGCCACCTTCAGCTATCTGCAAGGCGGCGATGCTGTCTTGAGAATTCTGTTTGGCTTTTCCTAGACCGCGAATTTGGGTCCTCATCTGCTCAGACATAGCCAAACCAGCTGCATCGTCTTGTGCACGATTAATCTTTAGGCCTGTTGAGAGTTTTTCAAGCGACTTGCTCATAGAGTTGTTGCTTGAGTACACAGCGTGCTGTGTCACCATTGCGCGAATATTGTGATTGATTTGCATAGAGCTAACCTCCGTGTAAGGTTGAACCAAAGACATCCATGCCTTTGGCGCTAAACCTTTTCCGGCACTCGCCGGCAACTCGGGTTTAGCAATCAGTTCTTTTACATCTCTGTTATAGGAATTTTTTGAGGTGAACTTTAGATTTTTTCAATCATTTTTTTTCTGAAAAATCTCGCAATTTTTTTCTAAAAAACTTTAATTCTTTTTTCAATTTTTTATGAAATTTTTCCCGCAAAAACAAAGAAAATTCTGTATTTTTTGCGGGCGATATTATAGGAATTTTCTGCAAAAAACTTTAGCTTTTTTTAAAAAGATTTTTTTTGGGTGGCTGGCTGCAACGCTTTTTCTGAAAACTTTAGTGTTTTTTTAAAAATTTTGAAAAAAGTGGCTTTTGCCCCGATTGAGCTTATGGGCGAAGGTCTATCTCAAATTTAGTATATTATATTTGCATGGCAAAAGGAGCAGTATTTTTTGATGAACTTAAAAGCCCGCCACTAGAGCATGAAACCCGTTTTGAAATGGGTATGATTTTAAGGGAGTTTCAAAATGGCGAAACTGTAGGTCCACCTACGGTAAAGCCAGTGGCACAAATAGGCAAAAGTTGCTATGAAATACGTTATCCAACCGCTCATCACAATTGGCGGGCTTATTTTGCGGTACGAGCGAACATAGTGGTTTTGCTTTTGGAAGACAAAAAGTCAAAAGCGATACCAAAGGCTACCATAGAAACCTGTAAATCTCGGTTGCGTTTCTATGAGCAGAAGCAAACCGAGAGAAAAAATAAACAGGAGGCTTTATGAGCAAACAAAAAGTATCTGATAAAGAATTTTGGGCATCGCATGGCCTGAAATATTACGACACTGTTTGGGAAGGCGTAGGGCTAACCCCAGAAGAAGCGGAACTTGCGGAAACTAAGTTTCAAATGGCGCGCAAATTAAAAGAACTGCGTTCTGCTAATGGCATTACGCAAACGCAGCTTTCCAAAAAAATGGGAACTTCGCAAGCTCGCATAGCGGCTTTGGAAAATGCGGAAAACGCTACTTTGGATTCGCTTTTCCGTGCTTTCCGTGCTTTGGGATGGTCGGCAAGGGAATTCGGCAAGATGTTCGGTTCACGCAAATTGGCTTAAGGAAGAGGGAATTTTCTATATTACCCCCTATGAAAAAAATCCTCTTTCAAGATACCAGCTTTCGCGATGGGTTCCAATCTGTTTTTGGTGCCAGAGTTTTAACAAAAGATTTTATTCCTGCTCTTGAAGCAGCCGTTCACGCGGGAATTGAGCATTTTGAGGCAGGCGGTGGCGCAAGGTTCCAAGCCCCTTTGCTCTATTGCAACGAAAACGCCTTTGACATGATGGATACTTTCCGCAAAACTGTGGGCAAAAAAATTCGCCTGCAAACCTTGGCAAGAGGTATAAACGTGGTTGCCCTTGAACCCCAGCCCCGCGACATGATAGACCTTCACGCAAAGATGTTCAAAAAACACGGCATGACACGCATACGCAATTTTGATGCCCTAAACGATGTGAACAACCTAATCTATTCGGGGCAGTGCATAACCAACGCTGGCTTGGAGCACGAAGTTGTGGTTACCATGATGGAGCTTCCACGCGGCTGCGAAGGCAAGGGCGCGCACGAGCCTGAGTTCTACATTGAAACTTTAAAGAAAATTCTGGATTCCGGAGTTCCTTTTGTGAGCGTATGTTTTAAAGATGCGAGCGGCACGGCAAATCCGCGCAAAGTGCACGAAACCTTTAAACAGGCACGCAAACTCCTTGGCGACAAAGTAGAACTTCGCATACACTCCCACGATACTTGCGAAAACGGCATTGCTCAATACGTGGCGGCAATAGAAGGCGGCGCAGACGGAGTTTGTTGCGGCAGGGCACCGCTCAGCGGCGGAACGGCACAGCCTGATTTGCTCTCTCTGTGGCACGCTCTTAAAGGCACGGAATATTCATTGGATATAGATGTTGAAAAAATAATGGAAGCTAATCAGGTTAGCAAAGAGTGTTTTAAGGAATACGAATTCCCACCAGAGGCTCTAGCTATTGAACCGGAAGTGATTTTTAGCCCAATGCCGGGCGGTGCTTTGACTGCAAATACCTTGATGATGCGCGATACAAAAACCTTCCACCTTTACCCGCAGGTCATAAAGAACATGGCTGAGTGCGTGGCTCTAGGCGGCTTTGGCTCAAGCGTTACGCCAGTTTCTCAGTTCTATTTTCAGCAGGCTTATGCAAATACAGTTCAGGGCAAGTGGAAAAAAATCACGGAAGGCTACGGCAATATGGTTCTCGGCTATCAGGGCAAAACCCCAAGAGAACCGGATAAAGAAATTGTCCGAATTGCGAGCGAGCAGATGAAAAAACCTGTGTTCACCGGCAATCCTCTAGATGTTCTTGAACCAGGTATTCCAAAAGCCAAAAAAGTTTTGGAAGAAAATAAATTGCCAACAACAGATGAAAATATTTTCATAATCGGCGCAATGGCAACCAAGGGCGGCAACAAAGGTTTGGATTTCTTGCAGGGCAAAGCTAGAGTGAGCGTTCCCAAAAAGAAACCCGCATCAGCGGCGGCTCCAGCGGCTTCGGCTCCTGTGGCAGCTGCTCCCGCCGGCGGAGCAACTGCGGTTAATTACGGTGTTACTGTTGCTGGGAAAACTTTCAGCGTTCAAGTTAGCGGGTAAGTTATGGACAATCAAATGACGGTAGGTAGTTTCTTAAACTTTGGCGTGGAAAATGCTAAGAGGCATTTTCTCAAATTTTTAGGGCTGAGCGTAATCGCGGTTGTGGTGCTGGCTATTGGCTTTGGCATCTCTGCCGCGTTTGCGGGCTTGGACGAAGTGGGAGTTATCATAGGCTCGTTGCTGGTTCTTTTTTTATCCATAACCATTAGCTTTGGTTTCTTAAAAAACGTCCTTAATCTATGCCGTGGCGAGAAAATTAACATTATGGCTTTTGTTCACGCAAAACTTATGACAATTTTGAATTTTTTTGTCCTTATGATTTTGATAACAATAATTTTAACCATAGGTTATATTCTGCTTATAATTCCGGGCATAATTCTCTCGGTTATGTTGTTCCCTGCGCCATTTTTGGTTATAGACCGCGATATGGGGCCAATTGATGCAATCAAAGAAAGCATAAAGATGACCTCTGGGCATAAAATGGATATTTTCTTAGGATCTTTTATAGGCTTGCTGGTTGCGAATATTCTCTCCGTATT
The DNA here is from genome assembly GCA_031281265.1 of Candidatus Fibrimonadaceae bacterium. Classification (GTDB taxonomy): domain Bacteria; phylum Fibrobacterota; class Fibrobacteria; order Fibrobacterales; family Fibrobacteraceae; genus Fibrimonas. The sequence goes on from JAITFO010000109.1 coordinate 15,207, forward strand.
CATAATAACTCTTATTTTTACAATACCTATGAGTATGTTCATCTATGTTTATCCATATTTGCAACTCACAGGTCAATTAGACGAAGCCAAGAAAAATCTTGGAGCTAATGCTTAGAATAATTTTTTTATTGTTATTGCTGCCAACCCTTGTTTTTTCAGGGGCTTCGGCGGTGGTGACACTCGAAATGCCAGTTGGTGCGCGCCAGTTAGGTATGGGAGAATCCGGCGTGGCTCTCGGCGATGATGGCAACTCGCTTTACTACAATCCTGCGGGTTTGGCCTTTGGGCCTTTGGCAAATGAATGGGAATTATCTTTAAAGTTGCCGCAAGGTGCGGACTCCGGGCAATTTTACACCGCCTTTGCCGCGAGAAACCGCAGGGGATTTTTAACGAGAAACGAAGTTTGGGCTGGAACCGCCAGCGGAATGTTGCATTTTGATGGTCAATTGTGGCGGGATTTTTTAACTGTCCCTTTGGAGGGGAATGCAAAACTCAGAGATGTTGTGCGGACATTCATAGGCACGGAAGTTTCTTTGGATTCCATCTCCGGCGTGGTGCGCAATTACAACGGCGTTAAAACGCTCAAGGAAGAAGAACCTCTTGTTGAAGTGAAAATTCCTTTTTCTATAATGGTTCAAGATACCGTCACTGCAATGCTATACGAAACTCGCACGGAAAAACTTTGGGTAGGAACGGCAAAAGGCCTGTTGCGGTTTGACGGCAGAGGGTTTAAAAATTTTGCTTCTGAGTTTGGGGTTCGCAGAATCACGGCCTTGGCAAATCAAGGGGCAACGCTTTGGATAGGAACGGACAATGGACTTTTTGCGTATAGAAACGGGGTTTTTGAGCAGAGGGGCGCGGTTTTGCCGTCTCAAAAAATCACCTCAATCGCTTGGCACGAGATGCGCAAAGAACTCTATGTTGGCGTTGAAGATGCGGGAATAGCTAGGTTAATCCCAAAACAAAATGATAATGAAAAGGATAAATGGAGCGTATTTACCCTCCAAGACGGCATTGTGGATTTAAGCCCAAGAGCGGTAGCCATAGATAGTTCCGGGCATATTTGGGTTGTGCATAAAGAGGGGCTTTCGCATTTCAATTTGATGAGATGGGAACAGATTCGCTTTGAGAATAACGAGGTTCACGGCATAACGGTTTCCGAAAAAGGCACAATTTGGATTGGCACAAATAAGGGCGTGTGGAACTACCTGCCGGAATATGCAACCCCAAGTGGGCGCAAAAGCGAGACGGAGCTAGGCAAGAACGAAACGGAAGGAACTCAGGGGAAATGGAGCCACTATCATACGGGGAATGGGCTTGAGAATAATACCGTTTGGCGCGTGCTTTCACTGGGAAATGATGTGTGGTTGAGCACAGGAGCTGGTGTGGAACGCTACCATGCGGCGCAAAATCAGGTTGCTTTTTTTTACGAAAGGCTTTTGCCAGTTCTTCAGCTTCCCGACCTCTATCATTTATACACGGGTGTTACATTCCCGCTTGGCGATTGGGGAACATGGGGCGTATTTTTGAATTTCATCAGCTTTGGAGAAACAACCGTATCAGACGAAATAAACCCCGATCAGGTTAGTTCTTTTAATAGCTCGGAAGTTGTTTTGGGCTTAAGTTATGGAACAAGGCTTAATAGAAATTGGGGCATGGGTTTAAATTTTAAGTTCTTCTATTCTGCGCTCAGCTCTGGAGCCGCGTTGCACGAACCCGATGCAACAACTATGAGCTACGCCATTGATGTGGGCATTCTCGGCAGGGATTTGTGGATAAAGGGTTTGAGGTTTGGGGCGGTGCTTGCAAACATTGGCCCTAATGTGTATTATGTGGATAAATCCAGCGAGCAACCAATCCCGTTGACTTGGCGGTTTGGATTTTCTTATGATCTGTTAAAACTCCCCGACCACCGCATAATTTTGAATGCGGATTACAATAGAACTGTCATTTACGAAAACTCAAAAGGCGAGATTCAGCCATTTTACATATCTGCGTGGAAATCGTGGTTTAACCCGGAAACTGCCGAAGATGGAGACAATGCCTTTGATACTTTTATAAAATCCTTTCAAGAAGGCATAGTAAATTTAGGGGTGGAGTATGTTTATGCTGGCACCGTTGCCTTGCGGGCTGGTTATCTCCATGATAAAACGGGCAAAAGGCAGGAATTGGACATTGGTCTTGGCGTAATGCTCTCCGATATGCTCCAGTTGGATATTGCGAGTATTCAAAATGTAGGAAATTTGGAAGGGGTTAGGGATGGGCAACTCAGGTTTGCGGGGCTGTTCAGGTTTTAAAATCTACTTTTTCCATCTAGTTTTTTTGCTATCCGCTGCTAAAAGCAATTTTTCATGGCACTCATAATATTCAACTTTGTTGATGAGCAAAAACATAAATTTTGATAAAGGCATATCAAAGCCTTCTGCAAGATGAAACAGAGAAAAAAAAGTTGGAACCCTACGGCCGCTTTCGAGAAGAGATATACATTGCCTAGTAAGTCCGCTTTTTCGAGCTAGTTCAAATTGAGTTGTTCCGCGTTTTTTGCGTTCTTCGCATAGAAAATGTCTAAAAGCTTTGCCAAAATTGCGTGAATCAAGAATTTTTATCATAGAGGGGAAATTTAGAGAAAAAATTTCAAAAAAACGTCAACACTTGTTTGCAAAATGCAAAAAATCTTTTGACCTGCTTAAATTTTTTGGCACGCTTTTTGCAAGACCAGCGAATATGAAACATAACTCTTCATTTTTGAGCCACATAGCAACCTTGATGGGTTGTTTGGTCTTCGCGGTTCCTGCATTTTCTGCCCCAGTCTCCCTTTACGGGAACAACCTTTACACCGATAAAAAGGGCAAAAAAGTTGGCGACGTGGTGACCGTTTTGGTATTGGAAGCGGCTAAGGCCGGCAGCGACACTCGCACCGACACGGAAAAAAAGAACAACCTAAACGTTGGGCAAGAAAAGGGTTCTGGCAAGCTATTTAGCTGGTTGCCGAGCTTTGGCGTGAACGGCAGTGCCAATATGAGCTATGGCGGCAAAGGTGCAACAGCACGCAATGGTGAGTTAAAAGCAACCGTGACCGCCCGCATAACAGAGGTTTTGGACAATGGGAATTTGCTCATAGAAGGCTCAAAACTCGTTGCTATAAATAACGAAGAAGAAATTTTAGAGGTCAGCGGCACCATAAGAGCAGACGACATTAACCCGGACAACACCGTTTACAGCTACAAAATTGCTGAAGCGGTTATTCGCTATTCTGGCAACGGAGTGAATTCCGATGCCGAAAAACCAGGTGTTTTAACGAGATTTTTTAATTGGATTTTCTGAGACAGTAGGCATAAAATGGGCATAACAAAAAAAGGAGTTGGTATGCGAGTAGATAAAAACGAGAGACGATACAGAATAGGGTGGGTTGAGATTGCCGCCCTTATCTGCACCTTGTTGGTGGTGATGGCTTCTAAGGTCAATGCTGCTAGAGTAAAGGATGTTGCAACTTTGGAAGGTGTTTCCGAATTGCAGCTGGTTGGCTACGGGCTTGTGGTTGGGCTCGCTGGCACCGGTGATGGCACCAATACCCAGTTTACCGTTCAGTCGGTGGCAAATATGCTGCAAAAAATGGGCATTGTGGTAAATCCATCCGATATGCGTTTGCGAAACGTTGCGGCCGTTATGGTAACCGCAACTTTGCCCGCTTTTGTTAAGCCGGGCAAAAAGATAGACGTTTCCATTTCCAGTATGGGCGATGCGCGCTCTTTGGATGGCGGAACCCTATTGATGACCCCTTTGCAGGCTTCCGATGGCGAATACTATGCACAAGCTCAGGGTGCGATTAACCTTGGCGGAATCAATGCTAGAAGCGGCCGCAATAGCTTTAAAAAGGGTCATACGGTTTCTGGAACCCTGCCAAACGGCGCGGTTGTGCATAAAGAACTGGAACCTGTGGATTTAAAAACAGGCACACTCCGCTGGGAGCTTTCAAATCCCGATTTCACAAGTGCGGTGGCTATGGCAAACGCTATAAACCAAATTTTCCCTAACGCGGCAATAGCAGAAGATGCTTCGTCCGTTTTGGTGAATGTGCCAGAAGCTATGCGAAATGATTATATGTCTTTTATCGCTAGGGCAGAAAGCGCGGAATTTACTCCTAATACCAATGCGCGTGTTGTATTAAGCGAAAAAACAGGAACCATAGTCAGTGGCTCAAATGTTCAAATAGATGAAATTGCTGTCTCCCACGGAAGCATTACTGTTCAGGTTGCAAACGCTCAAGCAGCGGCTCCTGCTCCTACTTTTATAGGGCAGGCGACTCTGATAAACAATCAAAGTATGAATGTGAACGAGCCTACCACGGAAACGCGGGTTATGCCAGCTGTAAACAATGCGGGGCAGCTTGCCCAGGCTTTGAACAGCCTTGGTGTTGCGCCACGTGATATAATCTCAATTTTCCAAGCGATTAAGAAAGCTGGCGCTCTCCACGCAGAATTGGTGATTATGTAGTTCAGCATTTTCTACCTTACCCTCCATTCATGCCAGACCCATGTGTTATAGTCCAAAGCAATATGGAGGTTTTGCTGAATGTTGATAGCAATCAGCATCACGAAGCACGAGACGCCATTGCCCCTTTCACCGAACTTGTAAAAAGCCCGGAGCATTTCCATACATACAGAATTTCGCATTTGAGCCTGTGGAATGCAGCCTCAACTGGACTCACGGCAGTTGACGTTTTGAAAAGATTAAAACAATACAGTTCTTATGAAATTCCAGTTGTGGTGGAAAATGAGATAACCGAATATATGGGGCGTTATGGCATTTTGCGCTTAGTTATAAAAGACGGCAACCTGCTTTTGGAATGTGATAGCGATCCCCTATTTATAGAACTTTGCAAAAGAAAGGAACTCCAAGATTATATAGGGGAGTTCATATCAAAAAATTCCGTCATCATAAGCCCACTCGCACGTGGCAAACTTAAAATCCTGCTGACGGAACTCGGCTTTCCTGTTCAGGATTTGGCAGGCTACATAAGAGGTGAACCGCTGGACATTGAGCTGAGGGAAAACTATACCGATTCCGGCGAAAAGTTTACGCTTAGGGATTACCAAAAGGATGCCGCTCAGGTATTTTACGCATCAGGCTCGGAAATGGGCGGTTCCGGCGTTATAGTGCTGCCATGCGGTTCTGGCAAAACCATTATAGGAATGGCGGCGATGGCTTTGGTGAAAGCCCACACCTTGATTTTAACCCCAAGCGTAACAGCCGCCCGCCAATGGATAAGGGAAATTCTGCAAAAGACAAATCTGAAAAAAGAGCAGGTAAAGGAATATTCCGGCGATTTAAAGGAAATTGGCCCAGTAACTATTGCCACTTATCAGATATTAACTCAGCGTAAAAGAAAATCCAAAAAACAAGAAGAAGCGAACACCACAGCAAATACAGCGGCGAACACAGCAGCGAATATAGCAACGAACGCAGCAGTGAACACAGCAGTTAGTTCTCCGAGCAAACAATTGAGCGAAGCGAACCGTTTGCGAGGGGAATCTAACTGCTGTTCAAAAAGCGAAAACTTAGAGAACGAAAGTTTAAAAAGCGAAGAGGAAGAATTTACCAATTTTTCCCTATTTAGTGCGCAAAAATGGGGCTTGATGATTTACGATGAGGTGCATTTATTGCCTGCTCCTGTGTTTCGCTTTTCCGCAGATATGCAAGCCACAAGACGCCTTGGGCTAACCGCAACTTTAATCAGGGAAGACCACAAAGAGACGGAGGTGTTTTCCCTTATAGGCCCTAAAAAATTTGACATACCCTGGCGAACTTTGGAAGCGCAGGGCTGGATTGCACAGGCAAAATGCCACGAACTCAGAGTGCCGATGGATACCGAACTTAGAATGGCTTACGCTGTTGCCCCGCCTCGCGAAAAAATTGCCATAGCTGGCTGCAACCCAGAAAAATTCGCTGTGGTAAAAAAATTATTGGAAAAGCACAACGAAGAAGGCGATAGAATTTTGATAATAGGGCAATACATAGAGCAATTGGAAAACCTTGTAAAGGAAATTGACACACCCTTAATCACAGGCAAAACACCCAACAAAGAACGCGATGTAATTTACGAGAAATTTCGCAACGGCGAGATTAGAATTTTAACTGTGAGCAAGGTTGGGAACTTTGCCATAGACCTGCCAGACGCGAGCGTTTTGATTCAGATCTCCGGCACGTTCGGCAGTCGCCAAGAAGAGGCTCAAAGGCTGGGCAGAATTTTACGCCCCAAAAAAGATGGCAGGCAAGCCCTGTTTTACTCCATTGTCACAAAAGATTCCCGCGAACAGGAATTTGCTATGAACCGTCAGCTTTTTTTGGCGGAGCAAGGCTATGAATACGAAATCCAATTCTGACCCACGCATCGTTCCTGTTGTTCCCCTCGATGTTGTCCCTATTCTTTGCGTTTTGGAAACCCGCGCCAGCGTAAATACCAACATATTCGTTGTAAAAATAATTCGCTAACAAATCCAGCAAAAATAATTTTTCCTCAATACCACCTAAAACTTTGCGTTCGCTACATTCCTGATGGTCTGAATAAATCTCGCAATCTCCCTGCCTTAAATATGCTGTTTCTAGCTCCGCGTTGAATTTTTTGCTTGCGGGGATGTATTTTATGTTCCACCATAAATCAACGGCATCTGGCCCTCTGCGATAGCCGAGCGGGTAATCCACGATGTACATATCCGCAAAATTCGGCTTGCCTTGCTCCCTGAAATTGCTGTTGTAAACTTTTCTGCTCGTCATTTTTTGCAGAGGCACCTTGTTGTTGTTGAATTGTGGGTCTGTGCGAACCGCATCTATTCTGCTCTCAATATCGCCGTAAATCCCAAGGGGAATTTTTTGCTTGTAGCCTGCCAAAAAAGCGAGCGTTGTATAGCCTTTGTCTCCTTCTACCTCGCCTACAGGGCTTTGAATATCTTCCATAGCGAACTGCCAATAAAACTCGGATTTTTTTATGGGCCTAAGCCCCGCTTCCAAAGCCACGCTCATTTTGCTGTAGCCATAGCTGAAATTATTATGCCAAGCGACAAACGGGGAAAAATCCCTGAACTCCAAATTTTTTCCGCCGATTAAACTTTGCTCAATGATGGAGAAATAGCCAAAACCTCCGTCTATGCCAACTTTGTGCAAGAGCAGATTTTTTGTAGGCTCTTCGTAAATTCTATTTCTCGCATTTGGAATTTGAACATTATGCTGTTCTTTTTTTTCATCTTCGGAAAGCCACGAGCTTAGGGAGATGAGCAGCAAATCGTATCTAGCAACACCTGCGTTGAATTTCCAGTGAATGGCATCGTGGTGAGGCGCGCCGCCCAGAATTATGGAGTTAGGTGTAGGGGAAATTTCGGGTTTAAATCGCCCGAATTTTACAAACCCAGCAGGATTATTCCATTGCCCCCAAGCCTCTGTAGGGACATTCAAATCTAATTCCGATGCCGCAAAGGTATAAGTGCGTTTGTAAGGGTCTCTGTACCACGCTTCAATATCCCGCCTTAGAGGGAACTCGGCGTAGATTAAGAAATCGTCTCTGTAATTTGCTCCGAGCTTTAAAATGAAAAATGGTTCCAGCGTTTCAAAATACCGTGCGGTTTCCAGCGGAACTCTCAGAGCCATCCAGTTTTTGCTGAATTTTTCCATCGTGTCTATAGCAAAAAATCCTGCGGCAGGTGCTCCCCAAACTCCCGCATTTATCTCTACTCCGGCAAAACTCCCGATATTTTCGGTCAGATTTTCCGCACTTGCCTGAGAAAAAAACAAGAGGAAAATCAGAAAAAAGACAAGTCTCATCTGTGGGGTAATCTAGTAAAATGCTGATTATTAGTAGCGTTCCCCCCGTTAGCCCTGCGGGCGGAAAAAACGGGGGGAGGAATTGTGATTTTATAAAAAATCGCAATTCAAGGGGGGTTATGTTTTAGGCATCTTGTCAATTTTTTCGATTAGCTCTTTGAACTCTTTTTTGTCGGTTAGCTCAAGCAATACCCTGAAACAAAATTTTGCTCTCTCATATTCTTTTTCCGCTTCCAATGCACGCCCTAATGAGTAAATCAAATTGTAAAGATTTTCGTCAACGCCGTATTGTATATTGTGTTTCTTGAATACAGCCATTATCTGTTCTTTACTGGGTTTTTTGCCAAGCGGCTTTTTGGTATATTTTTGTATGTAATCCAATTCCGAGAGTACTTTTTTTGTCTGTGTGCTATCAAAGGATAAACTCGCATGGTACATCGCTATTGCATCATCAAATTTTTCTTGCTCTATAAAATAATAACCAAAATTACGATAACAGCGAGCCAGTTTCGCTTTGGTATAAGCTATCTTGTGAGCTTCTTGTGTTAGGCGAAGAAATTCTTTTTGGTCTTTTTGTATTTTGCTGATCTCTCCGAGTTCAAAATATACATCTGCATGAACTGGATTGATTTCCCATGCTTTCACCAACGCGGTTTTAGCCTCATCAAGGCGTTCCAACTCTACAAGGGTTATGCCGTATGTTAAATATGCACGGAAAAAACGCTCTGGCATTAGATAAATTTTGCGTTTGGAATCTCCATGTATTACTTTTAAATAGAACCCTTCTTCTACAACATTGTAGAAAATGCGATATATTGTAGCCGAGTCGTCAGCAAGAACAAGTTCTCGGAAAATTTCCACTTCATTTATTATTGGTTCAATAATTTTTAGTGCTTTATCGGGATTGCCATTAAATAATTGAGTATTGGCGTTTATGATTGCCGAGTCATAATTGGCAAAATCATGTACCATCTCTTTTTCAAATTTTTTTACAATGTGGTCAACTAACATCTTTCTTATTTCATGCGTTATTTCCGTCACCAGCTTATGTTCTTTGTAGCGTTCGTTTTGTTTATGCAAATACTCTACATTCTCATATAAACCGCCGACCATCCCAGATTTTATCTCTTCTATTATTTTATCATATTCTTTATCCGCTACCTGAGCCTCAGTCCCTACGGGTTCTTTTTTTTGAGAACAAGCGAATAGAACCAAAGTTGCAAAAGCTAACAATACGATTTTTTTCATAGGGTGTCTCCTTATTTTTGGATGCTATAAGATAGAAAATGTAATTTGTATATTTCTTAAATATATATGCACCCATTCAGACCAATTGAAAACAGAGGAACTTTGCCGTTTTCGCTTGAGGAATTTGGGCGTAGCGTTTTGGGTGCTCCGCTTCTGTTTTCGCCTTGCCAGCAGGAGTGCGAACTGCTTGTAATTGCGGGCATTCACGGCGAAGAACCGGAAACAGTTTTCTTAATCAGTCGCGTTTTGCGCTTTTTTGAAAAGCCGTTGGAGAGCGTGGCTTTTGTTTTATGTGCAAATCCAGATGGTTGTATTTTGGGCACTCGCGGCAATGCAAACGGCGTGGATTTGAATCGCAATTTTCCCTGTGCGAATTGGAGTGCGGATGATGTTCTGAGCAAAGCAACTTTGGAAGATGAACGCATAACAAAACTTTCGCCCGGCAAACAGCCGGCAAGCGAACCGGAAACCTCTGCCTTGCTCGCTTTGATAGAAAAATTAAAACCAAAAAGTATTCTCTCCGTACATTCTCCGCTCGCTTGCGTTGACTCTCCTGAAAAAAGCGAATTGGTGGATTTTTTGGTTGAACTCTCTGGGAACCCACATTCGGTTGGTGTGGGTTATGCCACGCCGGGGAGTTTGGGAACTTGGTGCGGTGAACGCAACATTCATTGCGTCACTTGGGAATTGCCACGCCTTGCGCCGGAAATTCTTTTTCAAAAATTTGCAGAAAAACTAGCGGTGTTTTTTGGGCAGCAACACCCATATAACAACCGGAGCACCCATTAAGCTGGCAACAGCGTTGAGCGGCAAAGAAGGCATACCCCACAAACCCTGCGACAAAAGCCCTGCCACAAGTGCGAGCAACGCACCGGACAAAAGCGAAGCGGGGATTAAAACTCTCTGATTATCTGAATTGAAAAATCCCCTTGCCAAGTGCGGAGTTGCCATTCCTATAAAACCTATGGGGCCGCAAAAAGAAGTTGCCGCCGCCGCCAAAACCGCCGCCGCCAAAAGCGAAAGGAGTTGTTTTTGCTTAACATTTATGCCTAAACTTTTAGCACTATCTTCGCCGAGGGCTATGGCGTTTAAGTACTTTATGCAAAAAACGGATAAAATTATTCCCAGCAAAATGCAAATTGCAAAGTAGGGCAATTCCTCCCAGCGAAGCCTGCCAAAGGAACCAAACCCCCAAGATATAAAGCCACGCAGAGCGGCCGTGTTTGTGCTGTGCATCAAAATGGAAACAACGGCATCCGCAAAATATCCAATCATCAAACCCAGCACCAAAAGCCCAGCGTTGCTGGAGATAAATTTTGAGAACAGGGCTATAAAAGCGAGCACCGCCATTGCACCCAAAGCCGCTGCGGAGAGCAAACCCAGCGAACCAAGCCCAAACCCTGCCAGCAAAAAAAGCGCAACGCCAAGCGAAGCACCGGAGCTTATGCCCAGCACAAAAGGGCCTGCAAGCGGATTTCTGAATATGCTTTGCAGCAACAAGCCGCTCAGAGAAAGCGAGGCACCTGCGAGCGTTGCAGCTAGTGCACGTGGCAAACGAAAATCCCAAATTATACGCCCCTCGGCAAGCGAGGCTTCCGGCGCGGATGGGTTAAAGAGAATTTTTATCACATCAAAAACCGCTATCTCCGCAGAGCCATTGAAAATGGTCAGCAGAAACGCAGCTATGA
>JAITFO010000006.1 GCA_031281265.1 Candidatus Fibrimonadaceae bacterium
TCCAGCATAAAGGTTGAAAGACCCCTTGCAAGGCGGTCGCTTGCGCCAACCCTGGTGAAAATTTTATCCACAATGCCTATCTCCGCAAAATCCGCTGGCACATAAGAACCTATTTGAGCGAGCAGGGTTATCAAAGCGGTTTGCCGCAAATATGTGGATTTGCCCGCCATATTAGGACCTGTTATGAGCATAAAACGAGTTTCGCTATTTGAGATGTCTATCTCGTTTGGGATAAATTTAATATCTGGCTGTGTGGAAAGAACGGGATGCCTGCCACTTGTTATCTTTATCCTATCGCCATTGTTCACCGCGGGCTTTGTCAAGCCATACCTACGTGCCGCAAGAGCAAAAGAGGAAATGGAATCCAGCTCCGCAACGGCATTCGCCACTATTTGCAAATCCGCCCGCCACTCGTGCACCTTGTCTCGCAACTCGCAAAATACCTTGTATTCCTTTTCAAAAAGACGAACTTCCGCATTTAAAATAAAAGTTTCCACATCCTTCATCTCCGGCGTTATATAACGCTCGCCCGTGGATAGTGTTTGTTTGCGTATATATTCAGCGGGAACTTTTTTGTGCGAATGGCTGGAGGTTATTTCTATGTAATAGCCAAAAACCTTGTTATAGCCAACTTTGAGCGATGGTATTCCAAGCCTCTCTTTTTCATGAGTTTCCAAGTTTGCAATCCAATCCTTTTTTCCCTGAATTTCCCTTCTGAAATTCTCAATCTCCTCGCTCGCGCCCTGACGGATTAAATTCCCCTCTTTAATGGTGAGCGGCAATTCATCTTTTAACAAAGCGCAAATCTCTTGACCTTTGCCTTTTGCAAGCACCAAATTATTTGCAATTTCAGCGAATTTCTTTCCTTTCAATTTTTGCAGTATTCCAATTATAGATTCCGCCTGCAAAAGCGATTTTCCCAAGCTCTGCACATCGCGGGCATTTGCCCTCCCGCTCCCTATGCGCCCCATCGCCCGTTCCATATCCAAAATCGGTTTCATAGCCTCCGCCGCCTCGTCAAGGAACAAGGGACTCGCAACCAACTCCTCAACGCAAGAGAGCCTATCGGTTATGCTTTCAAGAGAAACAAGGGGGTGAGAAATCCACTCCCTTAAACACCTCGCTCCCATCGCGGTTTTTGTGAAATCCATAACGGAGAGCAAAGTGGAATTTGAATCCTCTGGATGCAACGAGGCGGTGAGTTCCAAGTTGCGCTGCGTTGCTGGGTCAAGTGCCATATAGTCGCTCCACGGAATGGAGTCTATTTTTATTATGTGGCTGAGTCCAGATTTTTTTTGCTCCAAAAGATAGAAAAGCAATGCACCTGCGGTCTTTATCAAAAAATCATCCTGCAAATCAAAATTGCTGAAATGGTTTTTCAAAACTTTTTTGCAAAAATCGGTTTCAAATTGCTGCTCCGGGATTTCCGTCCACATAATTTTATTCTGACTCGCAATGCTCTGGATGCCTTCAAGCAATTCCCCGCTCTGCGTTAAAAGTTCCTTTGGGCTTCTCCTCTCTATTTCGCTCTCCACATTTGCTATAGAAGACTCGCCAACCGCAAAATATCCTGTACTGATATCCGCTATGGCTAGAACTGCCCCATTTTTGCTCTTTAAAAATGCACATATATAAGATGACTGCTTTGCATCTAAATTGCTTTCCGAAAAACTCGTTCCAGCGGAAATAACCTCTATTACATCTCTTTTCACTATGCCTTTGGCGAGTTTAGGGTCTTCCATTTGCTCGCATATTGCAACGCGGTAACCTGCCGCAAGCATTTTTGGTATGTATCTCTCCGCAGCGTGGTAAGGGAAACCGCAAAGTGCCTGTTCCTTTGCTCCGCCGTTGTTGCGGCTTGTGAGCGTTATCCCCAAAATTTTGGATGCCACAATGGCATCGCTTTCAAAAAGTTCGTAAAAATCTCCCATCCTAAAAAACAAAATACAGCCGGAATGGGCCGCCTTTATCTCATTGTATTGTTTCATCAGCGGGGTCATTTCTATTCCCCTGCTTCAAGCGGTATTTCCAATTGTTTGGTGGATTCTTGCAGAGGAATCTGTTCGGGCATTTGTTTTTGTATGGGATATTGCGGAATTAAAAAATCGCTGTTGAGAATATCGCTGAATTCCGTTAAACGAGGTAAATCGTCTGGAATTCGGTTTATGCCAAAGTATTTTAGAAATTCCTCTGTGGTTATGTATGTGTATGGGTTGCCAACGGTGTCTGCGCGTTGCCCAAGCGTTATGAATTTTTTGTCCAAGAGGTTGTGCAGAGGAGCATCGCACATAACGCCGCGAATTGCCTCTATGCCCGCTTTTGTTATGGGTTGTTTGTAGGCTATTATGGAAAGCGTTTCCAGCGCGGCAAGGGAGAGTTTGCGAGGATTGCTATCCGGAAAAAGTTTGCGGATATATGGGTAGTATACGTTCTTTGTGCGAAAGCGATAGCCACTGGCAACTTCCACAATTTCAAAAGGCGATTTGATTTTTGCGAGCTGTTCGTTTGCGTGCCGGAGCGCACCGGAAACCTGCGCTTGGTCTAAAAAATCACCCAAAATCTCTTTCAATTTTTTTAATGTGACAACTTCCGTTGATGCAAACACCAATGCCTGAATTATGCAAGAAAGTTCTTCCACGCTTTCAACAGGCGGAAGCTCGCCCGCAACCAATTCCTGCTCTTCTTGTACTTCTTCGCTCATATAGCCCTATCCTGCAGCCACAAATCCATCAACACCAATGCCGCCATGCTTTCCACTATCACCGGTGCGCGTAGGGCAACGCAAGGGTCGTGTCTGCCTTTTACTGAAATTTCACCGACTTCGCCGTTTTTGTTTTTCGCTTTTTGCAACTGCAAAATAGATGGGGTTGGCTTAAAAGCTATTCTGCAAAAAATATCTTCACCACTCGTTATGCCGCCATAGGTACCATCTGCGAATTTGTTATGCTCACTGCCAGTCATTTTTGCTGCTTCAAAACCCTTGCCTATTTCAAATCCCCTTGTCGCGGGAATACTCATCATAGCCATCGCCAAAAGTGCCTCTGTGCGGTCAAAAATCGGTTCGCCTAAATTCTTCGGTGGATTTTTGATATTCAAATTTATAATCCCACCTATGCTATCTCCATTTTTGCGAGCTGTCTCTATTGCGCTTTCGTCCAAAGCCAGCCATGCGTTAAATTCCGTTTTGCATTTTTCGTTTAAAATTTTTCTAGCTATGGAGCCAGCGGCTACCCTGCCTATGGTTTCTCTCGCGGAACTTCTGCCACCGCCTCGGTAATCCCTGAACCCGTATTTGGAATCGTAAGCCTCGTCCGCGTGGCCAGGCCTGTACCAGTCTTTTATATGCTCGTAGTCTTCGCTATGGTGGTCTGAGTTTTCAACAATCATGGATATGGGCGTTCCGGTTGTTTTACCCTCAAAAACGCCGCTCAAAATTTTCACAATATCACTTTCTTTGCGCTGGGTTGTCAAAGCGTTTTGCCCAGGTTTGCGGCGGTCTAAAAAAGTTTGTATATATTCTTCGCTAATCGCAAAACCGGGAGGGCAACCATCCACCACCGCACCGATAGCTTTTCCATGGGATTCTCCCCATGTGCTGACCGTGAATATTTTTCCAAAAATACTAGACATCAAAAACCTGCATTAAGTTCAAATGCCCAAAATCTCTGTCCCTTTTGCCCAGTTCTCAAACCCCTTTCCTCTGCGTAAGAAGAAAATCTGGTTTCTATCGCCGAAAATTTCAACGCTCCCGTTGCTGCCCAATAGCCACCCTCAATACCAAAGCCCAAAGAACCGTGCAACAAATCTCCGCCGCTGCCAAAATCTATGCCAGACAATGAGCCTACTCCTAGACCAATCAAGCCAAAATCATCTCCGCCAACTAAATAACCCACCGTACCAAAAGCTGCCCCGCCTAAAACACCGAACATCGCGCGCCACAAAAGCGGCATTTTTTTAGTTGGAGACGGCAAAATCACCTGATCGATCTCCGCACCAATATTCAGATGCGAAAAAAACATATCACCCACAGTGCCATCTATAATATCATCATAATCCGCAGCAAAATTAACTTTGCGCCCCCACCAATCGTTGCTCTGCAAAATCATAGGGCTATATGCTACTCCAATAGTTAAATTCGGGGTTATGGACTCCCCCGCCAAATTGCTGAAAAACACATTGCGGAGCGAAGTTCCCAGCCTCACTTCACGAGTCAGTTGGTAAAGAGCGCCAAAGTCAAAGCCAAAAGTTATATCATCAAATATCTTACCGATATCAGTGTACTCACCTTTAATATCGTCCCAGCGATCTAGCAAACTATCTTTGGATTCTCTGTAATTGATGGTGATGAATTCATAACTAGGTGTCCTAGCTCTTTTGACCGTTTTTAACCCTACGCCAACAGACCAGTTATCCACAGGCGAAAAAGCCATAGCCGTTTGCACAACAGCATCAACTTGAACAGGCTCGTAGCCAAAATAAGGCATATAAACACCGGTCTCTATCCACGGAGCGACTCTTGTATTCATCCAAATCGCCAAACCAAAATTATGCATGGCAAATTCCAAAACGCTTACCTGCACGCCTATTTCAATTGGCTGGCGGTCAATTCTAGCCAAGCTATCTGCCAATCCCTGATGAGCCTTCAATGAATCCGACATATCCGCTAGTTCATCTGGAAATATATCCATAATATCTGGGCAATATTTAATATTTCCAAAATTAAAATAACCAAAATCAAAAAGCAAAGTACTTTTTATCGCATTGCCAAGGGTTATTTTTCTAGATGTTCCGCAAACATTTTGCACATAAGTTATTTCGTTCGCAGGGAGCAGCACAGAAACGCCCACCAACTTAAATTCAAATCTCTGCCTAGGCAAATAGCCCATATCTGGATTTTCTTCAAAATTTCCAAAACGATTTATTAAATTCAAGCCAGCTGGGTTGTAATAAAGAGCGTTCCTGTCGTCTGCAACAGCTACAAAAGCACCGCCCATGCCGCGTACTCTAACCGAGTTATACTGCGGGCCTTTTGCGGCGTCAATAAGAACATAGCTACAGAGCAGTATAAAAATTAATTTATTTAATAATGAATCTTTCAATTAAAACTCCTGTTTTATCCATTTTATTATCTTAAACAGCCCGTGCCTGTGCAGTTTTTGCAACTAATGTGAACCCGTCTGTCTCGGTCTTCATCACGAGCCAATTCCCTTTTTAACCAGTATTTCACAAATTTATCTTCGTTATAGTTAGACCAGCAACCACCTATGAGCCTTCTCCTTTGTTCAAGGCTGATTTTTGGCGGACACATCGTATCTTGCGCCACCCTGAGTTTATCTTCGCGATTATCCGAAGTCCAATAATCTGCTCTTTGTGTAAATTTTATCACTGTTACATAACCCTCTTCGTCTGGGTTTAAGTCCGCAAAACGGGTGCGTTCTGGGTTATTGGCTATGGGCTTGAAAGCTGGATCACTTACCTTTATTCTTATGGGTTTATCATCATCTTTGTTACCAGTCATGCCATGATAACCCATCATCTTCCCGTCATCGCCAAAATATTGGTCATCCGGGTCAACAGACGTCAACCTAGCATTGCTATTTACAAGCCCATCTCCATCGTTGTCTTGCCCATCCATAAGGTCTTCGCCTATGCAGCCATCACCGTCTTCATCTATATGAGTTCCCACTTTATAAAATTTGGAAAAATCTTTATATGCTCCCATGTCGCCTTCTAAGCCCAATGGCACGTCGCTGTTGTTTTTATCTCTAAACCCACCCATCACGGACATCAAGTCATATATGCTTTCGTTAAATTCATCCATCTTGTCATTAAAGCTCGATATCTCATCTGGCAGAGGAGTTTTAGGATTATTCCACTGATCTGCATAAAAAGCATCCAAATCCAAATCTTCTAAAAGCTGATTGAGATCTACTTCAAAATCTCCATTCTCATTAACGGTAAGATTTATGGATAAATCATAAGAATATTTGTCTTGTATGTCACAGCCCCAAATACGCCATAACAGAAGATTCTCGCGGGCACCGGGGTTATATTTACGGCAATCAGTTTCACCTTCTGGGCATCTCTTTGCTATGCAACCATCTCCGTTGGTGTCCAAAGATCTCAAAATTGTCTCCGATACGGTGGTTATCAACAAACCTAATGTGTAAGTACCGTAGCTAAATTCGCGGTCGCTTAAAGGAACTTTTGAACAGACTCCTGCATTGCAATTATATGTATCTATGAATTTCTTGAGCTTCTCGGAAAGGGGTATTTCGTAAGTTTTGTTTTGCCCTTCCCCATTATCTATAACGGTGATTTTAGAAATATCAAAGTCATTGGCTTCCACTGCCCTCACCCAAGAGACAGAATCCATAGTTCTGGCAAACACAGTGTCTTTTTTAATAGTGCCGTTGATGTCCCTTACATAATAATCATAATGAAGGGTCATGCTATCGCGATGCTCCAATTCGTGCAATGCTGGCGAAATAAATCTCATCCCCTGATAAAATCTGTTCTGATCAACTGGCAAATCATTCATAAAGGCTATTGAGTCTTTCCCTGTACTAACCTGAGCGAACATGCTAAAAGGGTTAATGCCATTCATCCATAAACCCGCTTTTGCCATTCCAAAATAACCTACTGATGCCGTTGGATCCAAGTTCACTATTTGCGAATAGGCAATGTAGGCTTTGGTATATTCACCGCTTCTAAATGCGTTTTCCGCATCCATACGCAAACATTTTATATCACTGCCGCAATCGCTGTTGCCTGAGCTGCCAAATAAATTTTCGCTACAAGCCACCATAGCAAGTAGCACAGCGCAGCACAATAAATACATTGCTATTATATATCGCCTTTTCATAGGGAATGAATATAGAAAATCAACGCCTCTGCCAAATTGCTCACGTCTTTTTCTTTATGCCCCGCGCTTATATTTATTCTAAGCCTTGCCATGCCTTTAGGCACAGTTGGAGGGCGAATGCAAGCCGTGCAAAAACCTTTTTCCAGCAAAAATTCTTTGCATTTTTGAGCGCGTTCTACCGTACCTAGTAAAACGGGCACAATTTGAGTTTCGCTCTGCATACAATCAATGCCTGCTTCCGTAATTTTCCGCCTAAAATCCGCAGACATTTTCAACACGCTATCCCTGCGAAAATTATCCCTTGTGGAGACCTCAACGGCTTTTTGCATTGCAACCACAGCACCTGGCGAAATAGCCGTAGAATAAATAAAACTACGTGCACTGTTTATCAGATAATCTATCAACAGCTTGGAACCAAAAACGCAAGCACCCATAGTTCCATAAGCCTTGCCAAATGTTGTGAGCGATAGATGAACTTTTTTTTCCAAACCGAGTTCTGCAATCAATCCCTTGCCTCCTGGCCCCAAAACTCCATCGCTGTGAGCTTCATCAACATACAGCATCGCTCCATATTTTTCAGCCAAATCCGCATATTCCTTTAATGGCGCAATGTCGCCATCCATGCTGTAAACCGCTTCAACGGCAATCAATTTCAAACCATCTGTATCTGCCTTTTGCAGTGCCTTTTCCAAATCGGCAGGGCTGTTGTGAGTAAAACGGTGGAGCTTGCCACCACCCATGGCATAGCCGTCTATAATGCTCGCATGGTTTAGCTTGTCAAAAAACAAATGAGTTTCGGAATCGCACAAAGCGGATATCACGCCTAAGTTCGCGCTATAGCCGCAATTGAAAATCAAAGCCGCTTCCGTGCCCTTCCATTTAGCGAGCCATTTTTCTGTTTCTTCAAAAATTTGATTGTTGCCACCCAAAAGGCGGGAGCCTTTACTGCCAGCTCCGTACTTCACATAAGCATCTGCGGCTGCTTTTGCTATTTCAAAGTGATTTGCCAAACCCAAATAGTCGTTATTTGAAAAATCAATACCCTGCGGCTGGCTCAATGAGCGCAAAAGCCCCTGCTTCTGCTTTTCCGCAAGTTTACCCTCTATAATTTCCTCAAGACTGTGCTGCATAGTGATGTGCCAAAATATAGTAAACGGACTTTACTATATTGTTTTTAAAATAAGGAGACTCCAATATGCATCTCAAATATAAAGTTCCTTTGGGCTTGTTTTCAGCTTTCTTAATAGTTATAGGCGTACTTATAGCGGTTATTTTTGTTTACTCGTCACATAGAGATGCTAGAACCGAAATAATGATAGAATCCGCAAAAAACAAAGCTCTGGTTGTAGGCGGTTTTATGAGTGCCAGAGTTGAGGAACTCAAAAAATTGGAGCACTTTATCACCCTTGAGCGGAATTTGAGCGATAAGGAAAAGTTAGACACGCTTCATAAGCATATGCGCGACTTTCTTATCGAAGACTCCGAGACAAGATTGATTTCGGATCTTTATGTAGCCTTTGAAAGAGGGGCCTTTTTTAGCCCTGAAGCAACGAAGGAAGGATTTTATTATAGCATTGATTACTTTCGCTCCGTCGAAACAGGCGATTTGAAACTATCAGATATACCTTCTGAAACTTATAACGAAAGCGACGATTGGTACAATGCACCAAAGAAAACAGGCAAGGTACATTTAACTGAGCCTTATAAATGGAAATACCCAGGCGAAGACAAGGAACGCTTGATGATAACTATAAGTTACCCTGTTTTCTTAGACGAAAAATTTGCCGGGGCAATAGGAATGGATATGGAATTGGGTGCGTTGCAAAGAGTTTTCTTTGACAATTTGACTGACAAAGAAACAGGCATATATTTGAGCCTAGTCTCGCATGGGGGCTTAAGAGTCACGCATCCAAACGAAAAAATGTGGCTTACGGAAATAGGCGGTGACCTGTCTAAAGAGGAACAGAATGAGTTAAAAGAATCCATAAGCAACGGGAAAGAATACTCGATTCTAACGGATAATTTGCTAACGAACAAAAAATCCATTGTATCTTTTGTCCCATTGAAACCGGACTGGCTTGATTTGCCTTGGTCGGTTATGATGGTTGTTCCCTTGGAAGTAAAAGCAAAAGACATCGAAAATTATCCCTTGTGGATACTTCAAAGGCAAATGCCACACCAACAGACGGAATAAATAGGAGGTTGATATGCGTCTTAAATATAAAGTTCCTTTGATTTTATTTTTGGTTTTGCTCGTAGTTACAGGCATCTTTATAACGGCTGCCCTTGTTTATTCATCGCACAGGGACTACAGAACCGAGATAATGATAGAATCCGCAAAAAACAAAGCTCTGGTTGTAGGTGGCTTTCTGAATGCTAGAGTTGAGGAACTCAGAAAATTGGAGCACTTTCTTATTCTTGAAAAGCATTTAAGCGATAAGGAAAAAATTGATATGTTTCATAAACATATGCATGATTTTCTTATCGAAGACGCTGATCAAAAATTGATTTCGGATATTTATGTAGCCTTTGAAAGGGGGGCTTATTTTAGTAATGAAGCAACGAAGGAAGGGAATTATTTTGCCATTGATTACTTCCGCTCAGAATCAGGTGAGTTGAAATTGGAAGATCTGCCTTCTGAAACTTTTAACGACGACGACGATTGGTACCTTGTGCCAAAGAAAACAGGCAAGGTGCATTTAATTGAGCCTTATAAGTGGAAATACGAGGGCGAAAAAACGGAACGCCCTATGATAACTATAAGTTACCCTATTTTCTTAGAAGAAAGATTTGCTGGAGTAATAGGAATGGATATGGAGTTGGGTGCGCTGCAAAGAGTTTTTTTTGACAGTTTGACCGACAAAAAAACAGGTATCTATTTAAGCCTCATTTCGCATGAGGGTTTGAGGGCTACGCATCCAAACGAAAAATTGTGGCTTACGGAAATAGGCGGTGACTTGTCCAAAGAGGAACAGGACGATTTAAAAGAATCAATTCGCAACGGGAAAGAATATTCTATGATAACGGATAATTTGCTAACGAACAAAAAATCCATTACATCTTTTGTCCCATTAAAACCGGACTGGCTCGATTTGCCTTGGTCGGTGATGATGGTTGTTCCTTTGGACGTAAAAGCTAAGGACATAGAAAATTATCCCTTGTGGATACTTCAAAGGCAAATGCCGTCCCGGGTACAGGGGGAATAAAAGACCATCTGTCTGAACCCCGATGACCCCGATTGCTGATTTAATTTCAAAAAAAATGCACAAAAACGTCAACACCTGTTTGCAAAATGCAGAGATTTTGCTCTTTTTCTCGAAATATTTGTTATATTTTATAGCAAACTTTAAAAAGGACTATTTATGAAAACCAAAAAAGGAAAATTGCCTATGCCTCCGACAGATGGAAGCATAAAGTTATCAAAATATGCTTTGTGGTGTTTGAAGCACCCAAACGGGTTGAAAGGAGCAAAAATATTGGATATACGAGCGGTTATGAGGTAATATGCTTGGCTTTTCGGTTGACTATTTCAAAAAAGAACACATATTAACACTTGGTAGGCTAACTCCTATATCTGACCACAAAGATCCTGTTGACCACGCTATAATGGCACACGCCATAACCAACAAGACAACTCTAATTAGCTCGGACAGCAAAATGCGTTTTTACCAAAATCAAGGATTGAATTTTGTTTGGAATAAGGTTTAGACGCCCACACGCTACTTAGTCGCTGGCGAACATCCTGGCTCTCGCTTTTTGTCTCTCGCGGTTAGCTTCTCCTCGCAAACGGTTCGCTTCGCTCAATTGTTTGCTCAGAGAACTAACCACGAAATTTCTCAATCACTATCCTGAACATCCTTCCATCCTGGCCATCGTGGTTCAGACGTTCACAACGCGCTTCAGTCCTGCAAGCAACGAACGCTATACAAGTAACCTTTGCCTTTGTCGTCGACACTCTTGTAGTAGATCCCGATGGCGCCGTATTCGATGTAAAAATAGCTCTCGCTAGCACTCCACCATCTGCCAACGCTGTAGTACAAGGTGCCGACACCGTCGAACCTGCCATCGGGTGAGCCTATGCCGCCCGGCAGAGCCGCAAACCCGTAAGTGTCAGTACCGTCCGGCGGCCAGTCTTGTGATTTTAAATCTCTATCTGATATGGGGGCATTACTCTGAATCTGAATATCGTTTACCAGTTCGCTCCATTCAGCATTGCTGGGCAAATGCCAACCATCGGGGCAAATACCCTTAACACCGCTCGGATTTTCATTAGAGCTAGCCGAACCTGCCATTGCCGTTGACCAATCGTAAAGACGACCATACTTGTCGCAGTTAGCTTGTATTTCAGCAGGTGAGTATAATGGTGGTCCATACTCTATGTGGTCAGAGTACTCTTCTGCACTTAATTCGCCTTCACCATAACACTTACCGCCACTTGCGTTGTAATTAAGATTCTCAGCCATCCAAGTCTGAGTACCTATTTCAACGGTTCTGTATGTTTGCCCAGCATATTCCAAAGAACCGTATTGTGTAAGCGTAGTGCCGTTTTGGCAATATTGCGTATAAGTAGCGTGGTTAAACCAATCGCTACCACACTGTGTTTCAACAACACCGTTCTGGCATCTCTGACTTGACAGATCGTAAGTGCTGCCGTTGCAGCAACTCCGGTATTTTGGGTTGTACGCGTTGCCACCGCATTTGCTATAAACTTTATTGTCGGTACAAAACTCTGTTTTGGAGTCGTAATAATTGCTGCCCGATTCGCATTTGGTTTTCACAACGCCGCTTTCGCATTTTTGATTTGATGGGTCATAAGTGTTGCCACCGCATTTGTCGTAAACCTTGTTGTCGGTACAAAACTGCGTTGAGGAGTTGTAGTAGCTACCGCTGCCGCATTTGCTTTGGATAACATCACTCAAGCAGCTCTGCATTGAGGGGTCGTATTCCTTGCCGCCACATTTGCGGTAAATATTGTTCTGCGAGCAGAACTCCGTGGATAGGGTGTACTGGTGATTGTTGCAGCAATCCACAATCAAGGGATTGAACGGAAGCCCGCCGCAAAGGTTGTAAATCTGACCATATGCACAGAACTGATACTCAGTATACGCACTCCCGTTGCATTTGCCCCCTGCCTCATCACGAAGCCCATCGGGAACATCGGCACAGCTTAGAAAAAGGCTTACAGCCGCTGCGAATGAAAAGAATTTTTTTGTCATCTTTGCTCTCCTTTAAAATGCTATGTAAACAACCAAACCGCCTGCAAGCAGGGCAGCACCAATGCCATAACTTATATTACGACTGCTCTCCGCATCCACGGCAGCCTTGCCGTTCTTTTTGTCAACTTGGCTAGACACTTCGCTATTCTGCACAAGCCCATAGACGATTAATCCTAAACCAGCAGTCACAAGGCCTATGGAGGTTACGGGCTTGAACATCCCGCCGCCATCTGCCCCCACATTGGCAGGAATGGAGTTGTCCACAATATTTTCCGCCATATCCACAGCCAAATCCAAGCCCATTTTAAGGCTTATACCTTGTAGCAGGGACGCTATCTCCGCCGGGGACTCAGGCAACGCCTTTATGCAGGCAACGGTCAAACCCACATCCGTTTTATCGCCATCCTTTGGCTTTCCGAACGGGCTTTTAAGCTTTAATCTCGTTTTCGCCACATCAGGAGGCAATTCCTTCATGAATTTCGCCATGTCAAAATTCTCTTTCTCCAATAGGCTTGTGAAGTCCGCAACGCAGCTCCCCGAAAGGTTTACGCTGCTAAGAACCTCCGCAACGGATATCTTGGGCAAAGCCTCAGCGATTGCGGGCAGCAATTCAGGTTTCTCATCGGGTTGGCCAGTTCCTTGCGCAAACAAAACCTGTGCGGCAAAGGCGAGAAGTAGAATAATGGCAAGGAAGGATTTATCGGGAAAATCGGCGAATCGGGTGAATCGGGGTTCAGACAATAGGGGGGTGGGGGGTCTAATTTCATTCATACCCCATAATTTAGCTAAAAACTGTATATTTTTAAAGGAAAAATGCCCTGAAAAGACCTTGCACTCCAAGCTCCAAACCTTAGGGTGCAAGGTCTCCGATTTTTAACAATTTTTCC
>JAITFO010000116.1 GCA_031281265.1 Candidatus Fibrimonadaceae bacterium
GAGGTTATCAAAATTTTTGATAACCTTCAAAAATTGAAATTTTCGCCAACAAATATAAAAGCCTTCACCGAAAAAGGGCTTTATATGCTTGCTACAATCCTTAAAAGTCCCAAAGCTACACAAACTACAATAGCAATAGTTGAGACATTTGCAAAAATAAGGGAATTGTCTCGCAATGTTGGCGAATTGGCTAAGAAACCCGGCAAAGAAAAACAAAATGCTTTGATGCAGAAAAGCGGCGAGATTATTTCCGATGTTTTAGGTAGTAGCTTGGAAGTTTCCGGTATGGAAACCGACATTGAAATTAATCTTGCCTTGTTGAAGTTTAGGCATAAAATACATAGAAAAAAAGCAGAGTCTTGAATTCCATTCCCTTTGTCTGAACCCCGATGCCCCCGATGAAAGGATTACCATATACTTATCGTAGCTCTTGTCCAGGCACGAGGGGGTAGCGGAAAACGCCCGTTTACGGGTGGTTGGAGCGAGGGGGAGACTTCCCCTTTAATCTAAAACTTTTATATGTGGCAATAACAACGCTGGTGAATGGAATGGCTAGCACAAGCCCTAAAAAGCCCAACAGCTTTCCCCAAACCACGAGCGAAATCAAAATGAGAACAGGCGAAAGACCAAGTGCCCCGCCCATTATCCTTGGAACTATCACAGAATCTTGCAAAACCTGAATGCCTGCGTAAATTACGATTATAATCAAAGCAACTTCCCAATAAGCTATGCCTGTTTCCAGCGAATAAATCAACCCCAAAAACGCCGCTATGGGTATGCTCGCCACCTGCAAATACGGCACCATATTCAATACGCCTATAAAAAGGCCAAACGGAAGCCCCATCGGTAACCCCATTATGCTAAACGCTATGGCAAAAAGAGTTCCCACAATTGCAGCGACAGCGGTCTGCGCTCTAAAATAATTTCCCATTATATGGTCAAAAGAGTTGAAAAAATGCAAAACCCCTTCATGATATTTTTTTGGAATTTGATCAGACATTTTTTTCTTAATGTTTTCAAAATCTATCAACGCAAACACTAAACACAAGGCTATCATAAAAAGGGCAAAAAACCACGCAAACACCTTGCCAACCCCAGAAAACACGCCAGCCGCGCTCGGCAAAATTTTTTCCCAAGCATTCTGCGCAATACTCAGCAAATCAAAATTCTGCAATTTGTCTAAAAGAGGCGCAAAATTTCTTTCTTCCCATATTTTATCCCAATACAGTTTAATCTCATCTGGCAGATATTCCATAATGGTCGCTTTCCAAGTACTGTCACTTGCATATTTTTGCAACAGACGCCCTAAATTCATTGCCTGGTCAATAATCATCGGGACAAATATGAGCACTGCCCCAATGAAAATGATGAGCACTAACATCAATACTATTATAGAAGCCAGCCACCTATGCTTAACTTTTTTTTGCAATAAATTTACGATGGGGTTTAGAATATATGCCAGCAAAAACGCTATGATAAACGGAATAAGTACATCGGATAAATAGTAAAGCAGGGCAAAAAACATCGCAAAGCCGGAAACAGCGAACAAAAGCCGCATTTTGCGGTCTGAATTCCAATAAATTTCCTCGTTTGGATTACTCATAGCTCACCTGTCTATTTCTGGTATTACGGGGTCAAGGGTAGCCATTATAGTCACCAAATCGGAGACTTTATGCCCTTTGCTCATTTCGTTTAGGGAAAATAGGTTTGCAAAACTTGGGCTACGGGTGTGAATACGGTAAGGTTTGTCGCCTTTGTCCGCTACTATATATGTCCCGTATATGCCTTTTGCAGTTTCTGTTTGAGCGTAGTATTTGCCTGCTGGCAATTTGTAGCTCGGTTTTGAAGCGGAACGGTATGGCCCTTCTGGAAATTTGGCTATGCACTGTTCCAATATTTTCATAGACTCGTGAATTTCCTGTATACGCACTATGTAACGCGCGTAGCAGTCGCCCTCGGTTGCAACGGGGACATTGAAATCAAGAGAGCTGTAAATTGAGTATGGGTCGTTTTTGCGGACATCGTAATTCACGCCACTCGCTCTTAGAACGGGGCCTGAGCAACCGAGTTCAATGGCTTTTTCCTTTGAGAGAACGCCTATCCCCTGAGAGCGGAACAGCACTATCACATTTTTGGAGAGCAAAGTTTCGTAGTCTTTCATTGTGGGTTTTAAGTGTTCCAAAAAAGCCTTGACTCTTGGGATAAAAGTATCGGGGACGTCTTTGACTGAGCCGCCCGGTCTAAAATAATTCATGGTGAGCCGCTGCCCGCACACATCTTCAAAAATATCGTGAATCATCTCACGTTCCTTGAAGCCGTAGAGCAACGCGGTTTGGCCGCCCAAATCGCCACCAAAGCAGGCATAAAAAACCAAGTGCGAAGCTATGCGGTTAAGCTCGCAGAGCATTACCCTTATGTACTCGCCGCGTTCCGGGACTCCAATGCCCATCGCCTCTTCTATTGCCAAGCAAACGCAGTGGTTGTTCTGGTGCGAGGTTAGGTAGTCTTGCCGGTCTGTTAGATGGATGTATTGAATGTAGGTTTCGCTTTCGGCTTGTTTTTCCAAACCCCTGTGTATATAGCCAAAATGCGGCACAACCTCAATTATAGTTTCGCCGTCCAAGCGCAAAACAAGACGTAGTGCGCCGTGGGTGCTGGGATGCTGCGGCCCCATGTTCACAAAAAACTCCTCTGTTCCGCTGGCAAGCGGTGGCTGTTTAAAACCGGGAGGCAATGGAGTATGCGTGGACATTTTATAGGGAATATAGAAATTTTCTATATTCATTAACAACAGAGTCTTCCACTTTTGGAGGTCTCTTTTTATTACATCAAATATTTACACTAGGAGGATTATGCCTAAAATAACGGCTAATAAAGTCAGTTTTAAACACCCGAAGTTTGCCCCGCTCACTTTGGACTTCACTTTCAAAAAAGCCTTTGCTAACGAGCAGAGCACAGAACTGCTTTTGTTCCTTCTCAACACCTTTCTTGCCGAAAAACTGAAAAGCCCCATTAAAAAGGTAAGCATAATAAATAGCGAACAGCTTGGAAAAACAAGGCTCAACAGAAACGCCGTTTTTGATGTCTATTGCGAGGATGCCTCTGGTGCAAGGTTCATTGTAGAGGTTCAAGTTGATAAGCAGGAACATTTTATAAGGCGCACATTCTATTACCTTTGTATGATTATAAGCAACCTTGCGAAAAAAGGAAAAAAGTATGATTTCAATATTCCCAAACTCTATTCCATCAGCTTCTTGGATTTTGACCTTGACTTTGGGAAAAACTGCACGGAAGTGGTGCAGCACTTGTCCATAAGGAACGATAAGCATCCCGAAGTTAGCTACGATATGCTTCAAATGACCTTTGTAATTCTTCCTCGGTTTAACAAGACCGAGAGCGAGTGCAAGACTGTTATGGATAAAATTCTTTTCGCTTTTAAGAATGGTCATAAGCTCAAAAAAGCTCCGAAGAGTTTTAGAGAAAAGGAGCTTAGAGATATTTTCAGCATAGCAGAAATTTCTAATTTTACGGAGAGTGAGCTTTATAAATATGAGGCTATTATGAGAAACGAATATGACCAGAGAGCGATCCTTGCTTATGCCAAGAAAGAGGGCGAGGTTATAGGTGAAACTAGAGGCTTGAAAAAAGGTATTCTGCAAACTGCTAAAAATATGCTTGCAAAAGGATTTTCTGTTGCCGATGTTCTTAAAGCAACAAATCTCCCTCGTGAGCAGGTTAGAGCGTTGAAACGGGCTTAGACCCATACGCTACTTACTCATTGTCTGAACCAAAATTCACAGAATTAATGGCTTCCACAACCATCTGGCACACTTCTGTCGCCACCATTTCCGCCGGGTGGTGGTACATCAACATCAACAGTCAGCTCATAATTCCCGTCATCGTAAGAGACACCATAAGTTTCCACCAAGTCTTTAATTTCTTCATCTGTAAGCCATGCCCCCCACATAGTGACGCCTTCTACGGCAACACACGGAATTGGCAAATCTCTTTTTTTATGTTCATCACGCCAATCATCCCAGTATTTCATTGCTTCATCTTTACAAGCATAGACTTCTTCGAAGGTGGTTGCACCTTCTTGACATTCATATATACGTTTGTCTAAATCAGGCGGATTTATTGTGTTAGTATCATTAATCAAAACGAAATTTTTTTCTTCGTTTTTACAGCTTGGGTCAAGCCCTTCAAGCCCTTTATAGCCTTCAAAGCCTTCAAACGATTTTTCAAAGCCTTTAGCAGCCACCTTGCTTTTAACTACCTCTTTGCAATTATCAGAGACAGTGTCTAAACTAGGAGTAATAATATCTCCATCATCCGTGCAAGCTAAAAACGCAATGGAAGTTGCGAGCAATGCGATAAAGGAAAAATTTTTCATAGGAATACTCCTAGTTATTGGTTACTTTAAATATAGTAAATAAAAGCTACTTCCATCCCCAAGCGTAATACTGTGCCAGCCGCACCGCTTCAATAGCAAAAGCTACGCTTATGTGAATTATAACCCCGCCCCAAATGTGCTTGGTTTGGTACGCCAATGCACCGAGAAATAAACCGCCGAATATTGCCGAAGTAGCTTCCAAAATAGGTTTGTTGAAATGCAGAGCCACATACACAGCCACCATCGGCAGCACCGCTGAACGTGATATAACATTCCCCATGCCTATAACCAACGCCCCGCGAAAAACAAGTTCCACTATCACAAACCGCGCCAAATACGCCAGCTCAAGCACCAGCAAATTTGCCCACGCAGGGTAGCCGAACAAGCCCTCGCCATATAGCCATACCTTGCCCATAGGGTAGTAGGTTCTAAAACCGTGGGTAAACGAAACTCCTATGAGAATGGGCAGCACCAGCACAAACAGCCACATATAGGCTTTTATATGATGATTGCCACGGCATAAACCGTATAACCCCTTTTGCTGCCTGTCCACGCAAAATCGCAAGAACAGGAGCAACGGCAGTTCAATGATCAAACCACGGCTACACCATAGAAATCGGATAAGATAAGCTTTTTCTGAGGGCAAAAAAGAGGAAAAATCAATATAATTGCGCCACAAAAAAGCTTGCGTTGCGCCGATTGCTGCCGTTATAGCAAAGCCCTTGAGGTAGAAATGCAGTTTTGGAATGGATTTGTATTGCCCCTGCATAATCAGCACTGGAACCGCAATCAAAAAATATAGCCCCGAAAATATCAAAATACCATTTACAAAGCGATTTGGCGTTGGTATATAGCACCGACCAAAGGTATAACCTATCTTTGTTGTGTAAACAAAAACCAAGGCAATAACAATTACCGTAAAGGTATAAATATAGGGCAGAGGTTTAAAATCTTGCCGTAGAAAAGCAGCAAAATCAAGCCAAAGAAATTTGATAGAACGAAACATAACTGAACATACAAAATCCTGCTCAAAAATTGCTATAATTTACTATATTACCCCTATATTTTAGGAGTTATATATGCGTAAATTAGTTTTTCTTTTAGCTCTTTTCTGCGTGTTTTGCGATGCGCAAATGCTGCCTGGCGTAAAACCGGTGACAACCTATATGACGGATTCAACGGGTAAACAGCAGCTCGTTATGGATTTCAGTGTTTCGTTGACAGGCATAAAAGACTCAAATATGCCTTTCTCGGTATTCAGCAGCCGCCCCCTTATGATATATTATTTTAGCCCACATTGCCCGCATTGCAAAAAAAGCTATAACGGTATTCAGCAGGTGGCAAAGGAATATGAGCAAAGAGGCCTTACCAGCATAGCCATTGCCGTAAACGGCGTTGGCAAAAGAGAGATTATGATGTTTATGGAAGAGCATAATGCCTCTATTCCATTCTTTCAGGACAATGGAGATTTTGCAAAAAAATACGGCGATGGTTATGTACCTAGGCTATATTTGGTTTTCTCAGACGGAAAGATTGTTCGCCATTCAAACCTCGAAGGCGACCTAAAAGAGGTTAAGCTCGATATAGAAAAACTGTTGGGTATAAAGAAATAAAACATTGTGAATCTGCCTAATAATTTCTCCTACGCAGAATTAGCTCGCGGCATGGATGCCGCTTTTGTCACGGTTCTCTCTGAGCATCTGGAATGGGTGGGGCAACATCCGGAAAAATTCCCGCATAGCGAACATATTTCACAAAGCCAGGCGGCGTGGCTCATGGCGCACGAGGGGTTTTACGAATTGGAACAGAAATTTATGGAACGGCTTTATGAATGGCACTCAAAATGGCAGCAGAGATTTGAGCTAGAGGGCACGGCTAAAGCCATAGCAAAGGGCGCGGAAGATATTAAAAAGAGCAAAAACCCAAAAGAGAGAGAAAGGCTGGCAAGAGCGCTCTACTTAAATACAGTTCACTTAATGGTTGGCGATGCTCAAAAACATCTAGTAACCTTAAACGGGCGAGTTGACCTTTTGCAAGAGGGCATCCGCAAAATATGGCATAAGAACTGCCCCGCCGATTCCTACTCAAAAATACTCCCTAGCATTGAAGGCTCATTTCAAAATTACGAAGAAAAGCATTTTGATGATATAAGAAACTCCATGCCGGATATGGCAAGGCGGGAATTTTTGGAAACTATAATGGCAAATGACGATTGCAACTCTATTTTAAATCTATATTATTCAAAAATTTTTCATTATGTATCTAAAATCTCTTTTTACATCTGCAAATTCTATTCTAAAAAATGGACTTTGTATGCAAGGGGTTTTAGCAGCAGGCAACATTCATTACCCTTGGGATAAAACATGCTTGAAATAGTCACTATCGCTTCTACATTGCTCCTTATAATGGTGCTTTTATATGTGCAACACAAAATTATAAAGGAACTGAAAAATATCCGCATCCCGCCCCCGCAAAAAATTGAGTTCCCAAAGATGGAATCCCCAAAAATAGAGTTCCCCAAAATTGAAATTCCTTCGGCAAAGGAAGTCGTTTTGGATTTGAACCCTGTTGTGGAAGCTGTAAAAAACATCAACATACCAGCTCCGCAAAAAATCGAATTCCCAAAGATGGAGTTCCCCAAAATTGAAATTCCGCCAGCAAAGGAAGTCGTTTTGGATTTGAACCCTGTTGTGGAAGCTGTAAAAAACATCAACATACCAGCTCCACAGAAAATCGAGTTCCCAAAGATAGAGTTCCCCCAGATGTCCATAACTGCGGAATTGTTGCAGAGCGTTGTGAACACGCAAAACGATTTGATAAAATCCCTGCAAGAAACCGCTACGCTAATACGGGTAAACGAAGCCGAATTCCAAAGCGGCTTGGAAACTTTCCACAAGGCCATAGACAAATTGCTCGCGCAAATCCCAAATGAAGAAAAGGAATTGAACAGCCAAAAGGAATTCATGCAAAAATTTGAGGAAGCCTTTGTAAAAGTTCAGGAAACAGCAGCAGAAGCCATGAACGAAAATTCGCTCCGCCTTCAGGAAATTCTAACCGAGTTTTTAAACCGAGAGGCTAAATGAGTTTTTATAACGAAACTCTCAGAAAAAACCTGCAAGAAAAGGTGGCATATTTTAGAAGTGCGGGTTTGAACAGAGAAGCAGATCTATTGCAGGCAAGGCTAAAATCCCTTGCTGAACAATCCGCTGAAAATGCGGCAAATACGTCTGCTGCTTCCCAAAAAACACAAACGGAAAATGCGGTTGTAAAAAATATACGCAACAATTTGCAAACAAAACTCACCGCAGAGGCTCGCCGTTTCCCGGAATTGGAAAAACAATATATTTTAAAAAACCTGAATACCGCCCAAACTCTAAAAGAGCTTAAACCCCTGCGAATTGCCTATATGGAGAGGCTATTGAAAAGCAACCGCGCAAACCGTGGCGAAAAAATTTCGTTTAAGCCGGACATAGATGCAGATTTGAGCACAGGGCCATATAATAACGAAAAAATCTTTGGTGAGGCTTTGCAGCTGATTTATTCTCAAGACCCGCTTTGGATAGAGGACTTGAAAGAGCTGTATTTTTCCATTATGCCCTTGAGTTCCGCAATCGCAATTTCCAAATCTCCGTTGTAAATCACATGCTGATACTTGCCCTGAGTGACGGCAAAATCCGTCTCTTTTTTCGCGTTTTCCAGCCTGAGCTTCAAGGTTTTTCTTGTCTCTGTGCCTCTGGTTTTTAACCTCTTTTCCAAATCTTCCATGCTCGGCGGCAAAATCAAAATGCCTATTGCCTGCGGATAAATCTTGTCAAAATTGATTTTCCCAAAAACATCTAAGTCCAAAGCCACATCTTTGCCTTCTTCTAATTTTTGCTCAACAAAAAACTTGGGCGTTCCGTAATAGTTGCCATGAACTTCATTCCATTCAATAAGTTCATTTTGCTCAATCATTCTTTTGAATTCTTCTTTTGTTTTAAAAAAATAATGCACCCCGTCCACCTCGCCAGGGCGAGGGTTTCGCGTTGTTGCAGAAACTGAATACACCACGTTTGGAAAATCGGGTATAACCCTATTTATGAGTGTGGTTTTTCCAGCACCGCTTGCCGCGCTGAATACAAAGAGGGTGCCGCTCATTTTAAGCCTCCTACAACCGCTCCTTCATCTTTTGCTCTATAGTCCGCACAAGAGGAATTGCGATGAGAGCCTCTGCTCTCTTTTCACGCTCTTGCTGGGCAATGGCTCTTTGTTTTTGTTGCTTGTAATAATTAACCTGTCTATTGTAACGTAAAATTATCTCTTTTGAAATTATATGCTCCATTCGCCTTAAATGGTTTTCCATAACGCCAAGGGAGTGCATTATTATAATTATCACCACAAAAAGCGATATGGCAAAAGCAGAGGCAAAAAGTATTGCTAATCTTATTTCTGGAGCAGGGATAGTCATATCTCTGTTAAATATAGAAATATAAAACCCCCTTTTCAAGGGGGGAGCATTGATTATGCAATTACAAAGCTATTGACTTAAGGGCATTCTGAACGCATAACTAATGTGCCAGACTTTCCGTCACATTCAGTTTTTGAGCGAACTTCGTCGCATGCAAAATTTGACCCCGATGCATACTTGCACATCTTGCCCCAAGTAACTCCACCATCATAAAAACCATCTGCGGAACAACCGAGTAAAAGCACTGTGGCGATAAAAGCGAGTGATAAAACTTTTTTCATATTGAAACCTCCTTAAAAGTAGATGAAGCCGCCGAAGCTAGCAAAAATGTTGGAACCGTTAAAGCCGCCAAATGGATTATCAAACACATTGTCTTCAACTTGTGCTTCAAAAGCCCAATTGCTCTTCTGATAGCGAAGGCCTATATAAGCAGCTGTTGCTGATTGGTATATTTCAGTTTCGCTATAATCTACATTTCTCAAGTCTCCAGGGTCTGCTGCTCCAAATCTGAAGATTATGTTATGCCTTGCTCCGGCAAAGGCGAGCCAATTATCCGCAAGGATAACTTCACCGAGTATATTCGGAGCGATATACAATCTAGTTCTCTTGCCGCTTGCAAAACCATCAGCATCGGCGTCAACTTCATCATAGAGCTCAACACCAAGCCCATTATTAGAACCAACTAATATCCTTGCTGTTTCATTCTTCAAAGCAGCATAGCTTAAATTAAAATTCAAGCCAACTCCTAAATAGGAATCACGGCTTACCACTTTATCTCCCATAGATGAAAAATTTTCTTCGTCAGAAGTGATGGTGGTGCCAAATCTTAGAATATTTAAATTCACATCATAGTTCAAATTGCCAGCTTCACCAAGCACGCCTACATCGGTACTTATGGTTGAGCGATCATATTTCACATAGTAGTTTACATTAGGTTCACCGGGTATTACGGGGGCACCTTCAGTTTCGTTATAGGTAGATAAATCGGTATCCCACCCTGCCCTAGCATAAGCAGTGGCAGAACCTATCGGCAAGGAGATATGTAAATCGATATTATCGCCTCGACCGGTTACTCTAGTGCTAGCAATAGTAGTTCCTGGAAGAGGGGCATTGTCTGATGTTGTTTTAGTCCACTCCTTTTGTATTGCATATTCCAAAGCTAAACCAAAACCTGGGGTTGCATAGCCCAAAACTAAATTAGAGCCATCACCACGTGATCTAAAACCGAGCAATGTGGAACCGCCTAATGCGCTAAAAGCTACATAGCCTAGCTTGTCGGTAGGGGAAACATAGAAGAACTTTTTCCCATAAATATCACTAGGTGTGAGATACAGATCTTCTACCGAAGATGGTGCTCCTGTAATCTCGGTGGGGTTATAAGCATGTCCACGTACAGCATCAAAAGAAGCAGGGCCTGTGGACGAAGCTTCCGGTGCTGGCGGGGGTGGAGTACCCATAGGATCTTGGGCAAAGCCAAAGCCTATGGCTAGAAGGCAAAAGGGAAGTATTTTTTTCATGGCGTTAAATATAGTAAATAAAAAAACCGACTGATAGCCTAGACCCTGCCCCACAGGCTCCCCCCTACCCCTCCATAAATAACCCCCCTTGAATGGCGATTTCTTACAAAATCGCCATTCCTCCCCCCGTTTTCTCCGCCCGCAGGGCTAACGGGGGGAACTCCGCAACGAAATTTATACCCCCCTTGAATGACACTTTTTAACAGTTACTCCGCTTTTAGTTCCCTAGACATAAGGGCTTCGATGGCGTCTCGGGGGTTTTTCTGCTTAAAAAGCACTTCGTAAACCTGGTTTACAATAGGCATCTCAACATTGAGCTTTTTGGCAAGCTCGTAGGTGCTATGTGCCGTTGGCACTCCCTCCGCCACCATTTTCATATTCGCCAAAACATCGTCCAAGGTTTTGCCCTTGCCTATCTGCTCGCCCACAAAGCGGTTCCTGCTGTGGTGCGACATACAGGTCACAATTAAGTCGCCAATGCCGGCAAGCCCAGAAAATGTGCGCGGGTTTGCCCCCAAAGCTTCGCCCAGCCTGCAAATTTCCGCCTGCCCCCTTGTTATAAGAGCAGCTTTTGTGTTGTCTCCAACCCCTGATTCCAAACCATCCACA
The DNA here is from genome assembly GCA_031281265.1 of Candidatus Fibrimonadaceae bacterium. Classification (GTDB taxonomy): domain Bacteria; phylum Fibrobacterota; class Fibrobacteria; order Fibrobacterales; family Fibrobacteraceae; genus Fibrimonas. The sequence continues at coordinate 10,967 of JAITFO010000116.1, forward strand.
ATGCCACCAGCAATGGCTATTATATTCTTAACGCTGCCGCAAAGCTCAACGCCAGTTATGTCTTGCGAGGTATAAACCCTCAGCGTTTTGTTGCTAAAAGCCTCCTGAATAATTTTTGCGCAAACCTCGTTTCTGCTCGCAGCCACTATGGCGGAATAAACCCCCCTCGCAACTTCCTCCGCGTGCGTTGGGCCGCTGAGTGTGGCTACCTCGTCTTCGGAGAGCCACTTCACATTTGCCAAAATCACCTCGCTCATGGTTTTCAAAGAATTTTCGGCTATGCCTTTGGTTGCGTTTACAACTATAGGTATTGGGGTATTGCATTCGCCCAGCAATTTGGCAGTGCCTTCCATAAACTGGCTTGGCACGGCAAGTATAATCATATCTGCATTTTCAGTTGCTTTTGCCATATCCGTCAAATATTTAAACTCAGCTGGTAGCTCCACGCCCGGCAATTTGTCTTTATATTCCCTTTCCTTTGCCAAAAGCTCCGCTTCTTTAGCGGAAGGAGTCCAAAAAACAATGCCATGCCCGTTTTTGTGCAACAGTTTGCCAAGCGCAAGCCCCCAGCTACCAGCCCCTAAAATGGATATTTTCATAGTGGTAATGTAGTAAATTAACCCCCTAAATGGCAATTTTGATTTTTTTACTAAAGTTTTTCTATTTTTATGCCGATAAGTAGGATAGAGGTAATATTATGAATGTAGGTTCCCCAATTAGCGAAGATCTGATGAACAGATACTACGACAACAAGGCGATAACCCCGCAAATACGGTCCGCCTTGCAAAAAAAGCAGGACGACTTCTTTAAGGACGAAGGTAGCTCTGCTAGCTCAAGCTCTGCTTCCGCTTCAAAGTCCGGCCCGGCTGTGCGTTTAAGCATAACCGACCAAATTATACGCATGAACATTGCGAATAACAGCACAAAAAAGGAAAAGGAAGCTACACCTGAGGACACAAAAGACGCGAAAAAACCTTCCAGATACGATATCCTAGCGGAAGTCAAAAAGAGCGTAGCTGAACGCGAAGCGGTTGCCAAGAAAGAAAAAGACGACCAGCTCCAAGCGATAAAAGACAAAATCGCCGCAGCCGAAGCCGCTAAGAAAGAAGCTGAAACCGCAAAGCAAGAAGACAAAGCAGATGCGGCAAACCAAGAAGAAGGCACAAGCGTTACTCCTTAATCATTTGTGAGGGGGAAGCCTCCCCCTCGCTTCAACCGCCCGTAAATTTCACCGCTGGGCAGGCTGACCCTGCCCCTAACAGATGGGCGTTTTCCGCTACCCTCTCGTGCCCTGACAAAATTTACCTCAAATCCAAAATTTCTTTCTGAGACAACTTGGTTATTCGTTCTATGAGTACAACATCAAGCCCTTCTTTGAGCATAGATTTAGCAGTTTCTACAATGCCTTCCTCGCGAGCCTCTTCCTGCCAAACCTGCTTGGCATCATCCCAATTCCATTCCGTAAAAAGCATATTCAAAACCTCCGAAGCGTACTTCTCCAAGAAATATACTAAAATATTGCGCTCCACACAGCTCTTTATCGCAGCTACTATGGCTTCTGCTAGTTCCATCGTTTCGCGATTTTTGTTCACCTCTGCTATAAGCTCGTTATAGCCGTTCAAAACAGGACTTTTATTGGCTATATCCGCATTGCGACCCTTGTTGATGTTGTAAATCATTGTCTGAACCCCGATTCACAGGATTCACCGATTTTCCCGATTTCGGGGAATGGGTTTGTCAATATAAACTCGCTTGAATTTCAATTCGGTTGAGCCAAAATTTAT
>JAITFO010000034.1 GCA_031281265.1 Candidatus Fibrimonadaceae bacterium
TTAAATGCCGAGATTATGGAAATTGCAAAGGTGTATTGCAATCATACAAATTTTCTCTACTTGGGCAGGCACTACCATTATCCAGTTGCTATGGAAGGTGCGTTAAAATTAAAGGAGATTAGCTACATCCATGCGGAAGGTTATCCTGCCGCAGAGATGAAACACGGCCCCATAGCGTTGATAGATGCGAATATGCCTGTGGTGATAGTGGCTCCCAAAGATGCCCTTTTTGATAAAATTGTCTCTAATGCAAGGGAGATAAAAGCCCGTAGCGGAAAACTGATAGTTATAACAACAGATGATTGCGCTCCTTTTGACGAAATTGCCGACCACATAATAAAAGTACCTTCTGTGAACAACCCATTGATGCCCGTGATAACGAGCATTCCTTTGCAGCTCTTGGCATATCACATTGCGGTTTTGCGCGGCAACGATGTTGACCAACCGAGGAATTTGGCAAAGAGCGTGACGGTGGAGTAATGGCTAGGATAGCTATAATAATTCTGTTAGCCTTTTTCATAAATTCGGTATTTTTTTTGGCTGTCCCTGTTTTGAACGCTTTGTTTTTTTCAAAAGATTACGGCAAAAGCGATAAGGATAAAATTGTAAGCCGTGAAGTTGAGGTTTTGGTTCACGAGCAAAAAAAGGAAATTCAAAAAAGAGAGATAAGAGAAATTCCGCGAAGCACCCCGTTTAAGCCCAACCAAGCACAGAACAGCCTTAACAAAGGAATAAAGGGTTTCTCTATGGATTTATCCCTCGCAGGAGCAGGGGAGAGCGGAGTTTCAATAGGCAGCGGCGGGATGGAGAACGCAATTTACGATGCATCGGAAGTTGAAGTTGAGGCAAAATTGTTGAAAGAAGTTTTGGCGGAATATCCCGTGCAGGCAAAGAAACGCGGAATTTCCGGCTATGCCAAAATTTATATGGTCATAGACAGAAACGGGAATGTCTCGGAGGCTTTTGCAACGGCGGTTGAACCGGCTGGCTTGGGTTTTGAAAAAGAGGCATTGGCGGCGGTTAAGCAATACAAATTTTCGCCAGCCCTTGTGGGCGGAGTTCCAGTTCAGCAGAGGTTTACAAAAGAATTTAGGTTCGTGCCGTGAGATTAAAGAAAAGTCATTTTCTAAATTATACTCCAAATGAGTAAGACTGCGCCAAATTTAGTTTGGATAGACCTTGAAATGACTGGTTTGAATCCGGAGTCTTGTTTTATAATTGAAATTGCAACTATAATAACGGATTCGCAACTGAAAATTTTGGCAGAAGGTCCGGTTCTTGCGATTAGGCAAAGCGATGATGTTTTGAATGCGATGGATAAATGGAATAAAAACCATCATTTTAAAAGCGGTTTAATAGAAAGGGTAAAAAATTCACCGTATAATTTAACGACCTCAGAGGAGATGACTCTCAATTTTATAAAAGGCTACACCGAAAAATACAAAAACTTGATATGCGGAAATTCCATTGGGCAAGACCGCCGCTTCTTGGTTAAGTATATGCCAAAAATTGATGAATGGCTAAACTACAGAAGCATAGATGTAAGCTCCGTAAAAGAGCTTGCCTATAGGTGGTATCCAAAACTGCCTAAGTTCCAGAAAAAAGAAAACCACCGTGCTCTTGATGATATTAGAGAAAGCATTGAAGAATTAAAATATTACAGAAATAAAATTTTTGTTCCGGAATTGTTGAGTTGAGAATCGGCGCGATAATAACCGCAGGGGGCTTAGGAAAGCGGGCTTCTGGCGAAGTGCCCAAGCAGCTCGTTAAGCTAGGCGGGAAGGCTATGTGGCTACACAGCGTAGAAACTTTTTTGAACAACAAAGAAATAAAAGCGGTTGTTTTAACAGTTCCAGAAAACTGGCAGAGTCACTTTATGGAAGAGGCTAAAAATTTATCTGTTATAGTTACTATCGGTGGTAAGGAGAGATGGCAATCGGTTAAAAACGGCATTGAGGCATTGCCGGAAAATATAAGCCACGTGATGGTGCACGATGCTGCGCGCCCCTTTGTTAGCGATGAGATAATAAATTCGGTTGCCGTGTCCATAGAAACCGATTGCTGCATGGTGGCAAAACCCGCTTTTGACACGGTGAAGATAGCGGAAAACGGATATGTGAAAAACACCCTAGATCGCAAAACCGTGTGGCTCGCCCAAACCCCGCAGGCAGCTTCTGTTGCTCTGTTAAAAGAGCTTTACAAAAAAATGGAAAGTTTCCCGGATTTTTGCCCCACGGACGAGGCTTCGATTTTTGAAAAATTCGGCATCCCTGTAAAAATTATCGCAGGAAATGCTAGGAACGATAAAATAACAACAACGGATGATTTGGAGAAGCATAGATGATTAAAAGACCATTACAGCAAAAGGAAATTGATGAGCTTGTGGCTGCTGGCAACACTTGCGACAAATGGAACAATATAAGAGTTGCACAAAATTTCACAACCGCAAATATTAAAAATTCAAAATTCACAGGCAAAATAAAGCTGCACGGATTTTCTGGAAAACCGCTCACCTATAGGGGAGTTGAATTTAAAACCGGGATTTATAATTCTTGGATAGACGAAAGCGTTGTGGAAGATGCCTGTATTTGCGATGTTAAACTTTTTTCCAATTCCGTTGCTTGCGAAGGTGCTTTGATATTCAATGTGGGTTCAATTACCTGCGATAAGGAAATGTCTCATATAAAAATAGGTACAGAAATGGGGCATCGCGTTTTGAAAAGGCAGTTCAGCGAAAATGAGAGAACTGTCATAGGCAGAGATTCCAGAATTTGCAATATAAGTTCACTTGAAAATTCGCATTTGGGAAATTCCGTTTGTTTGGAAAACGGAGCTTTGGTAAGAGACGCCATATTCGAAAGCAATAGCATTGCAACGGATAACGCCATTGTAAAATCCTCTTTCATAGGTTCTTTTTCCCATGTTGGCGAAGCGGAGATAAGCAATTCTCTCATTGGCCCTCTTGTGCAAATTCACCATCATTGCTTGCTGATTTCCGCGCTGTGGGCAGAGGGCAGAGGCAATGTGGGTTATGGTGCAAACGTTGGGAGCAACCACACCGGCAGAGCACCCGACCAGGAAATTGTACCAGGGTTTGGGCAATTTTTTGGGCTTGGATGCAGCGTGAAATTCCCCGCAAATTTTTGCGAGGCACCGTTTGCCATGATAGCAACAGGGACTGTTTGTGAACCGCAGAGATTGAAATTCCCGTTCAGTTTGATTAAAAGCACTCCTTCTGCGTACACGGGTTTGAATGAGATAATTCCGGGATGGGTTTACAGCAAAAATATATACGGGGTTTATAGGAGCATTTACAAGTGGGATAAAAGAAGCGGCACAAAGGATAATCTTGATTTGCTTTTCTCAAAGTTGGTGTTAAATTCGGTTATCTATGCTTGCAATGTTTTAAAAGAGTTTTTGAGTGGCAAAGATAAATTGCATCCCGTGGCAATAGAAGAAGAATTGCCTGGACTAGGCAGCAACTATCTTAAAACAGAAAATATGGCAAAAATAATAGAGGCTTACGAACTGTATATGGAAGATTGCAATTTTTACCAAAAAAATAAAAAACTGAGTCCAACCATAATCACCCGCATCGAAGAGAACTTAAAAAGAGACGAGGTTCGCGGGCAAAAAATCTTTGACGACTATATGGATTTTCACCCAAGGGATGAAGAGTTCTTTGAATGGTTGCAAACGATGTCGTAGCTGTTCAGCTGCTTTTCAACAATAACATCCCACGAAAAATATTGCTTTACGTGCTCACTCGCTCCCAAAGCGATGGCTTTTTGCAGGGCTTTGTTTTCCGAGAGTTCTTTTATCGCAGCGGCTAAGGCTTGCGGATTTTTTTCCGGTACCAGTAATCCAGTTTTTTTATCTATCACAACATCTGGTATTCCTCCCACATCGCTCGCTATTATAGGCACACCGTATTCCACGGCTTCTATCAAAACCACGCCCAAACCCTCGGTGTCGCCTTTGGAATCCACAATGGCTGGCAAAACAAAGCAATTCGCGTTTTGATATTCTTTTTCCAAATCTTCTTTGGAAAGTTTGCCCAAAAATATAACTTGTTCAGGAGCCTCTTCTTCAGCTTGTTTTCTCAATTTTTCCGTTAAATCTCCACCGCCTACTATGCGAATTTGGAATTTTTCGCTATCCAACGTGGTAGCCGCTTTTATCAAGTATTCTATTCCCTTACGTTCAATATGGCGCCCAACGAATAGAACCCTGAATTTACCCTCTTGTTGCGGCAATTCCTTGCTGTTACCCACTTCGCTGTTGAACGTGGTACCGTAGGGCAGTATTTCAATATCCCTATTGTAAATGTTTTTTACGGTATCCCTAGCAAAAGAGCTTATAGCAATTACGCGGTCTGCCCGTTTGATAAAAGATTTCAATATAGGTCTAATCCATTTTTTCTTTTTTGCGAGCAACAACTCTGCACTGTAAAATGTGAGCATCACTTTAGTCCGTCTGCAAAAAAACTTTGCAAAAAAAGCCATGAACGCATGGGGAAAGGGCCAGTGGACGTGAATTATCTCTGGTTTAAGTTTCCGGCACAGAGACAAAGTTTTGAGCGAGCCAAAAATAACATAAGGAATTGCGAGCAGTTGCAAAAACGGATTCCTAGCAATTTTAGAAGGTGCGCCCTCGTCGTGGGTTAAAAATTCCAACTTTGCAGGGGCGTATCTAAACCTATGCACTTTAACCCCGTCTATTTCGTGTTTTTTAAGACCTTTGTACGAAGGAGCGATAATGGTAATTTCACAGCCAGCTTTTTTCAAATACGAAACAGAGGCACGTAGCCAAGGAACTTCCAAGTCGGTTTCAAAACGAGGATAAACAGAAGCGATGAATAAAACTTTTAAATTAGGCATTGGCGGTCTGTTGGTTAGAGATGAAGAATTCCTTTGGTGGGTATTCTGCGTATATTATTCCTTTCCATCTTTGCATATCAAAAGAAGTTTTAATTTTTATTTCATTGCAAAATCTATCCCAACCGGAGTTGCTATTCTTATCATTTAAAACAGAATCTAGAAATAAAAGTGCTATTCCTTTGTCGTTCCTCAAAAAACCGCACAAGTCGCTATGGCGTTTTTGCGTTGAAAGCATGTCAAAAAATGCTATCCAAAACTTGGAATAGGTATCACTTTCGCGTAATTCTTCTTGAATAACTTCAAAATTTATTTCTACATAAAAAAACGGAGATTCTTCAATCGCAGAACGGAGCAGTTCGTTGTGTATACGCCTTGCGAAAAATTCCCAAGTGTATATGAAAATTTTGTTCTTGTGCTTTCGCAAAGCTAAACTCAATTCCTTTGGCAACATTGCAGGAATATACTTAAATTTTTTTTGGCTTGCTCAATTAAAAAATTTTTCTTTTCGCTCTTGCGCAAATCTACAGGGCGTGGCAATAATCCAAAGTTAAAATTCATAGGTTGAAAGTTTTCGTTGGGAGCGGTTATGGCTTCCATCAATGTTCTTATGCAAGTTCCTTGCGGGAGCGGTTCTGGTGCTTTGTCTTTTAAGGAGTTTGCCATGTTCCAAGCCGCATACCAGCCTGTGGCTATGGCTTCTGTGTAACCTTCCGCACCTGTAATTTGCCCAGCAAACCAAATGTTCTTGACCTCGGGTCTTTTATCGCTTATGTTTAATTTTAAAGTTGAATCCAAAAATTTTGGACTCTCGATGAATGTGTTTCTGTGCATACAGCCAAGACGTGCAAACTCAGCGTTTTTCAATGCGGGCACAAGCCTGAAAATTTCCTTTTGCGTGTTCCATTTAAGCCTAGTTTGAAAACCCACCATATTGTAAAGCGTTTTTTGCGCATTTTCTGCCCTGAGCTGTATAACGGCGTAGTGCTTGCCAAGCCCCACAGGGCGCATAGGGCCAAATCGCAAGGTATCCTCTCCGCGGCGCGCCATTTCCTCAATCGGTAGGCAACCTTCAAACAGCTCCCTTTTCTCAAAAGGTTTTTCCTCTACGCAATCGGCTTCCTGCAACCTTTTCACAAACTCCAAATAAGTTTCTTTGTCAATAGGGCAGTTTAAAAAATCTGCGCTTTCCCCCTTTTCATGGCGGTTCATGGCAAACGCCTGGGAATAATCTATGGAATCGCTTTCTATAACAGGAGCTACGGCATCAAAAAAACGCAAAAATTCGCCACCTGTCAACTCTTTTATTTTTTCCGCCAGAGCTTGGCTGCAAAGCGGCCCTGCGGCTATCAGCGTTGGGGTTTCGGAATTTATTTCTGTGCATTCCTCCGGGTACAATGTTATTTTGCCGCTTGCTGCCACCGCGTTCTCTATCTCTTTACTGAAAAGCTCTCTATCCACAGCCAGGGATTCCCCTGCGGCAACTTTTGCTTTTTCCGCCGCTTGCAAAAGAAAACTGCCGAGCATTTTTAGCTCATTTTTCAAAAGCCCATGTGCGCTCGTCAGTTGCACCCCTTTAAAACTGTTGCTACAAACCAGTTCTGCCAAATTGCTGGTTTTGTGCGCTGGGGTTTTGCCCACCCCTTTGCGCATTTCGTATAAATCCACTTTAAAACCCCTGCACGCGAGCTGCAACGCAGCTTCACAACCCGCCAAACCCCCGCCTATTACTGTTGCCTTTAGTGTATCCACGGCTGCGGAATATCCTGCATGGAATCTTCCCAGAATTTTGCCAAGCAATTGTGCAAAAATTCCTTTGAAAAATGCAAACCGTTGTTATCTGCGCCGCGAACTATTATGTCTTCTATAAAACGCTCGGGAACCATTCCGGCTTTGTAGGAGCGGAGCAAAAGGTGGTAAGCATCGGAATCAAAGGCGTTTCTTTCGTTGTCGTTCAAATAGGGTATTGAGCGTCCCGATTGCGGGGGCCAGTTCTCTATTATCCAATTCAAAACCCTATCCGACTTATTTTTATCTAAAAAATTGAGATTATTCTTCAAATGTTTCCAAGGAACCGAGCCTATGGGGCTAGGTTTCCTTTTCATAGACTCGCTTTCTATAAAATCCATTGCAACGTTATAGGCATTTTTTAAAGGTTGGAGGGCGTTATCCATGTTGAGAATATAGTAAATGTTTAATGAGCCAGTCTGCTATCGACAAACTCTTTGTCTTCCTTTGATAACAAACTGTTTTTTTCTAAAACATAAGTCAAGGCTTCAAAAGCGCTACTCAAATGAGCAAAATCGTTGTATTTTAGCTCTTTCATTTCTCCCCTTAACTCGTTTATCCGGCTGTTCATATCTCCCCTTAGATCGTATATTTGCTTGTTAAGGGAATATTCCAAACGACTCATTCTGCTGTTAAGAAGCACATAACCACAACTAACGAATGCTAGTATCACCAGCATTCGCACGTTTTCTGCGTTAGCTATAAGGTTCAAAATGCTTTCCATATTGTTTCCTCCTTTGAAAATACAAAATCTATTATCCTTAGACGCTTGTCAAGGCAAAAAAAATTCTAAAATCGCAATTTTGCAAACAGTTGTTTACATTTTTGATAAAATATTCTCAATTACCAGCCTCCGGCTGTTCACCAGCGAGTAAAAAGCGCATGGGTGTCTCCATTCTCAATTCTCAATTTTCTATATTTTCCCCAAAAGGAAGCGAGGATTTTACTATGAAACCGGATTTGGGCAAAATTGACTTTAAGGCGGCTGGCTCCAGCAAAGACTTTGAAACTTGGAAAAAAGAGGTTGTAGATACCGGCAAATTGCCCGGTTATGATGCTCTGCAAACGCTCACCTACGAACAAATACCCGTACTTCCCGTTTATAGCAAGGAAGTTTTGGACGGCATGGAACACCTGAACTACGCCGCGGGCAAAGCACCTTTCTTGCGTGGGCCATATTCAACTATGTATGTTATGAAGCCCTGGACAATCCGCCAATATGCGGGTTTTTCCACCGCTGCGGAATCCAACGCTTTTTACCGCCGCAACTTGGCAAGCGGGCAAAAGGGGCTTTCCGTTGCCTTTGACCTTGCCACACATAGAGGCTACGACGCAGACAACCAGCGCGTGGTTGGCGATGTTGGAAAAGCGGGCGTAAGTATATGCTCCGTAGAAGACATGAAAGTTTTGTTCGACCAAATTCCTCTTGGCGAAATGTCCGTTTCCATGACTATGAACGGAGCCGTGCTTCCGGTGCTGGCTTTCTACATAGTGGCAGCCGAAGAACAAGGCGTAGCCCAAGCCAAATTAACAGGCACAATACAAAACGATATCTTAAAAGAATTCATGGTGCGCAACACCTATATCTACCCACCAAAGCCCTCCATGAAAATTATCGGCGACATATTCAGCTTCACAACGCAGAATATGCCCAAATTCAACAGCATTTCAATTTCCGGCTACCATATGCAAGAAGCAGGAGCCACCAACGACATTGAACTAGCCTACACACTCGCAGACGGCTGGGAGTACATTCGCACAGGCATAGAAGCTGGCATGAGCGTGGACGATTTTGCCCCACGGCTCTCTTTCTTCTGGGCAATAGGCATGAACCACTTCATGGAAATTGCAAAAATGCGCGCTGGCCGCTTGCTGTGGTCAAAAATCGTTAAAACATTCAATCCCAAAAAAGAAAAATCAATGGCTCTTAGAACGCACAGTCAAACCAGCGGCTGGTCGCTAACCGAGCAAGACCCATTCAACAACGTGGCTCGCACCTGCATAGAAGCTATGGCTGCAGGCTTGGGGCACACTCAGAGCTTACACACCAACGCTTTGGACGAAGCTATCGCGCTGCCAACTGATTTCTCCGCGCGTATTGCCCGCAACACCCAGCTCTACATTCAAGAGGAAACTGGAATAACAAAGTCCGTTGACCCGTGGGCAGGTTCTTATTATGTGGAATATTTAACTAAGGAATTGGCAAGCCGCGCCTGGAGGCTCATTCAAGAAGTTGAAGCGGAAGGCGGCATGGCAAGCGCAATAGAAAAAGGCATTCCAAAAACACGCATAGAAGAAGCGGCAGCCCGCAAGCAAGCGCACATAGACGGCGGAACGGATGCTATTATAGGCGTGAACAAATATCGCTTGGCTCACGAAGACGCTTTGGATATTTTGGAAGTGGATAACACCACTGTCAGAAACAGCCAGGTAGCGCGTTTAGAGGAACTTCGCAAAAACAGAAATCAGGCTGATGTCGATAGCGCTTTGACTGCAATAACAAATTGCTTTACAGAGTGGAAAGAAGGAAAAAAGAGCAAAGAAAATTTATTGGATTTAGCTGTGAAAGCTGCCCGTGTCCGCGCCACTCTTGGCGAGATTTCAAACGCGGTGGAAAAAGTTGTTGGTCGCTATAATGCGGTAATTCATAGGATAAGCGGTGTGTATAGTTCAGAAATAGGAAACAATGCGGAGTTCAAGGAAGTTCAGTCCATGACTGATGCCTTTGAAAAGAAAAAAGGTCGCCGCCCACGTATAATGGTGGCGAAGATGGGCCAAGATGGGCACGATAGAGGAGCCAAAGTGGTTTCCACTGGTTATGCCGATATGGGTTTCACGGTGGATATAGGGCCTCTTTTCCAAACACCGGAAGAAGCGGCTCGCATGGCGGTGGAAAACGACGATGATGTACTCGGAGTTAGCTCGCTTGCCGCAGGCCACAAAACTCTTGTGCCACAGGTTATAGCGGAATTGAAAAAACTTGGGCGCGAAGATATTATGGTTGTTGCTGGCGGAGTTATTCCCGCCCAGGATTATGATTATCTCTACAAGTCCGGCGTTATGGGTGTGTTTGGTCCAGGAACCCCGATCACCACCGCTGGCAAAAAGATGATGGAATTGCTGCTAGCGGAGTGAAATTGTGAAAAGAATAAGAATAGGTACTAAATTATTCATAGCTTTTTCTAGTATCATTGTATTTACAGCTATTTTAGGAATATATTCCTTATTGGAATTAAATACCTTAAATAAAAACGGCAATATAATATACGAGAAAACTACTATCCCTATGGGACTTCTCGTAAAAACTACCAGTATAGAGCAGGAGATGCGGTTGCAGGTACGGGAATGGAAGATTGGAAAAACGGATGAAGCACGCCAAGCTGCCATTAGAATTCTAGATGAAGACTATGCAGTTCTAAGTAAACTCATCACCGAGCAGAAAGAGAGGTCTATACAGGAAGAAGTGAAAAGTCTTTTGGATAGCTTAATAACTATTGCTAGTAAATATGTGGAGGAAGCTCATGAGTATATGAACTCCAATCCCGTTCGCTTGTCATGTGGCATGACCGAGGCAGACATCCCAAGAAGCTTGCTAGAAGCTGGAAAGGACCTTAGCAAAGCAGTTGTCACAGTTATAGAGTTAGAAACTATCGCTGCAAATGAGATTTCTGGAAAAAATTCGCAAATAGCTAGAAGAGCGATAAGATTTACTTTAATTATTTTAATTTTAGCAGGAGTTGTTTCCATAGGCCTGAGTGTTCATTTAACATTACACATAACGAGAGCTTTAAGGACAGTTGTAAATACGGTTTTTAAAATAGAAAAAGGTGACACAACTGCTCGCTCCAACCTTAAGTTAAAGGATGAATTTGGAAAGCTCTCTAGGTCAGTGGACTCTTTAGCCTTAAATATGCAAGACATTATGAAAGGTTTACGTATGGATTCGGATGGTTTGGCTAGTTCGGCAGAAGAACTTTCCGCTGTCAGCAATCAACTTGTGCACATTGCGCAAGATAGCTTGTCGCAGAGCCATACCGTTACCGACACTACCGATCGTGTATTGGCAAATATAAACACGATGGCAAAAGATGCGGAAAAAGCTTCGTTAAATTCCGAGACTGTGGCAATGGAGATGGAACTGGTGTCTGCCAACGTAAAAGACATGACTAGTGCTGTAAAAAATGCATCCAACAACATAGGTTCTGTGGCAGTTACCACTAGGCAGATGTCTGCGAACATGAACTTTATTGTGAATTCGGTTAAAGATATGAAATCGAGTTTTGACATGATGACGGGCAGAGCCAGAGAAACCCGCAAAGTGATGGAAGATGCAGCCAGCAGGTCTCGCGAAGTGAAAAGAGCCTTGGCCAATCTAGATAATGTTGTTAAGGAGATAGATAGTAATAGTAACGCTAACGCTAACGCAAACGCTGCGGGGTATCACATAAGGGGCATCCAAGTTAACACCAGTGAAGCTATATCCGCTATGAGCAAAGTTTCTAACATACTCGTGAGAATAAATGAGAGCATGGAGTCTATATTCAGCCTTGGGAGCCAGCAGGCTTTAGCGAGCAACGAGATAGTGAAAAATGTGGAGCAAGCAGATGAGGGAACCAAGCGTGTAGCCGAGTATATGGGGCAATTAGCCAGAAATAGCAAAGATGTAACCGACAATGTTTCGCAAATAGATATCAGCGTGGAGCGCATTTCCAGATCCATAAACGAGGTAGCAAATAGCAGCAAAAGCATAGCCATCAGCGCAAATATAGCCTCTAAAGGCGGCAAACTTATCAGTTACAATGCAACTGATATGAACACAGCCTCCAATAGTAGCGTTCAGGTAGCAAAGCAAGTTAGCAAAAATGCCAATGAATTGGCGAGAATAGCAAGCGATATTAAAAGAGTGGTTGACCAATTCGCGGTATAACCATAAAATTTACTATTTTTCTATAAAATTTTACTATTTTATTAACTTCAAACAGGAGATAGAGCAATGAAGAACGTCAAAATAGGCCCAAAGCTAATCATTTCTTTTTTATTTATAGCAGCATTAGCGGCATTTATGGGGATATATGCCATAAATAGCTTGAAAGAGGTTAGCCTTGCGACCGATGTCATGTACGAGAAAGGAGCGGTTCCACTGGGTGTTTTTGTGACCACCTCTGACCAAATACAGGAACTGCGTGTTGTTGCGCGTAACTGGCGCCTTGCCAAAACCCCCGAGAAGCGCGCCGAGGTTTTAAAGGAGCTGGACGCCATCAACGAGGAAATAAACAAAACCGTAGAAGAGCAGATGAAAACTGTGATTACGGCTGGTGGAATAGACCTTCTGAAAAAGGTGGAGAGTTTGACGGATGTCTATATCAATGAAGTACGCAAGTATGCGAAAAACTCCAGAGCTTTTGATTCGGAAGGTGTCAACACGGAAGACTTTCCAGACGTCGTCAACAATGCCGCAGATGCGATGACAGTTGCTATGAAAGCAGCTAAAGAATCAAGAGTTAGCGGAGTGAGCAAACTTTCTGACGATGCTTCAGCAAATGCCGCTAAAGCCATAAACGCAGCGATTACCATTTTAATAGTGGTGCTTATTCTTGCCGTTGGCCTTGGCATATTCCTCACAATTTCCATCACCAGCCCCCTTAATGTAGTTGTGGCTGCCATCTCCAAGATGGAGAAAGGCGACATGACCGTCCGCACTGATTTGGAGCGCGGAGACGAACTTGGCATTCTCTCCAAGGCATTGGACGGCCTAGGCTCTAAATTGCAGAACATTTTCAGAAACCTTCACCAAAACTCCGAGACCCTTGCCAGCTCCGCCGAGGAACTTTCCGCTGTAAGCCGGCAGGTAGCCAGCGCAGCCGAGGAGAGCACAGCTCAGAGCACAACCGTAGCCAGCACCACCGAGGAAGTTGCAACAAACATCAATGCTATGGCGAGCGGCGCAGAACAAGCATCAGTAAGTGCTAATGAGGTAGCAGGCGCAGTAGTGCAGGTTGCAACAAACATCAACGCAATGGCGAGCGGCGCAGAGCAAGCCTCCGCTAGTGCCACCGAGGTAGCAGGCGCAGCGGAGGAGATGTCCACAAATATGAACACCATAGCCGCTGCTATAGAGCAGATGAGCGCAAGCATCAGCCAAATATCCAGCAATGCCGGTGATGCCCGCAAAGTTGCCGGGGATGCCACGCACCGCTCTCACGAAGCCACCGAATCCATGAACAAGCTGGGCGCAGCCGCCAAAGAGGTAGGGCAGGTGACCAGCGTAATCAAAAACATAGCGGACAAAACTAATCTTCTCGCTCTAAACGCTACCATTGAGGCGGCATCCGCAGGTGAGGCAGGCAAAGGCTTTGCCGTTGTTGCCGGAGAAATCAAAGAACTTGCGAACCAAAGCGCAAAAAGCGCAGACGACATAGCCCGCCGCATAGAGGGCATCCAGCTGAGCACTAACGAAGCGGTTACGGCTATAAACAATGTCTCTGGCATAATTGTGAAGGTGAACGAGAGCGTTGAGGCCATCTCCAGCCACGCCGCCCAGCAGACCAAGGCGAG
>JAITFO010000059.1 GCA_031281265.1 Candidatus Fibrimonadaceae bacterium
TACACGTAGCTTGTGCAATTTATTCCAAAGCCGATTTCTTTATTACAACGGATAAAAAGATTTTGAATAAAGATGTGACAGGAATATCTTTGGCAAATCCTATAACATTCGTGGAGGAATTTTTTTATGATAAGTGATACGCTTATTAAGAGCAGCGGAATGCGGGTTCTCGCTGAAAATCTTGGAACTGTGGAAGCAGAGCGATTTATTACGCTTGTTTTAAGAGAGCCGTTTGATTATACCATTTGGCAGAGAGGTTTGTATAAAGATATGTCGGTGAAAGAATTGTATGATAAGATTAAGGATAGCGAAAAAACAACACAACAACCAGCACCGTAGGGACAGCCACACACAAACGCACGACAACCGCACACAGGGCAAATTTTTCAGCATTTTCCCCTTGACAACAATGTCATTTTTTTGTATATTTTATTACGAGAAAATGACTATTAGTTGAAAGGAGATAAAAAATGAAAAAGCAATTCACTAAACTCGCACTCTCAGCAGCCCTTGTGCTTGCCTCACTATTCACCATTTCCTGCGGCGAACATAGCTGGGAAACCATTGAAGAATGGCTAAAAGGCAGCAGTTCCAGCGAGGAAGGGGGGTATTCCTCAAACAGTTCCTATCCCCAAGTGAACGATGGTGGCGGCTCGCTTTTGCGGCAAGCGGTAAACGTGGGTTACAACATCAGAAATGCGGCTGACTACGCTGGAAACTGGTATCTCAGATATCATGCTGTTATTCCTCCGGTCTCCACATTCGTAAACGAAGACGGCACCATAACGGTCTGCGTATTAGACGATAACGCTAAAATCGCCCATATCTATGAGTTTTCAATGACGCTGGAACTGCAAGGAACATTCAACTTCCCTTATGAATTTGATATGTTTGGTGCTTTCACCAAAGACAAAGAGGGAAACTACTATTTCTTTTACGGAAAAGAAGCAGCTGATGTTCGCCAAGGAGAAGATGCGGAGAATGAACCTGAAAATATGGCAATGGTTAAGTATGACAGAAGCGGAAATAAAATAAAGACCTATAAACGTAAACCCCGCAGTTATCGAGGAGTGCGGGTGCCTTTTGTTGCTGGGAATTGCGTGCTTGAAATATCAGGTTCCAGTATAGCGGTTTATTTTAGTCGCTTGATGTTTAGAGGGGCTGACAATATATCACATCAGGCATCTTATGGTTTTATATTGAACAAAGATACTTTTGAACAAGTTCCTTCTAGTTCGCCACCATACATCTCCCATTCTGTCAATCAATTTATTCTTCCCATAAACGATGGCTTTGTGTTTGCTGACCACGGGGATGCTCTTCCAAGGGCTTTTAACTTTGAAAAATGTAGTTACGAGGAATTTTATAATCACGAGGGATATTATTGCACACGGGAGCAGTCGTGGAAAAGTTTTAGATTTGCCGGAAATGACGGGGCTAACGTCACGAATGCGCAAATGGGCGGCTTGGCAAAAACATCTAGTGGCTATATCTTTGCAGGCACTTACGGAGAAAGTCCAGATAAACGCAACCTCCTTATACTCACTCTTGACGATTATGAACAAATTTCCAATCCGCTCTACCTAACAACCTACGCCGCAAGCGACAACCGCAGCGTAGGTCATCCAAAAATAGTAGGCATAGGCTCAGGGCAATACCTTTTGCTATGGGAGCTGTATGAACTGCCATCAACAGGGGGCTCAAAATATCTAACCACCAAAATGCAAATCATAAACGAAGCAGGCAATCCTCTCTCGCCAGCCAAAGACCTCCAAGGGCTTCGCCTAAATATAGGAGACTTTTTGCACTACAACAGCAGAAACGGAAGAGTTTACTGGGCAATCAACAATATGTCGGAACTTGTAGTATATGGTTTAGATGCACGGTACGCTTATGACAGTGACGACTTCACCTTGCCATGAGCAAGTAGATTTCACGGTTTTGAGATAACGAAAAATTTACTATATTCCCTTTACCTCGGGGATATAGCTCAGTTGGTAGAGATTTATTTGCTATATTATGTTATATGCACAGGTATAACGAAGATGAGCTTATGATAGGAACTCGTAAGTCCCAAGAATACAAAGAAATATTTGCCAAAGCAGGCAGGCGGGCTGCTGAAAGAGCTAGACGGCGAGGTTTTGCAGTCACTTATATCAAAGATGGTCATATTATCCAAGAATATCCCGATGGAGAGGAGAAGGTGCTGGCTAAAGCTCCTAAGCAAGTGAAACCTATATGGAGTGGAGTTATAAAATTGCAGAAAAATAATACTAAGACAAAAATAAATAAAGTACAAAAAAAGCATAAATAAAATTTTCGCAATTGTATGTCTAGCATAAAACGACTGAGAATATTTGCAGGACCGAATGGTTCTGGGAAAACAACGCTTTATTATCATTTAGTTAATGCAAAAGCCTTCAAAGATTATTGTTTTATAAATGCTGACGAAATAGCAGAAAAATTGAAAAAACCTTTTGATTTAAATAGCTTCCCGTTGAAATTTTCAATGAACGAATTTTTTGATTTTTTAAATAATTCAACCTTTCTACCAAAAGGAACTGCTTATATATCCGCAAGCATAGCGGAATTTTTGCGACAAAAAATGCTTATAAATTCAAATTCGTCTTTTGCTTTTGAAACGGTGTTCTCTCATAAGTCAAAATTAGATGAAATTCGCAAGGCAAAAAAATATGGGTATAAGGTTTATTTATACGTGATTTCCACTGAGCATCCAAATATAAATAAAAAAAGGGTTCAAATGAGAAAAGAAATGGGTGGGCATTTCGTCCCTTTGAAAAAAATTCAAGAAAGATACTACCGCAGTTTGGACAATATTTACGAAGCGATGCTTTTGGCAGATAAAGCTTTCTTTTTTGATAATTCTGGCAAAAAAATTTCTTTTATCGCTCAGAAAAAAGATGAAAAATTATTTTTAGTAAATGATTTTTTACCTTATTGGTTTAATAAATATATTTTGAAAAAAATTTTTAAATGAAGGATAAAATTACTATATTTACCCTACCTCGGGGATATAGCTCAGTTGGTAGAGCGACGCGTTCGCAATGCGTAGGTCAGGGGTTCGACTCCCCTTATCTCCATTGATGCCCTTAGAAACACATATGATTCTGCGTTGCCCAGAAGCCTCTGTATATATATATGCAATGCCCGATGGCGAAAACCCTAAAACATGGGTGAATAAAATCCTCTCGCATATCTTGGATGTATCAAAGGTACATATAGAAACGGACAGCTTGGGCAAGCCTCATTTACAGAAAGGAATGGGCTTTGCAAACTGGAGCGATAGCAGAGGGCAATGCGTTCTTGCATATTCAAAAGAATGTGAGGTTGGGGTGGATTTGGAATTTTACCGCGACAGAAATTTTAAGGCTATCTCAAAAAGATTTTTTGCCCAAAGCGAAGCAACTAACAAAGCAGATGTTTTTTACCATCACTGGGTAAAAAAAGAGGCTTATTACAAATGCTTGGGCGGGCATTTTTTTTCCGTCTTAAAAAATGATTCATACCCAGACGCAAAGATATGGAACCTGCAAGGGCCTTACAGGGAAAAACACGAGCTAGCTCTATGCCTCAAAATCAAATAGAGATAATGGCACCAGCAGGTTCTTACGAGTCGCTTATGGCAGCCATAAATGCAGGAGCAAATTCTGTTTACTTTGGTGTGCAAAATCTGAATATGAGGGCTAGAAATTCAAACAATTTCAGTTTAAACGATTTAGCAAAAATAACCGATATATGCAAAGAGAAAAATGTAAAATCATATTTAACGCTGAACACCGTAATCTACGATTCCGAAATGGAACAGATGCAGCAAATAGTGGATGCAGCAACGGAGAACGGAATAAACGCGATAATAGCATCAGATATGGCGGTGTTAAACTATGCACATAAAAAAGGCCTTGAACTACACGCTTCAACGCAGTTGAACATTTCCAACATTGAAGCTGTGGATTTTTTTTCAAAACTTTGCGATGTTGTTGTGCTGGCAAGGGAACTCACAATTCCCCAAATTGCAGATGTGGCTAAAGAAATTGAGAAGCGGCAGATAAAAGGCCCTTCCGGGAATCTGTTGAAAATTGAAATTTTTTGCCACGGTGCTTTGTGCATGGCAATTTCCGGCAAATGCTATTTAAGCCTGCACCACTACAACCATTCCGCAAACAGAGGAGCTTGCTTCCAGAGCTGCCGCCGCAGTTACTTGGCCAAAGATTTGGAAACCGATGAAGAGCTCGCAATAGACAACAAATACATAATGTCTCCAAAAGATTTATGCTCCATTGAATTTATAGATAAAATTATAGAAGCCGGAGTATCTATCCTTAAAATAGAAGGCAGGGCGCGCGCACCAGAATATGTAAAGACAACGGTTGAATGTTACAGGCAAGCTGCGGATGCCCACTTTAAAAAAACTCTGACAAAAGAAAAGACAATGATGCTGAAAGAAAAACTCGCAACGGTTTTTAACAGAGGCTTTTGGGACGGCTACTACCTAGGGGCAAAGCTCGCTGAATTATCCGATGTTCATGGAACAAAGGCCGTAAGGTCAAAGGTCTATCTGGGAAAAATCACCAACTATTTTTCAAAAATCGGGGTTGCGGAAATATTGTTTGAAACAGGAGAGGAGCTTTGCGTTGGTGAAGATATCCTCATAATTGGAGCCACCACAGGTGTGGTGGAACAAAAAGCCACGGAACTTAGAGAAAACGAAAAGAACGTCGATAAAGTTCAAAAAGCAAGCGTTTTCTCAATGTCCATCAAAGAACCTGTAAGGAGAGGGGATAAACTGTACAAGCTCCGCTAGTCGGCTGTGGTGTTGCTTATAGGCATGGCGCAATTTCCCTGAAATTCCGCGCTCTCATTTATCACAATCTGGCGGGTTTTTATATCACCCACAAAACAAGAGCCGCTTTCTAGGGTCATTAAGCCATCGCACTCTATGTTACCCTGAATTTTACCAGCGATGGTTGCAGAGCTTACATTTAATTCGCCTTTGATTTTGCCTGTCCGCTCAACCACCAAAGCTCCTTTTGTGTTTATCGTACCAACGACAGAACCTGCGATACGAATATCATTTTCCAATCTTATATCCCCCTCTATAACCGTGGAGGAACTTAAATGCGTAATTTCACCGCTGTATTTAGGAGAAGACATATCCAAAAACCTCTAAAAATGTGATGGGGGTAATATAGTAAATAAAATCATTAAAAATACTTTGTTGGGTCCATGCTTTTGCCATTTAAAAGGATCTCGTAGTGCAAATGCTCTCCGCTGGAATTGCCTGTATTGCCCACAAAACCTATTATTTCGCCTTTACGTACCTGAGCCCCCGATCTTGCCGCCAATCTAGACATGTGCGCATAGCGGGTTATAAACCCGCCACCGTGGTCTATCTCAACCACAAGCCCTAAATCGCCTTTATCACCCGCAAAAACAGCTTTGCCGCTTGCAGTGGCAAAAACCGGTTCATTCATAGCGGATGCAAAATCCACCGCCTTATGGTCTTCTGAATAAAGCTTGCTGATAACACCCATAACAGGAAGCATGTTCGGGAACGCATCCAGATTTTGCCTATTTATATTCATCTCCGCTTCAAAATCTGTATCCATCTGAACTTTTTTAGAGGATATATGCGTAAAGCGGTTTTTGTCTAAAATAGAATGAACCTTATTTGAATCATTTTCCAAATAAGTCTCCAAAATATTCTGTATTTGGTTTTCTATTGCATATATGGAATCGAGATCCGAAAATATGGACTCGTATTCTATATGCCGTTTCATAAGCCAGTCGTTATCGGCTTTAAGTTTCCATGCGATTGCCAACTGCATATTTATCTCAGCAAACTTCCATATAAATATGCAAAGCAGAATGGCAAAAAGGCAAATAACCCACGCGTATAGCTTGAGCCAGATTCTTTTAACGCGGTATGTACGCACCTTTGTTGAGCCTTCTGGAATTATCTGTATGGTGTATAGTCTTCTCATATTTATGTCACCGCCTGTTGAATACGAGTTAAATCATCATAAGATGAATAATGTATTATCAAAGTACCTTTATTGGAATTTTTGCCAAGAGTTTTGCATTCCACCTTTGTCCCAAAGATATTCTGCAAAGTGTTCAAAAAATTCCGCATATCAGGGCCTATTGCGGAGGTTTCCGCTTGGCCACGTTTCTTTTTCTTTTTTGATTCCTGAGTCATAAGCTCCGCCTCTCTAACGGAAAGCCCTTTTTCAATGATGTTCTTTGCCGCTTGGATAGGATCACCCACATTTGGAGAGAGCAGAGAACGCGCTGCCCCAGCCGAGAGCTTGCCTTCGCAAATCCATTTTTTAACCTGCTCCGGCAGGTTCAGCAAACGTAGCGTATTGGTAACCGCGGTTCTGGATTTGCTCAATCTCTCCGCTAAATCCTCATGGGTATAACCGTAAGAACTCAAAAGCTGCTGGTAAGAACTCGCCGTCTCTATAGGGTCTAAATCTTCGCGCTGAATATTCTCAATAATTGCCCACTCCGCCATCGCTTTATCGGAGAGCAAATCAAAAATACGAGCTTCAACTTCGCTTAAACCTGCAATTCTGGCTGCTCTAATCCTACGCTCGCCAGTCACAATTTGATAGCGTTCCGCCTTTTTCCGCAACAGAACCGGCTCTAAAATTCCATGCAATTTTATGCTCTCCGCAAGTTCTTGCAAAGATTCTTCATTAAAAAATTTCCTCGGTTGAAAGGGATTAGCATCCACAAGGTCAATAGGAACTTTTGTAGTTTGTTCGCTCGGCCTTTCGTTTGTGACATTTTCAATATCCGCTGAGTGGTCGCGCAGTATTTCGCCCATTCCTCTGCCCAAACCCATAGACTTTTTACCCATTGGCAGTCTCCAAAACTTCTTCTGCCAAATTCATATAAGCCTGGCTACCTGCGCTTTGAATATCGTAAAGCAAAATGGGCTTGCCATGCGAAGGGGCTTCTGCCAACTTTACATTGCGAGGTATTATTGAATTGAATACCTTTCCAGGAAAGTTTCCGCGAACTTCCTCCGCAACCTGCTTGGAGAGGGAGTTTCTAGTATCGTACATTGTGAGAAGTGCGCCTTCTATTTTCAAACTCGGGTTGAGATTGCTCTGCACAAGTTTTATTGTATTTAAAAGTTCTGCCACTCCCTGCAAAGAAAAATACTCGCACTGAACTGGCACAACAACGCTGTTCGCCGCCGTAAGGGTGTTTATGGTGAGCAAATTTAAACTCGGTGGCGCATCTATGATAATATAATCATAATTTGCTTCTACAGCTTTGATAATCCTTTGCAACCTGCGTTCCCTATTTGCTGCATTTACAAGTTCCATTTCCAATTTCGCAAGCCCAGGGCTGGAAGGCAAAATACTGAGGTAGTCTAATTTGAATTCTGGATTTACGGGTTTTATAATTCTGGATAACCTTTCAACGGTAGCTTGTTCCAGATTTTCTGTCAAGATAAGAGCCTCGTAAATATCCTCATCCAAAGTTTCGTTTATGCCCGTGCTTTGGCTTGTGTTTGCCTGCGGATCAATGTCTATCAAAAGAGTCTTTTTTTCGAGTGCGGCTAAACAAACAGCCAAATTGACAGCGGTTGTTGTTTTGCCAACACCGCCTTTTTGGTTGCAAATTGCTATCGTTTTAGCCATTCTGCTTGGCAATATAGAAAAACTTACCCGCTAAGGTAGGCTATTTCATTTCTGATGATTTTACCGTCTGCTTCGCTAAAATATAGCGAGCATTCAAAACCAAAAGCAATTCTTTTTCTAAAGGGCAAACACCAAAAACAATGCCATCTTTGGCTCTGCGAAGCTCTCTAGCTGCTTCGCTGCTAGCATTTGTTTCTCCGGCACGTCTATCTACAATGCGGCTATGTTCAACAGAAACCACATCGCAAACTTCGTCCACCAAAATACCAAATGGCTCGTCAACGCTTGGCTTAAATACCACAACTTTGCCGCCAGCACTTACGTTGGTTTTATGTCCGTGGTCAAAACCAAAGGTCTCGCGCAAATTAACCACAAGGAGAATCTGCCCACGAATATTTATGTACCCGCAAATGTCTGGAGGAGCGTGGTAAATAGGTGTAACATTGGTATTCTCGTTCACTTCCTTTACATCAAGGATGTTAACGCCGAATAAGCGGTTTGCCATGCGAAATGTGCACATTTGCATAACTGAATTCTGCGCCGGATCTATTTCTTCTTGGCTCATACATTACCTCCGTACCACATTCCATCAACAAGTTGCATCAGTTGCTCCAAATTGACAAGAACTGTCATTTTCTTTTTGATTAAAGCTGTACCTTCTACGCCGTCTGTTTTATAGCTCTCTTTATTGAGTTTAACCTCATAATGTCCGCTATCCACCAGTTTTTCCACCAACAAACCATAAGGCTTGCGAGCGTTTTGCGGAATAAGGAAGAACATATTTTCTGGCTGGCTGCTGCTCTGAACCTGCAAACCATCTTCCAAACGAACAACACGGGTAGAAACGCCATCTAAAGTTACATACTCTTGAGAACCTATCCGTTCTATAGTAGAAGTCTCTATAGCCTCTACACGTTTAACATCTTGCATGGAAACGCCAAACTGCTCATTGCCTCCGTTGGAGAACAACAGCAAGGAACGAAGCTCGGCACCCTCTTCGGTTGCGGCTTTTTGCTTCTTTTGGTCTTTTCCGCCGCTAACATCACGCACATTGTAATGACGAGCAAGGCCTGCAGCATCCAAAATCATAGCTACTTTGCCATCTCCAAGCACCGTTGCGCCGGAATAAAGAGAAATGCTTTTCACCGCTCTGTGCATTGGTTTAACCACAATTTCTTCGCTGCCGTGAATGCGGTCTATAATCAAACCAAAACGCAAACCACCTGAACGCAGAACAGCAAAATTCAACGAATAATGCATTGAATGTCCGCTCTCTTCCGCTTCTTTGAATTTGTTAGCGAGTTCTTTGCGAGCCTCGGAGTTTTGCTCGGTGACCTCGGAAAGAGCGTCTTCGTCGAACATTCTCTGACGGGCAAGCGCTTCGCGCAAACGAACCATCGGGAGCAATGTATCGCGCAAACGGAACACTTCCCTTGCGCCTGCACATTCAATTCTCGTAAAGGCATCTTTGTCGTAAAGGCAAACAAGTTCTTCCAAATTTACCTGTGGAATTGCAAAACGCTCTTCTCCGCTTTGAACAATCAGAGAAGGTATAATTGCAAGTGTTAAAGGCAAGCGAAGTTTTACAGTTGAACCTTGCCCTTCTACAGAGGTCAAGGAAACCGAACCGCCGAATTTTTCAACACCTGTTTTAACAACGTCCATTCCAACGCCACGACCCGAAACATCGGAAATTACCTGAGCTGTTGAGAAACCTGGCAAAAACACCAAATTCAACAAGTCGTTCTCGCTCATTCTGGCGAGTTCATCTTCAGTTTTGAGACGCTTCTCTAAGCATTTTCTGCGGATAGCTTCATGGCCCATGCCTTTTCCGTTATCTTTAACGTCCACGTGAATCTGTCCGCTTTCGTGATATGCGGAAAGAGTTACGGTTGGCGGGTCGGTTTTGCCAGCTGCGTCTCTATCTGCTTGAGGTTCAATACCGTGATCGCAGGCATTACGAACCAAATGAGTAAGAGGGTCGCCGATAGCTTCCAAAATGTTTTTATCAAGTTCTACTTCGTCACCGTCTGTTACAAAGTTTATTGTTTTGTTGAGTTTGCGAGCAAGGTCGCGGGTCATTCTGGAAAAACGGGAGAACACGCTACCTATAGGCTGCATTCGAGTGCGCATTATAGTTTCTTGAAGTTCCGTTGTAACGGAGTCAAGGCTTTGCGTTATGCTACGCAGTGTGGCATCCGATTGTTCCAAGTGCATAAGCTGCTGGTTGCGAACAAGAACAAGCTCGCCCGCAAGCATCATAAGACGGTCGAGCAGGTCAACCTTTATACGTAAGAATTCTTCGTGTTTAGCATCAGTGGCAGCAGCAGCGGCTTTAAGCGCTTGTGAAGACGGTGCGGCAGCGGCGGCTGGGGCCGGAGCGGCTGCTGGAGCTGCTGGTGCAGGGGCTGCTGCTGGTGGCGGCTGTGGTACAGTACCAGCAAGCTCAGGGAACTTAGCCAGCACATCAGAGACCGACATTTGCGATGCTCCATCTGCTGGGGCGGCGGCAGCTTTTGCTGCTGTTTTTTTTGCGGCCTTGGCTGGAGCCGCAGCTGGTGGTGCTTCCCCGCTGTTTAATGCTTTCAGCGTAACTACAACATCATTAATATCAAACTCACCGCTTTTAGAAACATCGTCAAACATATCGGCCAGCATATCACTGCCCTTCATAAGAACTTCTGTAATATCCGGGGTCATTGTCAACCGACCTTCACGTACAGAGTCCAAAAGGCTTTCCATCGCATGGGTAAGTGTCCCGATTGCGGTTAAACCTAAAAAGCCAGCAGAACCCTTTATGGTATGGATAGCGCGGAACAATTCATTTATGGAATCGGGGTGGGATTCACCCGTCTTTCTTATAGATTCGAAAATTGATTCTATATGATTGAGATGCTCACGCGACTCTTCGACATACTCAGCCAGAATGTCACTATCTGTTTCCACAAAAACCTCCGTTTATAGGTTCGCAAAACAAAAATTGATCCTTTATTTTGCAAATACAAGTTATTATGAGTTGAATATAGTAAAATTATACAGAAAAATTACGAGCTTTTGCCAGGCTAAAAGCCTTTATTTGGGTTTTCCATACCAATTCGGGGTTTTCGGAGCGTAAATAGTCCATATATTTAGACCCCAAGTAAGACCAAGCAAATATGTTTTTTATGCCTGCCCTAGAGGCTATCTCTGTGGCTTCTTTTGCAAAATGCTCGGTTCCGGCCTCAATATGGTAGTTTTTTATCCACATTTGGGCTTCTTTTCCGTGTTTTTTTGCCAAATTTGCGATTTTTTCGCTGGTTTCACCATACATTTTTTGGACTTTTTCAAGGGAATCGCCTTTTTCCCAGTATGGGTCGCTCCCTATTTCGTCAACAAAGGGCAGGCTTGCCACCTCGTCCCAGTTTTCCAAACCAGCCGGGAACCAAGGCGGGAGCAAGCATATAGAGTTTCTTTTGCCGAACTTATGAACCTGCTCCGTGGCAAACGCTAAAAAAGATATAAGGCTTCTCTGCTTAAAGGCTTTAAACTCATCGTCTGGGACTTTCGGGATTTCTTTGCCAGTTTGTTCCCTATACTGCTCGGAGCAGACCTTGCAGCCGCAGGTATGTAATTCGGGTTTACCTTTTTCAAAATAAAAATGAGGCTCGTCCCAGAACACCGTTTCTATATCGCACTTGCAAGCTGCCTCTATCCACTCGCTTATATAGCTGCGGAAAAACGTACTATTTGGGCAGGCTGCTACCAGAGGCTTGCCCTCAAGGCTCACCTGAGCCATTTCGCTATTCCTAGCTGCAAGCTCAGAATAAGCCTCACCACCAAACACCCGACCTACGCCCCAAGGGTTCACATAAACTTTTAAACCTTCTTCGTTGGAGAGGGCTATAATCTCTTTCATGGTTTGCGGGTAATACTGCAGGTCTTCTTCTGCGAAGGTGTGCAGCACGCAGTTGAAGCCAGCCTCTTTGATAGCTTTCATGTCTTTGCGAACCCACTCAGGATTTCGCACTCCAAAATAAGATATGCCTATTTTCATTTTACTCAAACTAGAAACTTACAGCAACTTTTTTCGCAAAGACTTAACCGCGTAATGCTTGCGGGAGAGAACCGTGTTGAGAGGCGTGTTGGTAAGCTCCGAAACTTCCTTTACGGAAAAGTCCAGCAGTTCGGTCATCTCAAAGACCTCGCGCTGCTCTTTTGGCAAGGAGGCAATAGCCGCATGAATTTCCTCGGGCTCCTCCTCATAGAGGTCGGCTATCTCCTCAAAAACGTATTCGTCATCTTCCTCGTTGTAGTATTCGGAAAGAGATTCCTCTTTCTTTTTTTTGCGAACGTCGATTATCCTGTTGCGAGCAACCTTGTATAGCCACGCCACTGTATTTTCTATAGGGTCTAATTTAACCATATTATCTGCCTGTATAAATTTGTAATAAACATCTTGTAATATATCCTCTGCGTCTTCAAAACTATTAACCCGCGAGCGAATGAATTTCAGCAAACGTTCACTGGTATCGGAAAAAATTTCTGCAACTGATTTTTTTGACACAAATTCCTCATATTTTATTCTCCTCTAATATAGAAGACGAATAAGCTGTCAAAATATTTTAAGACTACCTATTCTTCTCGCTCTGTGCAAAGAAGTATGTGCCTACCATTAGGCAAACCACCGTAAGCGCCACGATTGCCGCGAAATTCACCATAGGGTTGAACATCACAACATTGCTGTATTCCGGGCTGCCATTGTAAACCACCGCCCGAACAAGGTCTAAGCAATATGTCATTGGCATAATGCGGTTCAAAACCAACAAAAGACCTGATGAATTGTTAATCGGGATAATAGCACCGGAGAGGAACATCTGCGGCATAACGATTAACATAACAGCCATATTCGCAGCTCTTTTGCTTTTTATAAGCCCGATGATTATCATAGCGAGCGCACCACCGGAGAGGCACATCAGCGGAGACAAAGCGAGAATCATAAGAAGTTTGTTTATAGGCAAAGTTATGCCCATAGCAAAGCCAACTACCAAAGTCCCAGCCATACTGAATATTGCTGCAAAGGCGGAGCCGAGTATTTTCCCTATTATCAGCGAATAACGGGAAACGGGCGATACCAGCATCTCTTGGTTGAAATCTATATCGTGGTCATCCACAAGCGAGGTCATGCCCATTGTGGTCATCATAAAAAGCATATTGACCAACATTCCCACGAGCATAAATTGCCCAAACTGGAAGCCAAGACCGCCCGCCATATTCTGCATAATGTTGCCACCTATCATGCCCATCATAACTATAGGCATAGCAAGGCTCGTAATTGCAGTAGCCGGAGACTTAAAGAAAATGGTGATTTCCCGTGCCATAACGGTAACTATGGTATTCAGTTCCCGGAACAGCCACGATTTTTTTTGCGATAAAACGAGTTCGGTCATGCTACAGCCCTCTTTGATTGTTTGGTTAAAAATTCAATATATGCATCTTCCAATGACGGTTCATGTATTTTCAATACAGTCAGCTTTGTCCGTATCTTGGAAATGATTTCCTGAGGAGATTCTTCCTCATAGGGAACAACTATACGCCCATTCACCGTAAAAGGCAACCCGAGCGCGGAAAGCTCATTTAGCAGAGCGGTTCTATCATCGGCATCGATAATAAGTTCGTGCCTCAGCAAATCACGCTTCAATTCCTCTGGCGAGCAGCAAGCCGAAATTTTTCCCTTGTTTATTAAACACACCGTATCAACATTCTCGGCTTCGTCTATGTAATGCGTTGTCAAAAAAACGGTTGTCCCGTAGCGGGTGCGAGTTTCGTTGATGTATTCCCATAGGGAACGGCGGCTCACGGCATCCAGCCCTTGCGTTGGCTCATCAAGGAAAAGCACATCGGGCGTATGTATAAGGCTGCGGATAATTTCCAGCTTACGCTGCATCCCACCGGAAAGTTTTTTTATAGGCTTGAAAAGCACATCCTGTATGCCCACGATTTCGGCAAGCTCCATCACCCTATTGCGATATGCGGCTGGCATAAGTTTAAAAGCAGGGCGGTATCCGTACATCCCATAGAGGCAGGCGTGAAAGCGGATATTCTGCTCCGCAGAAAGTTGTGGGTCAAGGCTTGGCTGTTGAAAAATTATACCTACCCTTTCCCGCACTTTGCGTGCCTCTTTTTCTATATCAAATCCGGCAATTTTAACTTCGCCGGAGGTTTTTGATAACGTGGTGGTCAAGATTGAAATGGTTGTGGTTTTTCCTGCGCCATTTGCGCCCAGAAAGGCGAAGAACTCCCCTTTCTCTACAGAAAAACTGACGTCATCAACTGCCGCCTTGTCTGCGTTTTTGTAACGCTTGACTAAATTTTGTACTGAAATAACTGGATTATTCATTGTTTTTCTCCTTTTTTTCGCTGTTTTCACTGTGCGGTCTCGTTTCTTCGGCACCGAAATGCTCGTGGAAGCGGTTGTGAAAATGAGAATTTAGCAACTTTTCCCGTAGCTTGTCCCTTGCTTCGTGCCCACCGTGGTGGTGGTGCCGCCAGCCACCCCCTCCTATGCCGCCAAAAAGCAGCCTAGCAAGAATCAGCAGCCCAACCGCCTGAAAATAGCTTATCTGGGGAAGGGCAAAAAGCTGCGGCATAAGCTCGTTCCAAAGCAGCATAGCAGCCAAGCCGAACACCGCACACATAGCAAGTATCATAAAGATACCTGCAAACCTAAACTTTATTGGATCTCTCATAATTTATTCTCCTCTACTATATAAGACGAATGAACTTGGGAAATATTTTATAGAGAGTTATTTTTGAGTTAATTGCCATTTTTGGGATATAAAAGCGAGCTGAAATCCGATGACTATGTTTTTTTAGCATAGTTTTACTTTGAGGAGTAAAATTATATGGAAAATAGTTATAAATTCAGGTGTGAAATATGTAGAAACCTAATGGTGAAGGCTGGTAAAAATTCTACTGGCAAACAACGGTACAAATGCCAGAACTGCAAAGCAAGGCAAGTGATTAAAAAAACGATAAAAAAACCTGCGTTTGTGATTTGCGATGGAAACTTTGGGATAATAAAAACAGGGGGACGTTCTCCGTGTTGGCCTTCTGTTTTGCGAAATAAATCTTGCCATATTTTATTTAACGTACTGTGTCACTATTGGAAAATAAGCTACCAGTTTGAGGTATTAACTGCCATTTTCTTTGAATATACTTTCCAATTTTCTATATTTATGTTGCAACCAGCGAGTGCAGGATGTAGGCATTAAAGTTTTTAGGGCGATTTTTATGCCTGTTTTGTTTTAGCCCCGTGAATGAAGGATAACTGCAAATTATGGATGATAATTTATTTGATCAAGATGATTATGATGATATATATAATAATTATTTTAAAGATATTAATTCATTCTGTGAACTTGATAAAGACA
>JAITFO010000089.1 GCA_031281265.1 Candidatus Fibrimonadaceae bacterium
CCAACCTATGGATCAATGCACCGGTTTTCAACAATAAACACAAACCCATTGGCATATTGGGAACGGGCATAAATCTTTCCTCGTTTGTAAACAAGGTGTATGAGGACAACACCGGTGAAGAGGAATTTTATTTTTTTAATGCCGCTGGAGAAATTACCGGAGCGAAAAACATCGAACTTGTAACTGCTAAAAAAAATATCAACGAGGAGTTGAACGAAATAGGTTTGGATATTATTACCCTTGCAAAAAATCTTAAACCAAAAGAAATACAAACTATAGATACCAAGCTAGGGAGAATTGCCTTGGGCACAATTCCTTTGCTCGGGTGGTATTCCGTAGCGTTGATGCCGGACAGCATAAACGACTATAAAACCAATATGACAGTGTTATTCATCGCTGTGATGGTGATGATAGCCATAATTTTTGTGATATTCAATATATTTATCTTAGGGCTTCTCAATCCTTTGCACAAAACAATGGAGGCTCTAAAAGCCGCTTCAAATGCTAAGAGCGAATTTCTCGCAAAGATGAGCCATGAAATTCGTACTCCTATGAACGCAATAATAGGAATGGCAGAACTTGCCCTGCGGGAAAATATGAACGATTCTGTTCACGAGCATGTAGTGACCATTAAACAGGCGAGCACTAATCTTTTATCCATAATCAACGACATTTTGGACTTTTCAAAAATTGAAAGCGGAAAGTTGGAAATAATCCCTAGCAATTATCAATTTTCTTCGCTGGTGCACGATGTTATTAGCATTATAAAGATGAAAGTTGTGGATTCAAATTTGCAGTTTGTGACTAACATAGACTGCAAAATACCCAATTCCCTTTTCGGGGACGAAACGAGGGTAAGGCAGGTGTTGCTCAACATATTGAGCAACGCCGTGAAATACACAAAAAGAGGTTTTGTATCTCTTTCCGTGAGCGGGGAAACAGCCGAGGATACGATTATCCTAACCATAGATGTCACAGACAGCGGCAAAGGCATAAAGCCAGAAGATTTAAAAAAGTTGTTTGGCGAGTTTGTCCAAGTGGATATGGCGTCCAACAAAGGCATTGAAGGCACGGGACTTGGGCTTGCCATAACAAAAAATCTCATCAAAATGATGGGCGGGGATATAAGCGTTCAGTCTGAGTACAAAAAAGGCAGTATATTTACCATTACGCTTCCGCAAAAAATACAATCTCAAGAACCGTTGGCTGTGGTTGAAAAACCGGAAGAGAAAAGCGTACTCGTTTATGAACATAATGAAATATATGCCGATTCCATAGTCTGCACCGTGGACAATCTTGGCGTGCGTTGCGAACGAGCCGAAAGTGAAGATGTGCTACGAGCAAAGCTGAAATCTAAAGAATACACATATCTGTTCATTTCTTTTTCTCAGCTGGAACAGGCTAAAAGCATAATACAGGAACTCAGTTCTAAAACGCAGATAATTGTGCTGACGGAATTTGGCAACGCGGTTACCGATAGGAGTTTAAGCGTTCTACCTATGCCCGTACATTCTATATCCGTTGCGAATATATTAAACGGCGTAGCAGACAATTTTTCCTATAACGTGAATGAGAATATTACGGCACGATTCATTGCACCTAAGGCCAGGGTTCTAATTGTGGATGACATCAACACGAATTTGAAGGTAGCCGAGGGTTTGATGTTGCCATATAAAATGCACATTGATTTACGCTTGAGCGGTGCTGAGGCAATTGAAGCGGTAAAGGCAAATGATTATGATTTGGTGTTCATGGACCACATGATGCCGGAGATGGACGGCATTGAAGCTACTAAGCTCATAAGGGGAATGGACAAAGAAAATCCGCATTATGCAGAATTGCCGATTATCGCATTGACCGCCAACGCCATTTCTGGCACAAGGGAAATGTTTCTTTCAAATGGTTTCAACGATTTTCTCTCAAAGCCTATAGATATGGTGAAGTTGAATGTTATTTTGGCAAAATGGCTCCCAAAGGAAAAGCAGGAGAAATTGGAGTTAAAATCAACCGATGCTAATACCAGCGATTTTGAAACAACAAGAATGAAAATTGCCGACATCGATATAAAAAAAGGCATTGAGATGTCTGGCGGAACGTTTAAAAGCTATATGCAGACTCTTGCTGTATTCCACAAAGACGGATTTCAGAAGATTGGCGAAATCAAAAATAGTTTGGAAGCAGGCAATTATCCGTTGTATACCACTTATGTCCACGCTTTGAAGAGTGCGCTCGCAAACATAGGTGCCAGTGAATTATCTGCAAGCGCAAAAGCATTGGAGTTTGCTGGCAAGGAGAAAGATATTACTTTTATAAAGTTAAATAACGATCCATTCATAATGAATTTGAAAACACTTTTAGGTAGTCTTGGAAATACAATTTCCTTGAATGATGGGTATGAATCCTCTGTTGATTTTGAATTGTTGAAGAGCGAACTCAATAGGCTTAAGGAAGCACTTGAGCTTTTGGACTCCGCGGACATAGACAAAATGGTTAACAATTTGCAGGAATTTTCGCGAGCTGACGGCGTTGGTCCTGGCGTAGAAAGTATTTTACAAAGCGTTTTGATTGGCGGATATGACGAAGCCATATCGAAGATAGACACTTTATTAAAGGGGGTTGGACAATGAAACACCGCATAGAGGAATTCACGCAAGATGGGAAAAATTTTATTTACCTTGACCTGTCTGAATTCAAAGAGAACAGCGAATACAGTGAGTTCGTTGCAGTCGCTAAGGAAACCATAGCAAAATATGCCGAAAACTCTCTGTTCACCATAACGAACATAAGAGATGTGAAATTCGACACAGAGACAAAAAGAATCATAGCGGAATGGATGAAATCCAACAAACCCTATGTAAAATACGGGGCTGTTATAGGATTCGATGGTATAAAAAGGATAGTTGTCAACGCCATATTTAAAATGGGTGGCAGAAAGAACATGATGTTTTTCTCACATAGAGAACAAGCAGTTGAATGGTTGCTAAAGCAGGGATGATTTTATCTCTTCTCTAACCGTATCTCTCAATTCTTCGTAAGTCAGTTTTTCTATCTCTTCTGCCGTTATAATTCTATGCGGGATAATTTTTATTTCTCCGGGGTAAAGGGCAATGCCTTTTTTTGGCAAAATTTTATGTGCACCTATAATAGTGACGGGGAACACGGGAACGCCGGATTTTTTTATTATGCGAAAGATTCCGTTTTTGAAAGGCAAAAGCTCGCCGTCTTTTGAGCGAGTTCCTTCTGGAAAAGCCAAGAGCGGAAAATTTTGCGAAATTCTGTGTTTAATTTTGTCCTGCAAATCCGAATTTGCATTGGGGTCTCCGCGCACAATGGGAATGCTGTTGGTATAAGCCAGCATCTGCCCAAAGTAGGGGATTCTAAACAGGCTCTTTTTTGCTAAAAATGCAACAGGAAAAATTTTATACAATATAACTGGAACATCTATAAAACTCTGGTGGTTGCAAAGCATAAAACAGGCTTGGCTTTTCTCCGGCAATGAACCTTCCACCTTCACTTTAACACCAAATATGGGGAATATGATTTTGAAAAAAGGTTTGCCCACGTTGGCAAATAGTTCTTGTTTTCTGAATATAACGCAATAAAAAAACCAAGGTGGGACAAAGGTGAACAAACCTACTACTAAAGATAGGTAAAAGAAAAAGCCGCGTATATTTGCCCTAAACCAGCCCATCCAAAAATCCATCCAATTCAGTGTTTATTTTTCTTCTCTCCGGGTTTTCCATAAACCAGTCAATTGTTCGCTTTATTCCCTCCTTGAAAGGGATTTTGGCTTGCCAGCCCGGGGCGAATTTTTTGATTTTTGAATTGTCGAAAATTGCGCACCAAGTTTTATCACCTAAAAGCCCCGCGCCCAAATCGGGATTTTTTTCCGCGATTTTCTCGCTAGGAACGCAGACGAATTTGGGTTTGGGTGCGTTGAGTGCCTCTGCAACGCCTTCCGAAATTTGCCGCCAAGTTAGCCATTCATCGCTTGTTATGTGGAACGCGTGCCCTATAGCTGCGCTGTTGCCGAGCAACGCGGTGAATGCTTTTGCAAAGTCCTCTGCATGGGTCAAGGTCCAGAGCGTTGTTCCGTCTCCGTGCAGTATAACGGGTTTATTGTTCAACATTCTCGCGGAATTTGTCCAGCCGGAACTGCCCATAGCGGCGGGTATAATGGTATCGTAGGTGTGCGAGGGGCGAACAACGGTTATGGGGAAATCTTTTTCCCT
>JAITFO010000015.1 GCA_031281265.1 Candidatus Fibrimonadaceae bacterium
CAAAAAAATCATTTGGGTTTATATGGGAGTATCCCTGAAATATTTAAAAATAAATTAAAAGAATATAAATGTACAAAAGGTGGTATTCAATTTCCATATAAAAATCCCATTCCATATAAGCTAGTGGCAGAAATAATCCAATATAAAGCAAAAGAGATAAAAAAATAAATTATGAAAGAAATTGCTATATTTCTGTTTGGGAAAACATATTAAGGAGATTTTGCGCATGGAATACAAATTAAGTGGAAAAGTAAGTTTGGATGATTATATTCAATTCAATAAAAATCATAGAAAACGCGGATTTTCACGAATTGTTAGATTAGTGTTCTATCCTTTGTTAATTATTTTTGTAGTTGTTTCCCTAATTCCACTTTTAGAAGATTTTGAATACATATATAGTGTTTCCCCTTTAGAACTATTAAAAATATTTTTCCCTTTTATATTGCTTATAATTTTTTTGATTTTTTACTACACAATAGGAATGCGTTTAATCTGCAAAAAACATTTTAATTCAAATAAGGCTATGCAACAATTCCAAAATATAATAATTAATGAACAATGTATTTCAATAACATCTGAATCTGGCAACGGAAATTTAACAAAAGAAAATATCAATAAAATTTATTATGATAAAGATTCCATATATGTATATACAGCGTTAAATATAGGGTATATAATAAAAAAACGATTTTTGGAAAATGAAAATGATTTTGAAGAATTAGTAAAATTCGTAAAAATAAACTTTGGAAAAAAATAGAAATATGCGATAGTAGAAGGGGAGCCTTGAAAAAGGAAACATAATGGAAATTCAAATCAAAGTAACGCCCAACGCAAACAAAAACGAGCTTATAAAAACCGAAGCGGGTTACAAAGCTCGTATTCAATGCCCACCTGTGGATGGCAAAGCAAACGATGCTTTAATCAAGCTGCTTTCCAAAGAATTTGGTGTTGCAAAAAATAGCATAGAGATAATCAAAGGCAAAACGAGCAGAAACAAAATGGTTTTGATAAGAGATGTGGATTAATCGCAGACGAGCCGTTGCAGAAGGGTTGAGGAAACACCCGAATTGCTGAAAAAACGGGGGGACGAACTTAAAACGCTGGAAATTGGACGCTAAGACGAGTAAATTTATATAAGACAGGATAATTTTCTATATTTTTACTTGAAAGAACTTATTTAGGAGAATAAAATGAGTGAAGAAAGGAGTCTAAAAGAAGCGCTCAAAGAGCTTGATAAGGTACAGGTTGATGATTCACTTATAAGCGAGGTTGAAAATCTTTACGAAGTTGATTTATCCGATGAACTCAAAAAAATTATCTCTTTAAATAAAGAAGGAGTTTTTTATAACGATATGAACTCACTTGAGGGATTGTCAGCTGATAACCTGCTAGATGAGTCCGATGATTTGGCAGCCGAGTGTACGGAATTGGATTTATTGCCGTTATTTGATATTGGCGATAGCAATTACATCGTTTATAATCTCAATAAAAAGTGCTGGTCTAAATTTAACCTTGGCGAAGGCTCTCTATTTGATGAAGCCAAGGATTTGCTGGAGTACCTAAAATAATAAAAGGAGATAATTTTATGAAAGCAAAGCACTTTTCGATATTTGTTTTAGCATTGTTTGCTACATTCACATTAGGTTGCGCAGCGGGCAGCAACGGAGGAATTGGACCGCAAAACCAAAGCACCATTTCTGTTTCTGGAACAGGCACGGTATCGGCACAGCCGGATATGATTCAGATGAGCATTAATTTGAGCAAAGTTGCTCAAACAACTAAAATGGCTCAAGAAGAAGTGAACAAAATGGTTAGGCAGGCGTTGAAGGTATTAAAAGAAGCAAACGTTGAAGATAAAAATATAAACACCGCATCGCTTAGGTTTAGCTCAGAATATGATTATAGCAAACATCCGCGTATTTTAATTGGGCAAAAAGCCGAACAGGGCATAACCTTTTCTATTGAGGGTATCAACAACGATAGCGGAAAGGCATCTGGAATAATAGACCAGCTTATCCAAATAAATGGAATAGAATTAAATCAAATAAATTTTAGTGTAAAGAATCCAACTGAGTATTTTGTTAAATCCCGTGAGCTTGCGTATAAAAAAGCTGTTGAAAAAGCCAATCAATATGCAGAACTATCAAAACTCAAAATAGTCAAAGTATTGAGCGTATCGGAAAATGGATTTCAGCCAATTTCGCCAATACAAAATAGGTTATATAATCAAAGGGCTGCTTTTGCTGTGGTAGAACAAGCTGCTGCTGATGCAACGGTATTGCCTGTAGGCGAATTGGAAATAACAACTAATATATCGGTAGTGTTTTTGTTGGAATAAAAATTTAGAGGAATATATATGCGAAAAATATTCGGAAAAACATTGTGCGAGCAATGCCAGGCTAAAGAGTCCACGATGACGGTTGCCGTTCATAACAAGAATGAGAACTATCCCAAACTGCACAATTTCTGCTCTGAAGAATGTAAGGAGCTGTGGAAAAAAGCAAATATGGACAGCTATGAATAGTAGCAACACGTGGATTCTATTTGCGTTCTTATCGGCGTTTTTCGCAGCATTGACTTCTATATTGGTGAAAATCGGTATTCAAAACGTAAATTCAAATTTAGCAACGGCAATTAGAACCGTTGTTGTCTTGGTTATGGCTTGGGCTATAGTTTTTATCACCGGAAAACATAATGATATTGCAAATATTGAACATAAAAATTTAGTCTTTTTGATTTTATCGGGAATTGCAACAGGCTTATCTTGGCTATGCTATTACAGAGCATTGCAACTCGGCGAAGCGTCAAAAGTGATACCTATTGACAAATTCAGTTTGGTAATTGGAATGGCAATGGCGTTTATAATCTTAAAAGAAGCGATAACCGCAAAGACAATTATCGGCGGCGTGCTTATCACAATCGGAACTTTTGTTTTGATACTTTGAGATAGATTATGGAAAGGAAATGGTTTGAAGATGCGCAGATTTACCATATTTACGCGCTTTCGGTTG
Organism: Candidatus Fibrimonadaceae bacterium; assembly: GCA_031281265.1. Taxonomy (GTDB): domain Bacteria; phylum Fibrobacterota; class Fibrobacteria; order Fibrobacterales; family Fibrobacteraceae; genus Fibrimonas. The sequence goes on from JAITFO010000015.1 coordinate 3,012, forward strand.
CTGGAGCGCCGTTTATGAACGATTATGCGGTATTTGAGCATAAACTCGGCGTGATTGAAAAATGGATACCTCATATAAAAGGAATGGGGTTTAACACGGTATTGTTCAGCCCTGTGCTTAAATCTCGTAGCCACGGCTACGATGTATCGGATTATTTTGAGATAGATAATCGGCTTGGCACCAACGATGAATTTAAATCATTGGTAAAAAAAATGCACGATAATGGAATTCGTGTTTTATTGGACTCGGTTTTTAATCATAGCGGGCGAGATTTTTTTGCTTTCAACAAATTGCAGCAAAATGAACGCAATTTTGCCAATTGGTTTTCCGGGGTAAATTTTGACAAGAGAAGCCCAATGGGCGACCAATTTGACTACCATACGTGGGCAGGTTTCTATGAATTGCCTAAATTCAACCTTCAAAATCCTGAAATAAAAAAATACCTGTTTGATGCGGCTCTGTTTTGGATAGATAATTTTGATATAGACGGTATGCGCGTAGATGCTGCCGATGTATTGGATTTTAATTTTATGAAAGAATTACGTAAAATTACAGAAGAGAGAAGAGCGGATTTTTGGCTTATGGGCGAGGTTGTTCACGGCGATTATTCAAGGTGGGTAAATAATTCTACACTGCACAGCGTTACCAATTATATGTTGTACAAGAGCATATTTTCCAGCCACAATAATAATAATATATATGAACTAGCACATTGTTTAAAAAACGCCGTTCTTCAGAATGGATTGCCGTTATATACATTTTTGGATAACCACGACCAGCCACGTATTGCGAGCAATGTTTCTAAACCCGAATATTTATTCACATTATATACTCTGCTCTTTACAATACCCGGTATTCCTTCAATTTATTATGGAAGTGAATGGGGCATAAAAGGCGTTAAAGAAAAAGGCAGCGACCAGGCTTTACGCCCTTATATAGATATTGAAAAAAGCTCTGATTATAGCAATGATTTAACAGGATATATCAGCAAATTAGCGCATCTAAGGCAGAATGAAAATGCGCTAAAATACGGCAAATATCAGGAAATATCTTTGGAATACAAAAAGCCTTTTATATTTGAGCGTTGTTTTGATGGAGAAAAAATATATATCGCTGTAAATATTGACGAAAGTGAGGCGTTTATAAATTTAAGCAATCGTTTCAAGGGTACATTATTGGATATGTTAAATGATGAATATTTACATGATACGCATAATATTCAGATAAAACCATATACGGTAAAAATATTGAAGGAATGTAAAACTTAGGGGGAAAATTTACTATATTATTGTATTCATTTAAATATGAGGGTTACGTTGCAATATGGCAGACATGACACAAGAGCAGATCAACAAACTGATGGAATACATAGCCAAAGGCATGAGTCCAGACGAGGCTGCAAAAAAGGTGGAAGAAGAAGCCGGTAAATAAGAAAATATGCCATTTTTCTTATCGGTAATCACCTCGCCGGAAAATTTTGACGGCGAGCAAGTTCTTATAGAGCGTATGTTTGAACTTAACCTTGAAACCCTTTTTGTGCGAAAACCAAATTTATCTAAAGATTTAATAGAACAATGGATTTTAGGCATAAACCGCAAATGGCGTGAAAAAATCCTGCCTTGGCAAGGCTCTGCCCATAGTTTTGAGGAACTAAAAGAAATGGGAAATAGGGAAATAGTTTTACTCAGCCCTGTTTTCGACTCTATCTCGAAACTCGGATATAAGAGCAAATTTTCCAAAGAGGAACTAAAAGCTGGCATTTCTGAGTGGCGCAAGTTTATGGGCGAGGGGAGCAGGGCAAAACTCTACGCTTTGGGCGGGATAAACGCGGGAAATATACGCGAGCTAAAGGAGGTGGGTTTTGACGGTGCGGCGGTTTTGGGCGGGGTTTGGAATTGTGCCGATCAGGTGGCGGCATTTGAGAGTATTTTATCAGCTATGCTTTGACCGGAAAGCCCTAGACTTTCCCTCAATTCATCTATTTCCCCTTGCTCAACAAATGAATCCGGCAGCCCTACGCGAACCAAGCGTGGCGGGTTTTTCATCTCTGCCAAAATTTCTGCAATTGCAGAACCAAAACCACCCGTTGTGGAATTGTCTTCTACCGTTGCAACAACGCTGTGCTTGCTAAAAAGCTCCTTGTATGCTTCAACATCAAGAGGCTTTGCAAAGCGAGCGTCTATTATTGTGGGTTCATAGCCCTTCTTCTCCAAAACACCCGCTGCATCAAGGCATTTCGCGAGCAAAAAGCCTATGCCTATGATTAAAACCTTTTTGCCCTTGCGAACAATGCGGAATTTGCCTATGGGCAACTCTGAAAATTCCGTGCGAATATCGTTTGTATAGGTAATTGCTCTTGGGTAGCGAAGAGCTATGGGGCCGTTTTTATATTGGGTTGCCGTGTAAATCATATTGCGCATTTCGTTTTCATCTGATGGAGCCATAATCACCATATTGGGAATTGTGCGCAAATAAGACAAATCCAGCGCGCCGTGGTGGGTTGGGCCATCTGAGCCTACCAAGCCTGCTCTGTCTAAAATAAAGACTACCGGTAGATTTTGCAAAGCCACGTCGTGTATAATTTGATCGTAAGCTCTTTGCAAAAATGTTGAGTAAATAGCAACCACCGGAGTGAAACCTTCACATGCAAGCCCGGCAGCGAATGTAACCGCGTGTTCTTCGGCTATGCCAACATCAAAGATTCTATCCGCTGTTTCGGGATCTTCTTTTAAAAAATTTAATCCGCATCCGTCCAGCATAGCGGCGGAAATACCTATAATTTTTTTATCCTGTTTTGCTAGAGTAAGTAAAGTTTTTCCAAAAATAGAGGTTAGGGTAGGGCGAGGTTTTTCCACGATTATAGAGCCATCTTCTATGTGGAACGGGTCTGAGCCGTGCCATTTTGCCGGATTTGTGGTGGCGAGTTCATAACCCTTGCCCTTTTGCGTTAAAATGTGAATAAGGCAAACGTCCGGCAATTCCTTTATATCGTTGAAAGTTTCTATAAGTTCTTTTATGTTGTGCCCGTCAAAGGGGCCAAAATAGCGTATGCTCAAATCTCTGAAAAATTGCCCCGGAGTGGCTATATTTTCCAAAGCGAGCTTTCCGCTTTCCATAATTTCGCGGAGTTTGCCACCCACGTGCTCTGGGATGGAGCGGATAAATTTACCGAATTCTTCTAAATAAGAATTGTGTTTAACAGATAATTTGCTCAAGTATTTTGATAGCGAACCCACGCTTGGGCTTATGCTCATCTTGTTGTCATTTAAAATAATGGTGAAATTCTTTTTTGTCTGCTTTAAATTGTTCAGGGCTTCAAAAACCATTCCGCCGGTCATTGAGCCATCGCCTATAACTGTGACTATATGATTGTTTTTTTGCATCAAGTCGCGTGCAATGGCAAAGCCAAGACCTGCGGAAACAGAAGTGCTTGCGTGCCCAACTCCAAAGGCATCGTAAACGCTTTCACTCCTTTTTGGGAACCCGGATATTCCGCCGCTTTGCCTGAGGGTGGAAAATTTTTCGTAGCGACCGGTTAGCAATTTGTGGGCATAAGCCTGATGACCAACATCCCAAATCAAAATATCATTTGGAGTATCGTAAGCGTAGTGCAGTGCAATGGCAAGTTCAACGGTTCCCAAGCTGGAAGACAAATGCCCGCCGTGCTGAGATACTTGCTGTAGAATAACAGTTCTTATCTCTTCTGCCAGAGCCTCAAGCTCTTGTATGCTTGCTCCTCTTATGTCCTTGGGAGAATTTATGTCTTTCAATTCCATTGCTCCTGTGAATTTAGAAAAATTTTTTCTAGATTCACGATATGCGTCTTTCCCCGTTGCTTCTTTTAATCGCCGCGAGTTTCCTCTTTGCACAGGAAAGCCTTCCAGAAATTCAGCGCAATATAAAAACGGTGAAAGCGGAGACGGAGCGGGAAAAAACTTTGATGCAAGAAGAAGCCAAAAGGCATTCCGCTTTTGTGGAAAATGCAAAGCAAAAAACAGCGGTTTTGGAAACACAGGAAAGGGAATTGCTCAAACAAGCGGATTCTCTCAAAGCGGAAATAGAAAAGCTGAAAAACGCAAGGCAAAAGGCGTTGAACACGGCTCGCTACTATGAAAATCGCAAGGCAAAATACATAGAGGATTTGGCAATGGCTATAGATTCTCTCTCGTTGTTTGTGGAGAATGGATTTTCGCATAAGAACAACGAGGTGGCGGAGACCTTGCGTGAAATTTCTTCGCAGCTCAAAAAAGACCTCATAAGCCCAGAAGCTGCTTTTGGCAGGGCTTGGGAAGCTATGCTGGAGAGAGTTCGCATAGGTTATACGGCAGAGACTTGGAGCGGGAATTTGGAATTTGAAAACAAAAACATCGCTGGCAAATTTTTTCGCTATGGGATGATTTCCGCAATTTTTATAAGCCAAAACGGGGAAACGGTTTTATGGCTGAATTCCAAAAGCGGTAAATGGGAAACCGTTGACGAAAATTTTACGCTACGTTCCGCTTTAAAAGAGACCATGCGGGTTGCAGAGGGCAAATCCGCTCCTAAACTCTCTCTTATCCCTATTCCTCGCTGATAGGGCAGAGTGCCAGATGCTTAAACCGGAAACATCAATTGCTTTTGAAAATTTTTGCGCAGAAGCGAAAAAGCACGGCTTTGAACCTAAAATAGAGAGCGGATATCGCAGCTTTGACAGGCAGCTTTTGATTTGGAATGAGAAAGTTTTGGGAAAGAGAAAAGTTTTAGACAAAAATGGCAAGTCTGTGAACATAGCCGAACTTTCCGAACTTGAACTGATGAAAACGATTTTGCTTTGGAGCGCGTTGCCGGGCACGAGCAGGCACGAATGGGGAACGGATATAGACGTGATAGATGCTGCCGCTGTTCCAGAGGGCTATGAGGCAGAGTTGACTATAGAGGAGTCCGCTGGGGTGTTTGGAAAATTCCACAAATGGCTGGACGTTCAAATTGAGAGCGGGAATTCTTTTGGCTTTAGGCGGGTATTTTTGTCGGGCATAGGCAGAGTGCAGCCGGAACCTTGGCATTTGAGCTATTCCCCAAAAGCAAAGGAAATTGAGCAGAGCTTCACGGCAAAAAATTTAACGGAGCGTTTGTGCGAAAATGATATTTTGCTATTGCCGCAAATTTTGGATAACTTGGATTGGATTTTGGAAAATCACGTCTCCTGTTATTTTGAGAAAAGTTATTTTAAAAAAGGATAAATTTCTACATTGAAGCAGATGTCTTCTCTGCATATTTACGAACAGGTTTTTGAGATGCTACGCAAGGGCGGTGTGGTTATGCCCGTTATTTTTGGTGTGGGTTGGCTGGCTTGGATTTTGGTTTTAACGAGAAAAAAGAAACAAGCAAAAAATATTGCTGCGCTTGCCGCTGTTGCCCCGTTACTCGGCCTTTTGGGAACGGTTATGGGCATGGTTCACACCTTTGAAACAATACAGCGTTTTGGCTTTGGCAACCCCGCTCTGCTCGCAGACGGAATCTCCGAAGCCCTGCTCACCACCCAAGCTGGCTTGCTGGTAGCTTTCCCTTTACTCTTAGCAAATACTTATATAAAAAGAAACGGTTTTGAATAGAGGTATTTTCTATATTACCTAAATGCCAAAGATAAGGTTCATAGTTCCGAATGCTTTTACAAGCTTGAATTTCTTGTTGGGTGCTGCTTCTATATGTTGGTCTGCTGGTTTGTTTTTGAGCCAAAATGAAGCTTTGGGTATTGCATACCCTGTGGTTATGGGAGCGCATTTCATAATCTTCTCTGCGTTGCTGGACAAATTGGATGGTTTTGCTGCCCGTGCTTTTAATGCAAGCTCGGAATTTGGAGCACAGTTCGATAGCCTTGCGGATTTAATAGCTTTTGGCATAGCACCTGCATTTATGGTGTTGTTCGCCTATAAAAACATATCGTCAGATTGGTATGAGTCGCATAAACTAGCCCTGTTCGCTGGAGCCGCGGTTTATATGGTGTGCGCCGCCATGAGGCTCGCCAAATACAATGCGATGGATAACGATTCTTACCCCGATTATTTCTCTGGAATGCCATCGACTTTTGCGGGGATTGTAAATGCCCTAGCTATAATTTTGCTCTGCAAATATAAGTTCTTTGATTATCACCCCGATATTCTCTACATTCCGCTGGTGATTATGTTGTTTACAGGGATACTCATGGTTAGCCCTTTGTTTCTTGCAAAACTTAAAAAAAGAAAAAGTCTCGCCATAAATATATTCCAAGTGGTAAACATAGCTGGGGCTTATATCGCTGGTTTTGCCATGATTTTGCCCGAGTATTTAATGGCTTTGGTTTTAATATATTTCATAATCGGTTTTGGTCATGGCATAGTGAAACGGAACTCCATAATTAGCAGCCAAGAAAGTAAAAATGCATCAAAACAAGAAGAGGCATAATGGAAACTCAAAATACAAGTGAAATTCTTTACTATATATGGTTCTTTGTAATCATATTTCTTTTGGTTGTTTTGTTTATAGCGAGATTAAAATTTGATGCTATGTTTAAAAGAAGGGAAGAGAGACGCAGAATGATATCTTATTCAAAGGTGAAATTAACGCCAACCGAAGAAGGGCAAACTAGAGCTTTGAAAATAAAAAGGATAAGATAAATGCTGAGCGAATTTGCTCCTGCTAAGGTGAATCTTTTTTTATCCATAATAAAAAAAAGAGAAGACGGTTATCACGACATTGGCACCATGTTCCACACAATTTCTTGCGGAGATGTTCTCTTTGGCGAATTGAGTGCTGATGGGGAAATATCTATTTTTTACAACGAGTCGCAGGAATATCCGCCGGAAAAGGACTTGATTTATAAAGCCGCTGTTAAATTAAAAGAGGCGTTTGGGGTTTCTAGCGGTGTTAATTTTTATTTGGAAAAAAAACTGCCATTGGGTGCGGGGCTGGGCGGGGGGAGTTCCGATGCAGCCGCGGCTCTAAGGCTTTTGAATAAGCTATGGGGTTTAAATGCCAGCTCTTTGGAATTGGAAAAAATAGGCTCGGGTTTGGGAGCGGATATTGCGTTTTTTGTGAAAGGCGGGGCGGCTCTTGCGGAAGGTATCGGCGATATTTTAACACCGCGAAATCCAATAAACAGCGAGAGCTGTGCGATAGTGGTGGCTACCCCAAAGTGCGTTGTTCCCACCGCCGAGGCGTATAAAGACGTTATCCCCTCCGGTGCCCTGCGCTGGCAAAACTTTGTGAAAAACATGGATCCATTGAACGATTTATACAATCAATTTGAAGATACGGTTCTAAAAAAATATCCTCTTATAAATTTTCTTAAGCAGAAATTAAATGCTTGTGGCGGAAAATCCCTGCTATCGGGTAGTGGTGCAAGTGTTTTTTCGCTGTTCTCTTCCTTAGAAAACGCAACAAAGGCCTACGATTTGGTTAAAGCTGAATGCAGATTTTTGCAAATTTGCCATTTTTGATAAATATATTTATTTAGAAGCGGGCTGTTTAGCAGCCGTTGAGTCAGTGCTTGTTTTGGAAATTGGCGGGACGCTTTTGCTCATATCATAGTAAATTCCCGATGCCAAGTTTCCCCTCACTTTCACTTTGCTCACGTGCGATGAATCAAATGCTACATAAATCGTATCTCCGCTCGATTCATTTTTGCCTTCCACCTTTCTGTTGTTGTTGATGGAAAACAGAAGGCTGCTCGCATTGCCCTTTACCTCCGCTAGTTTCATTTTCCCTGCGTCAAATGAAATATCCATCCTGTTCCCGTTCATTTTATTCACATAATTTGGTAAGTCTTCTTCGTAGAATAAACCTTTTGCATTTATATTTACATAGAGGCTTTGAGCTTTGTTGTTTTTTACCGCCAAAAAAAGAGTATCCCCAAAAACATCTGAATATTGGGCGGGTTTTCCAGATGTTGCTGCTGTTTGCTGCGCTCCATGTGCATTTTCTACAACTAAAATAAAATCTACTTCATTTTTTTCCAATTTTACAAACATGGAATCCCCAGTGATGGTATAATCGTTTATTATGCATTTGGGTTTTCCTTTCAGAGATAAAAAACCATCTTTTTGGTTGTAAAATGCGGTATCGCCTGTGATAATAAGGTCTTTTCTGGTGATTACAACGGAATTTGCGGCCACGGCTATTTGGCTACGTTGGTCGTAAGTCATCGTTTTGGATCTGATGGTAAGGGTATCTAATTTTCCTTTTTCTTCAAAATAATAGTGGGCAAGCGGTTGAGTTGGGATTTCCAAAAAATATTCGTTTCGGTTATAAATTATTCTTTCGCCAAAAAATGCACCTTTGCCAGCAGAATCACGTGCTACGGCATTTTCTTCCGCGACTGCTATGCTATTTTTTCTTGTGTAATTTCCCTTCTTTGCTTTCATGTTCCCTTTTGGATATAGAAAATAAAAGCCATCCTCGCTGTAAACCGCATCGGAATTTTTATCCCAGTGCGCACGTTCCGTTCTGAACTCAACGGAGTCGTGCGTGAATTTTACATTTCCTTTCAAATATAAATGCCCCGCCTTTCGCATTGCGTCAAGTGAGTCCGCACGTTCCATGATTAACGGCATAGAGCCTTTTTCAATTCTCGCATTTGGCAGATGTTGAGTTTGTGAAAATATAATTTGCGTACATATCAGAACACCTGCTATTTGCCATTTACTGTTTATCATTGTGTATTTTCCTCAGGAGTGGGTTTGTTATCCTCAGGAGTAGGTTTGCTATCTTCTGGAGTGGGTTTGCTATCCTGTGGAATGAGTTTGCTGTCCTCTTCTTGCAACCTTTTTGCAGCCTCCTGAAAAATTCCAGTTACCTTTGAGAGTATTTGCCAGTTCTCCAGCCTTGAATCGGATATAAACCCGATGCCTTGCAAAACATCGCCTGTTTCGCCAACAACCCTCACGGGGCCATCCGTGCGAATTTTATCATCCACTTTCAACCATAAAAGGGAGTCCGCTCTAACCGCCGCTCCTTTGGGCGAAAGTGCGTAAACCCTGCCGTATGCTCTGACATAAGTCATGCGCATATTTAAATTTCCAGAATCTGCCCGCAAAAATGCGGCTTTGTTCCCCAACGAATCGTAGATATCTGCAAAAATCGGTTTCACAAACACACTGTCCGAACCACCCCATCTTTCCAAGTAAGCGGTTTTCACTTTCCAAGACAGCCTATTTCCCTCGTATAAATCCATAACTGTTGTGTCAGAAAAAAGCATAACAGGATGCTCTTTAAGCTCCCAAGCCGTATATTCGTCATCTTTCGTTTTAGTGCAAGAGATTAAACTCAGTACCAAAAGCAAAGTCAAAAAATATTTCAATTCTTCATTCTCCGTTCTCAATTTTTATTTAAAAATAGTCGCATTCAAATCCAAGCCATCTTTTGTTATCTTTTTCATCAGTTGTTCTGCGTCTTTAGAAATTTTCATCATTTCGTGTCTTAAATCTCCGTTTTGGCTTTTATCCAAAGTAAGGGAGATGGTATTATCACCGCTTTCCAAACTTTTTGCTATTAAAGTGATACTGTTTTCAATTTTTCTAAAAGAAATTTTCAAATTTTCAAAATTTTTCTGAAGCAATTCTAAATTATCAGATATCCCATCAAAATTTGGTTTCATTTCATCTATAATTTCTAAAACTCTCTCTCTCGCTTCAACCAAAGAATCTATTGAAGCTATCGCAGAACGTTCTGCCGAACTCACCATGCGTGAAGTTTTATCTCCAAGCAAGTTCGCTTTATGCTTAAGCGTTTTGTAATCCTTAAGCCTTTCTTCAGAAAATAGAGTGTCTAAGGCATTTCCCAAAACATCAGCAATAGCTTTGGCTTCATCTAGAACGCCAACTATAATTATGCCCATGCTTGTACTTCCCATGTCAAAAGACCCTGCAAAACGCGCTCCGTCTTTGTAATAAACGCTCGAATTTCCAAGCGTTATCTCAATAACTCTGTCTCCCATCAAACCGATATTTGCAACGTGCAATTTGGAATTAACAGGGATTTTTATTTTGGCGAGTACGGCAATTTTCGCCCAAACACATGAATCTGTCAATACAAATTCCTTTACTCTGCCCCTTGTCAACCCGTTTACATTAACGGCGTCATTGATTTTTAAATTGCCTATTTCGCTAAAACCTATATAATAATAATTTCTGGTGTGCCAAGGGCTATTGGGATGAATAAAGAACCATAAAGAAAGTGGTAGTAAAATTATCGATGCTACAACAGAGTAAAATGCCCAAGGCGGGCTTTTAGACAGTTTTCTGATTCTTCGCCTTTTTGCCCATATCCTAAAGAGAATTATTGGATATCGCCACCAATAATCGGTTCTATTCTCTATGCGCATTATCTCCTGCCCCCAATTTTTTGTTTTATCTTGTTGAGCAGAATGTCATTTATGCTTTTAGAGCTGTTTAATCCATCTCTTTTTAACAGGTGATCCAGAGCAACGACTTCAGATATAACGGCTATATTTTTGCCAGGTAAAATGGGAATTACAACATGGGGAATATCAAGGTCAAGAACTTTGTTGGTAAGGGTATCCAATCCTGTGCGGTTGTATTGTTCCGAATAATCCCATTTTTGAAGCTCTAAAATAATATCCAGCCGTTTTTCGTGTCTAACCGCTTTTACACCAAACATCGAACGTACATCTACAATGCCAATGCCTCTGATTTCAATATAATTGTTAAAACCAGGTTTTCCTGTTCCAAAAACAAAGTCTCCAATACGTCTCAAATCTATGGCATCATCAGAAATAAGGCAGTGCCCGCGCTCAACTAAATCCAAAACACATTCAGATTTTCCAATTCCAGATTCTCCTATGAATAGAACGCCAACTCCAAAGATATCTATCATGCTCCCGTGCAAAAAGATTTTGCGTGCAAAATAATTTTCCAAGTGCCTTTGCAAAGGTCTTGCAAAATTTATGGTTGGCAATTCTGTTACGATAAGGGAAGAACCTACTTCCGAACACATATCCATAAATTCTTTATGAGGTTTTAACCCATGCGTTAAAATCCAAAGCGGAGATTTGTATTTAGAAATTCGTGAAAAGATGAGCTTTCTCTGTTCTTCACTGACGGATTCCAAATAATTCCATTCCGTATGCCCTAAAAGCTGTATATGTTCGTAGGCATAGCCTCCAAAAAAACCAGTTAAGGCAAGACCGGGGCGATGCAAATCCACGCTTGTTATTTTCGAATCGAAAAACTTATTTTTCAATGAAAATTTAAGTTCTGCTCCGTGGAGTTCCAGCAAATCCTTAACGCTAAAATGTTTATACGTTTGTTCCTGAACTTGTGACAAATCGCGGTAATTCATTTTACAACCTCGCTCGCTTTGTTAAAAGGTTTTGAGAGTCCCAATTCACTAAAAACTGATGCGCTTCTAGTAGCGTAATCTTTATTGCCAGTTATCTCTGCCAAACGCAACAAAATCATCGCAGATGTAAAATACTGTTTTTTTTCAACGGAAATACGCAAAGCTTCTTCGTAGAGTTTCGTTGAATTTTCACCGCTTAAATCTGCAACTTTAGCTTTATAAAAAGCCAATTGCCCTGGAGAATCGCGTTTGCTTATCTGCTTTAGGTAAGAAGAAGCCTCGTCTGCTCTTTTATTGCCGGCAGCTGCTGTGGCGGCTTCACCCCAAAATCCCGCAGAGGCTTTTTTGAACGAATTTCTGTTTGCAAATTCAAAGGCTTGTTTGTATTCACCCTGCGAGTTATAAAATTCCATATACGCTTTGTAAAAATTTTCCTTGCTCTTTTCATCTAGGGCATCGATGCGTACCAACTCCAAAAGTTTTTTTGCTTCTTCATATTCCATAGCGTGGGTTGCCAGTATTGCCATGGATATTAAAATTCTTCCCTCAGATATAAGGTCTGCCTCTTTGCGGGCTTCGGTCAGGGCAAATTCGTATTGAGCGTAAGCCAAGCCATAACGTCCTTGTGAAAAGTATTTTTTTGCCTGGTAAGCATAATCGCCCGAAGCAGCATAAGAGGTCTGAACCCCGATTATTAGGATTAACAGGATCGATAAGATTTTTACCATGTGTCCTCCAGGAGAGGGATGGAATCTTTTTGCGGAATTTTGTTGCGTATAAACCAGAATTTTGACATTCCGCCTATAAAATCGTCCGCTTTATTGATAGTTTGTGAACCGTCTGAAACTAGGCTGCCGATGTCGCGTACGGTAGTGTCTAGCGAATTGATTAAAGTACCAGCTCTTTCCGTTAAATTATCCAAACTTCCCATTAAACCCACAACGCCTGTAGTTAGAGTATCTGCAAAAGACTTAGCTGCTGGCATACCGTCATTTATGGTTTTGAATAAGTTGTTAGCTCCTGACATCAGTTTGCCTCCACCGCCGAGCAATCTGTTTAGGCTAATAGTTGCGGTATCTAGGCGATCGTATAAAAGGCGAGAGCCGAGCAACATTCCAACGGTGGTATTTGTATCCACAATTAGGTTTAAAAGGGAATCTATCCCCGAAACTAGATTGCCTATGTTGTTCACAAGTTCATTGGCTGTTTTCAAAACGGTTTCAATGTCTTGTGCCGTGCCTGCTTTTATAAATTCCTCTTCCTCTAAAACCCTGCTGCCTTTAACCGAGACATCTATGTTTACAACACGCTCGGAAATTATGTTTTGGTCACGCGTGGCAAATAGAACAGATTCATTGGTGATATGGTTCTTATATCTGGTATCGAGGACTAGCGTTAGCCTAACAAAACCTGTGTTAGTTAGGGTAATGTCTCCAATGCTCCCTATATCAACGCCGTTTATCTGTACGGTTGTGCCTTTGTGAAGCCCCTGGCTTGAAGTCATATCGCAATAGAGATTGTATTCGCTTTTCCCTAAAAAACCATCTCGTTGCAGCCATTTAACCATGACAATAGTCACAATGCATATAGAAATGGCGAGTACGGCTCCAACCATCAAGCCGGAAAGCTCAGACCAATTTATATACCGTAGCGTTTTAAACATTCACATTTTAATCTAGAAATTTCTAACTTCCTATTGTGCTTGTTGATTCCGCTCCCCGTTATCCATATTTGGCAAAACTTATAGCGTTTATAATAGTTCCGCAAAATTCATTTGAAAGTGCTTGGATTTCTGCGATTGAAGGTAAAGTCGGGGTTTTGGAGCATAAAGGTGAGTTTTTTCCTTTCTGCAAAACAGACTATTACAAAGCTGAGATGGGGGAGAATTTGCATAGGTGCGTGGTTTCTTTTGAAGGGTTGGTGGAGCCGGAAAATATAGGTGCGTACAAAGCTAAGTCCATTGAATTGGAAAACAGTTTAAAGAACAAAACCGGATGCAGAACATTGAATATAGATACAGGTTATATGGATTCCGACAAAATAGTACTCCCTTCAACAAAGCGCGGCCCGTTTAAACTCTATGCTGGCGATGGAATTTGGCTGGACATGGTTTTAACCTACGCAAAAGGGGATTTTAAGCCAACCGAGTGGGCTTTTGCGGATTTTAAGGAAAACCCTTACAAGCGAGATTTATTGTTGATAAGGGAAAAATATAAGAAGGCATTGCATGGAAAAACATAGATTAAAGCCCAATAGGCAAAGCCTGGACATATTGCTCCGCCGCCACGGCATAGAGTTGAAAAAGGAAACTTTGGATAAGCTATGGCTCTTTCACGGCTTATTGAGGGAGAATAATAAAGACCAAGATTTAACTCGCCTCAACGCCTTTGAAACCATAGTGGAGCGGCATTATGCGGACTGCATAATAATAAATTCCTTTGTCAAAAAATGGCCTGACAAAATGCTGGACATAGGCTCCGGTGCGGGTTTTCCCGGCATACCGCTTAAATTGACGAATCCGCAGATAAATCTGACTTTATGCGAGCCACGCCCCAATAGGATTAATTTTTTGGAAATGGCTGTAAAGGAACTGAATTTGCAGGGCATAAGCGTTTTTGGGCATAAGGTTACGAGCTCATCTATGAAAGAGTCTGTTGGCGGCATTATCTGCCGTGCTTTTGGCAGCATTGCGGAAACATTGCCTCGTTTGGGCAGTTGTTTAAAAAAAGGCGGAAAAGCTTATTTTATGAAAGGTCCTGCCGTTAAAGATGAACTGCGCGATTTTAAATCCGATGAATACAAAATCTCAGAAACGCATTTTTACACCATACCCAGCAGCGTTCAGCAAAGAGCCTTGATAGTTTTGGAGCGGTTGTAAAAAAATTACTATATTTCTTTTATGCTTATTTTACTGATACTTATTTCTTTGGCCGGGTTTTACTTGAGTGCTAGATATTTTTTGAAAAATTTAAAATTAATAGAACTCAGAAACCATAAAGAGAAATCCGCTTTGAAAAGAGCTTTGAATTATCCTTTTACTGTTGTATGGTATACCTACCTGCTGATATTTTTTATCTGCTTAACGGTGAATAATTTATGATATTTATACCTCGGCAGTTCTTTTTTCTTTTGCTCTTTTGCATAACCGCATTTTCAATGCAAAACGCCGAACAAGCTGCCAAGCGCGATGCTTTTAAATTTGAAGCTGTGGATTTGGGAGTTTTGCAGCAGGGAACTCGCAAAAATGTTGAAATCAACGGGAAAAATGTGTCTTCGCGGACAATAGAGTTGGAAAATGTTTTTAACCAAATGGTAGGTGGCGAAAACTTTATTTACCCACAAAAAATAGCCGCAGGGCAAAAGTTTAAAATCAATTTTACGCTTAACACCGCCTACATGGAAGGCCCTTTTCTTCACAACATAGTTTTAGTGGATACCAGCGGCTTTGCGTGGGTAGCTTTGGTACAAGGGCAAGTGGAGAATCCTATTGTATTTAACGAGAGAATTTTGGATTTGGGTTTTTATAAAAAGGGCGTAAAAAAAACTTGGGTATTTTACGCTTGGAGCACGGAGAACAAACCTTTGAAGTTTAGGCTTGCTCCTTCTTCGCAAAAGGAATTTAAAGCGGAATTTTCAAATGTAAAATTGGATGTCAAGGATTTTGAAAACATAAAAGAGGGCGGAACAACGCCCGGTGTTAAAATAAGCCTATCTGTTATTGATTTAGAAACCCCAAAAAACGGGCAGAAAAGCATACGCAGAATAGTTTCCTTTATCTGCGATGATTTCCCAAACGCAACCCCTGAGCTTTTAGTCACGGGCTATTGGGAGTAGCTTCCTATACCCACAGCAAGACTCGAACTTGCGACCCACTGCTTAGAAGGCAGTTGCTCTATCCAGCTGAGCTATGCGGGCAAACAATCTAAATGTAGAAAATTTCATAGCGAAAAAACATAGAGAATGCTTCTAGTTAGAGCCATAACCCCTCCGTATATTTTTTTGAAATTAAAGTTTCATAAATTTTGTCGCCATAAATATCGTATCTTCGTCTATTCCTCGCTCTCTCATTTCTTTTTCCAATTTTTTGACGTCTCGCTTTTCCAATATATCGGCTATCTTCCAAAGAATCAGAACCGCAATAAGAGTCAAAAATGGAGCACCGCAATAGAATATCATTTTCTTTACCTCTACCAATAAATATATATTTTTTTTCAGCAGAGAGCAGGCTCAATTTTTCTCAAATTCTTTCAAATAGGCAAAAAAGGCTCTTTTTATAGCAAAAAGAGCCTCAGGTAGAGGCTCTATGGGACAGGCTCATTTTTTTACTATATTACTATTGATGGGTGAGCTAGTTGCGGGGTTCGAGGCAACGCCCAACGCAGTAATGCTTGATGTGTCTTCGTTCAGATAACCTTCTAGCTTGCCCATCATTGCTTACTCATTTCTATAAGTTCTACTGAGTATATCCTTTTTCCGTGTTCAGTAGCCTCTTTAACGGTTATGTATGCCGCGTTGTCGTCAAATAACGGAGCCGCAAACCTATGGATAGCTTTAACATTCGGGTCATTGTTTCTATCGGGGCGTGTTGATACTTTGAGTGAATTTCTAAATAAGTTATCAATATCTGCTACTACCGCATAATGCTGCTCTCTCGTAAAGTCGTTGTCTATAGATTTTTTAACGGCATCTTCCGATACTAATTTTTGGATAGAGTTCTTGCTTAACTTAGCTTCCTCACCGTCTTTGCTTCTTATTACAAGTGGCTTATTGTTGTTTTCTTTGATTAGGTTTTCTAGCCTCATTATCGCACTACTACGGTCTGTTCCTTTTCGGTACTTTACTTGTTCCATTTTTTGCAAAGGTAGAAAATTAAAAATACCCCTTCTCTAGCCACTCCCCCAACTCCTCCAACACTTCCCGAATGGAGATGCCTTTTTCCTGTGCGATTTTTGCGATGTCTTCGTATTCGGGTTTGGATTTTGTTGTGCCATAACCGCTGGAGGTTTTTATCCTTACGGGACCGAATTTTGTTTGAATTTCTTTTTGCTCCCTTTGCAAAGCGTGTCGGTGGCAAACATATTCCCTAACGCCAAGCGTGCTCGTGTGCTCGAAAATGAGAGATAGCATTTTGTCTTTTGATTCCGCATTGCATATACAGGTGAAGAGCAAACCGGGGCGCCCCTTTTTCATAACTGTTGACGTAATGTAAACATCAAGCGCACCTTCCTTAAACAAAAGCTGCTGCGCGTAGGCAACGGCTTCTGGTGTAATGTCGTCCAGATTGCAGGCAAGCTCAATAATTTCTTCGCTCTTATCGCTGGTGTTCCCCATATAAGCGCGCAGGCAGTTCGCTTTTTCAAAATCTTTTTTCCCCATGCCATAACCGAGTTTAGAAACCGTTAGCATAGGCATTTTGCAAAATTCCTTGGCAAAATATTTCAACAACGCTGCTCCGGTGGGCGTGCATAGTTCGCTTTTTATGTCATCGTTGTATATGGGTATGCCTTGCAGAATAAGCGATGTGGCTGGTGCGGGAACGGGTAAAATGCCGTGAGCGCAGCGAACCTGTCCGCTGCCAACATTGATAGGGGAGGCCAAAACCACTTCGGGAGCGAGTTCTTCCATAAGCATACAGACGCCCGTAATATCGGCAACCGCATCCATTTCCCCAACTTCGTGAAAATGAATTTTATCCACCGGAACACCGTGGACATGGCTCTCTGCTTCTGCTATTATTTTATAAACCTCAAGCACATTTTTTTTCACAGAATCTGAAATTTTTAAATGCTCCATCAAGTGCTCAATGCCGTGGTAATCGTTGTGGTTGTGGTGTTCGTGGTGATGTTCATGTACTTCAATATTTATGTGCGTTCCCTTTATTCCGCATTTCACAACTGCCTCGGCTGTTGCAGTCACATTGGGAATACCAACATCATTCAACCTTTTCAAAAAATATTCGGGACTGTCGTGCAGTTCCAACAAGGCAGCCATCAGCATATCGCCTGCCGCGCCCATATTGCATTCAAGGTAGAGGGTTTTCATAATTTTTTATGATTTATAATACTCGCCAAATAACCCGCTCCAAACCCATTGTCTATATTCACAACGCTCACGCCGCTCGCACACGAGTTGAGCATGGAGAGCAAAGCTGCTATGCCTCCGAATGATGCGCCGTAGCCCACGCTGGTCGGGACACCTATGACGGGGCAGTCGGTTAAGCCGCCTATGACGCTGGTCAACGCTCCTTCCATACCGGCAATTGAAATGATAACTTGGGCATTCATAATGGTATCAAACTGGGAAAGCAGTCTGTGAAAACCAGAAACGCCAACGTCGTATAAGCGGACAACTTCGTTGCCGAGCGCCTCTGCGGTTAACGCGGCTTCTTCCGCGACTGGTATATCGCTTGTGCCGCCTGTTGCTATCACAATTTTCCCAATGCCGTTTGGCTTTGGCATTTCGCCTATTACGCCTATTTTCGCTGTTTGGTGGTATTGCATTTTGGAACGTAGGCCTGCCCCCACGTGTTCGGCTATGTCTGGTGTTAATCTGGTTATCAAAATCAATTGCTGCCCTTTATCCAACATGGCGGTTGCAATGCCAATTATCTGTTCCGCTGTTTTTCCGGCTCCGTATATCACTTCGGGAACGCCTTTCCTCAATTCGCGGTGATGGTCAACTTTTGCGTAGCCCAAATTTTCAAAAGGCTCGGTACATAATTTCAACAAAGCATCTTCGGGCGAAATGCTCCCGCTTTTCACTTTTTCCAAAATACTCAGGGTTTCCTGTTTGTTCATATCTCAATGGTAAATATAGTAAACGCCACTGTTTTACCGGACAATAGTGAGTAAACACCGATTAATCTCCCAATATCCTTCAAAGTTTTGTCAAAAAATTATATATTTTATTAAATTTCAAAATGGAGACAAAAAAATGAGAACACAATTCTCTAAAATTGCGTTAGCGGCAGGCATTATGCTTGCTATGGCATTTACTTTTTCCTGCTCATCGGGCAGCGGAGACGACAACAATGGCGGCAACGGTGGCGGTTCTTGCAGTATAAATGGTGGAACTGTTAAAATTGGCAGCCAAACTTGGATGGCGGAGAATTTGAACTGTAATGTTGCAGGTAGCAAATGTGGTGGAACAGACCAGCAAACTGGGGAAGACGAAGGACACCTATATACATATTATCCTCTTGAAGATAAAAATACTGTGAACTGCGATAAATACGGACGTCTTTACAACTGGGTAGCAGCGAAGTCTGCTTGTCCTAGCGGTTGGCATTTACCGAGCGATGATGAATGGGAAGTACTCGTAAATTTTGTTGGAGGTGCATCTACCGCAGGAACTAAATTGAAGGCAACTAGTGGCTGGTACAACGATGGCGTAGATGGCAATGGCACGAATGAGTCTGGCTTTTCTGCCCTGCCGAGCGGTGCTGGCTATTCGGATGGCGATTTCAGCGTTTTCAACGATGATGGCATACGCGGTTATTGGTGGAGTGCCAGTGAGTACAATAGCCACGACGCCTACCTCAGGGACATGAGCTACAGCCGCGAGTATGTCAACCACTACTACTACGATAAGAGCAGTTTTTATAGCGTTCGTTGCATCAAGGACTAGTGCGTTCACTTCGGCTTCGCTCAGCGAACTTTGGTCGTTGAAAGCGATTTTTTTGTAATTTAATGACAAGAAATGAAATATTATCTTGATAATTGCTGTTTTAATCGTCCTTTTGATGATCAAACTCAAGAAAAAATACATCTTGAGAGCGAAGCCATTTTGGCAATTATAAAAAAATGCAATCAATTGAACTATGAAATTTTAGGTAGTTCTGCTTTGGATTTGGAAATTTGCCAAATACCTGATATTTACAAAAGGCAAAAAGTTAGTTTTTTTTATGAACGAGCAATAACAAGAAAAATAGGTTATAACCAGGCTATACTGAAAAGAGTTAAGGAATTGCAGGAAATGTCTGCGATAAGAATGTTAGATAGATTCCATTTGGCTTTTGCGGAAAATGCCCAAGTGGATATATTGCTAACAACAGATTTACGATTTGAAAAAGCCTGTTCTAAAGTGAACCTTAATGTTAAGGTGTTAAATCCAATAAACTATTTTATGGAGGTATCGGAAGATGATAGCAATGGCTAGTTTAAGCAGTATGGCCGAAATCAGGACAATAGGTTTAAAGGCTCTGTTAGAAGCATTGGGACCTATTGGCATGGCTAGATTTATGCAGCAATATGATGCTGGATATGGAGACTATACCAAAGAAAAATATGAACTTCCAGATATGGCTATGGAAGAAATAGTAACACATATCCAACAATCCTGACAAGAAATGTCCTTCGTTAAAAAATTCAGAAACAAAGATAGCGGCGGCATAGATATCGCGCCTATGCTGGATATGGTTTTTATCTTGCTGATATTTTTTGTTGTCACCAGTTCTTTTGTTCGGGAGACGGGTTTGGATGTCAATAAACCCAAAGCCAGCTCCGCACAGGAGCTTGCTAGGGAAAGCATTTTGATAGGCATAAGCCGCGAAGGGACAATTCACATTAACGAAAGCCAAGTTGATTTGCGCGCTCTGCGTGCGATTTTACAACAGATGGTGGCGGAAAAACCCGACCGCGCCGCCGTTATTGTAGCCGACCGGGAAGCTCCCAGCGGCAAAATAGTTGATGTTCTTGACGAATGCAATTTTGCTCGCGTCAAGAAAGTTTCTATAGCCGCGAGCAAGGAAGAATAACTACATATCTTCCAATTCCTTTCCTTTGGTTTCCTTAACTTTTTTGAGGACAAAGAATATGCTGATAAAGGCGAAGAAGCAGTAAATTCCGTAAGCACCACCCAAGCCTATTTTCCCCAGCAAAGCTGGGAACGAACCGGATATTGCAAAGTTTGAGAGCCATTGCGATAATCCACCCAAAGCGAGTGCTGCTCCACGGATGCGGTTGTTGAACATTTCGCCGAGCAATACCCAGCACACAGGTCCCCACGAGAATGCAAAAAACACCACATAGAAATTCGCGGATATCACCGCAGTGTAAGCAACGGCACCGCTTATTTCCGGGTTGCCGTGAGCGTCCACGCCTGCCGTGCCGAATATAGCAGCCATAATGCCAAGCGTTAGGAACATTCCAAGAGAACCTGCCAAGAGCAATGGTTTTCTGCCAATTCTATCCACCAGAGCTATGGCTATAACGGTGCTGGCTATGTTTACAACAGAAGAGAGAACGCTCGTTTTCATAGCGTCTTGCTGAGTAAATCCAACAGATTCCCACAGAACATTGCCGTAGTAGAAAATAACATTTATACCAACAAATTGTTGCAACGCCGCAATGCCTATTCCAACCCAAACGATTGGAACCAAACGGGTTTTGCCAGCGACCTTTTCCAGCAAGTCGCTGAACTTAGGTGCAACTTCGGAATGCAAGCTCTTTTTAATATCCTCTATTTTTTGAGCTACAACGCTGGGTGAAAGAATTTTGCCCAAAATTTCGCCAGCTTTCTGATTTTCCTTGCGAGCCACTAAATAACGAGGGCTTTCGGGGATAAACAGAACGAGCAGGCCGTAAAGGATAGCAGGGATGCACTCCACCCAAAACATCCATTGCCAAGTTTCAAAACTACCGATTCTCGTGACATCTTTGGCTGAGCGAGTCACCTCGTCCATAATCACAGCTCCGCCGCCAGCGATTTCGCCGAGGAAGTAGTTAGAAAGGAGTGCCGAGAAAATGCCTATCACTATAGCGAACTGCTGCATAGTCGCAAGCCTGCCGCGCAAAGGCGCGGGGGCAATTTCCGCGATATAAGCTGGAACAATAATGCTTGCCGCGCCAACGCCAACTCCGCCAATCACACGCCAAACTATGAATTCTATCATATTTGCCGCACTTCCTGCTGTTGTGAAAAAGTAGGGATTACCAGAACCTATTGCACTGATTAAAAAGAGAATGCTAGAAGTTATCATAACTTTGCGGCGACCGAACTTGTCTGCCAAGGTTCCAGCAAAGAAGGCTCCACCTGCTGCTCCCAAAACCGCTATTGATGCTGCAAGCCCAAGCTGTGCATCGTTTGCGCCTAGCTTAAATCTCAAGGCATCTAGGGTTCCGTTTATCACGGAAGTATCAAAACCGAACAAAAAGCCACCTATGGCGGCTGCACAGGCTATGAACAACGCATAGCCTACTGAGTATTCCTTTTGGGCCATAGCTAGACCTCCCGTGTAAAATTTTTGTTAAATATAGAAAAGTTTGCTATATTTATTTTTATATGAAAAAAGCTATAATATTGCTGGTGTTGCTCGGCGCAATAGTATTGCTGGCGTTGTTTGGCACAGAAATTTTTATGCAAAAAAATGATATTTTTATCGATTCCAGAGATGAAAAAAAATACAGAATCGTTAAAATAGGTACTCAGACTTGGATGGCGGAGAACTTGAACCACAATGCAAGCGGTTCAAAATGCTACGACAACAAACCTGAAAACTGCGATAAATACGGCAGATTGTATGATTGGGGCACAGCGAAGAATGTTTGCCCAAACGGTTGGCATTTGCCGAGCAATGATGAATGGGATGTTCTATACCACTACGTAGATGGCACAAGCGGTACGGAAAGCCCTTATGAAAGCGAGACAGCTGGCAAATACTTGAAATCAAAAAATGACTGGAAAGATTATGAAGGGAGACCTGGCAACGGGGAAGATAAATTTGGCTTTTCTGCTCTTCCGGGCGGTAGCGGTTATTCTTATGGCGTATATTATGATATTGGCTATGATGGCTACTGGTGGAGTGCCAATGAGCACACTAACTACAACGCTTACAGCCGGCGCATATACTACTACAACGACCACGCCATCTGGTATTATGGCGATAGGAATTTCTTGCACAGCGTTCGCTGCATCAAGAATTGAATTTTGCAGCGATTTATCTGTTTTTCACAACAAACTTTTTTGGTATTCCGTTGACTTTCACGATGTAAACACCATTTTTGAGTTCGGAAAGGCTGTTTGCAAAAACTCTTTTTCCGCTTATATCATAAACTTTAGCCTTGGAAAAATCAATGGCGGATAGGTTTAGAGTAGAAGCATTTCTTTGTGAAATGACAGGGGTTGTGCTGCTCCTAGCAACTAGCGACACAGAGACTCCATCTACAGCTGAGTTCCACTCGCTACCTGCCTCATTGAAATCAAAAAGCACTGTGCCGTCCACCTTGAAATTGTCAAATAGAATTGTACCGGTGTATGGCGTATCTTTGGCAAAATACTGTATTACAAATTCTTTAACCGAAGCTGGATTGAATGTTTTTCCAGCTTCGCTTGCCTGAAACGCACTCACAGGGATTGTGACTGTGAACCATTCTCCTTGAGGTTTTTCGGCTAGGGAAAAACTTTCAGACTGTGCGGGACTCCATGTCCAATTGGCATCTTTTAACACAGGAACTATCGTCAGGTTCGTGTTACTCCCAGGCTCTATAAACATCTCAAAAGTGAGATTAGTCTTTCCGCTGAAGTTCGCATCTTTTAGGGTACCCAATTCGTTCCACGGACCACCATCAGAAGCGGTTCCTTCTTGTGGCAAGTTTGTCATCGCTAATTTCATAGCCAAATCGCCAGTTGGCACCACTATTTCTACATCTTTTATCTCTATGTCTGCTTTATGTTTTGCGTATAAATTTTCCAATGCGGGTTTGGTTGTGGTGAAACTTCCGAATTTGCTGGGATTACTTTCTGTCATTGACCAACTCAATGCTCCGCAATAGCCGTTGTCGTAGGCATATTCATAAGCAGCGGTTATAGTCATAGCTGTGCCTTGCTGTATATTGCTATACCCAGTTCCAGGCCCCCAGCTTTGAGCGGGAAACTCACCTATAAGGATTGGCCTGTCCATTGCCCAAAAACTCGCTGGGTTATGGAATGGGGAACCTGTGGTTCCTATGTACTCTGGGTAATAATGAGCCATATAAAAGTCTAAATAAGCCTTTGATACAAGCGGATCACTGCCCGCCGCTTCTTTGAGTTTCTCATCGGAGTACCAAGTTTTCATCTTGCCATATTCGTGAATTCCAGTAGAAGCCATCTTCAATGTTTTATCATGCACCACGGCGGCTATTCTGGCGGTAAACCTCAAAATATCGCTCATCGGAACCTTGTCGCCGTCAGACCAACCGTTTGCGTCCGATGACATCCCTTCCGGTTCGTTGAACACTTCCCAGCACATAATCGCCGGATGATTGCCCACAGCCTCCAACATCGGTTTAAGCACTTTGTTGATATAAGTATCTAAATTTGCTGGCACAGTGAGAAATTTTTTGTTTATGGCAACCTTATTGGCATCCTTGCCATCTAACTGCAACAAATCAAAAGAAAAAAGACACAACGATACTACAATCCCGTAACTGTATGCGCTATCAAGCACTTGCCGTATATTGTCAATGGTCTTTGTGCCTATCCTATCTACCGAGCCATCGCTGTTCATTTTAGGCTCATTCCGTAAATCGGTATGCAACCACCATCTAACAGCATTCCCGCCAGCTCCTTTAATCTGCTTGAACTGGTTCACAAACGCATTGATGTTGACTGGTAGGTCCCCAACATCATTGCCAAAATTATTCCAAGCTATGTTCATCCCGGAGATAAACACAGTCTTGCCGTCAATGACGAGCCTGTTGTTTTCGGCACGATCCTGAGTTGTTTGCATTGGAACAGCGGCAAAAGCTGGAATGGAAGAAACTAACACGAGAAACAAAAATAGATGTTTCATTATCACCTCACTACGATTTTTTTGACTGAATTCCCTTGTTTAACTATATAAACGCCTGCTTTTTGCGGCTTTGCATTGCCAAGCGGCTCGCCTTTTATTGTATAGTAATTGGTTGAAGAATTGAGAGTTGAAAGTTGAGAGTGGAGAATAGGGGAGACATCCTCGCCTTCGCTGCTGGAGCTGCTTGTATCAGCGTTGCTTTCACTGCTAGAACTGCTCCCAGTGCCGCTGCTAGACGAAGATACTGCTACGCTACTGCTAGACGATACTGTGCTAGAACTGCTCGCTCCGCTGGAACTACTTGCCATGCTACTGCTACTTGCTTTGCTAGAACTACTTGCTGCGCTACTGCTACTCGCTTTGCTGCTTGACGATGTGTTAGACGTATAACCGCTAAGGTTAATATATTCTCCATATTGATTTGCTAAAGATTGTATTCCTGGTTTTGCTGCTGCGAAATTATGGGTAACAGCATTCCCAGCTACATCATCGTTGAAACCTCCGTAGTCCCAAGACAAGGCTCCAGCATAGCCATTCTCATAAGCGTATTTATAGAGTTGTTCTGGAGTTTTTGTGCTAACTTTATATGCTGGGAATCGTTCTTTATTCCAACCCGCAGCAGAAAATTCACCTATTATAAGCGGTTTGTTCAAACTCCAAAACGAGAATGGATGGTCAAAAGGATTTTCTGCTGTACCTTGATGTTCTGGATAAAAATGCAGTTGCAAAAAATCCAACCAGCTTTTGCTTTTCCAATATTGCAAATCAGAAGCACAATGAATTCCAGTAGAAACTAGAACTCCAGACACGTTATTATGAATGGCGTTTGCAAGCTTTTCAGAAAAATTGACAATGCTTTCTATGCTTATTTTTTCTGCTGTCCAGCCACCGTTTGCGATCATTCCTTCTGGTTCGTTAAAAAGTTCCCAAGTCATTAAAGCTGGATGATTGCCGATTGCTTTCACGACTGGAATAAGAGCATTGTCTATAAAAGCCTGAGCTGCTGCGTTATCACTGAAAAGGGCTTTATTTGCGGTTATGTCTATTTTGCCGTTATAGTTTCCCCACTGATTGCTTTCCATTAAATTATGACTAAACAAGCACATACTAACCATAACGCCATTTTCTGCCGCAATATCCAAGGCTTTTTTCATATTATTTATGGTATTTGCAGGCAAGCCCGTTACCCTATGAGTGCTTTGGTTTATAGTAGGGCTTATGCTCATATTGTTGAAAAGCCACCATCTTATTGCATTACCTCCAGCATCTTTAACATCTTTAACAGCTTTTCTCCATTTAGTTTCATCTAGTGCTTCTGCTCCAACATCTGAGTTATAGTTTATCCAAGCAAGATTTATTCCGCTGAAAAATATTTTTTTGCCTTTGTATTTTAGTTGGGTTCCATCAACTACAAGCTCAGGTGCTGCATTTGCCATTTGTGCAAGCATAAATAAAACCACTAAGAAAACATTTTTTCTCATTTCACCTCACTGCGATTTTTTACCTCAACACAAATCTGACGCTTTTCATCCCACGCACTTTGGCGAAATACACCCCGCTTGGCAGGGATAATTTAACCGTTTGCGAGCCGGAGACATTCAAACTCTTAACTTTATTCCCTCTCAGGTCAAAAATGTCCATAACGGTTGGGGCGTTTACTTCTATGCGCAAGGCTTTGTCGCTAAGCGTTTGAAGTGAGAAATGAGTTGCAGCAGGGATGCGGTTTTTCAAAATTGGACTTGGGTCTTCGCAAGGATTGGAGGGTGTTGACGGCTCTTCTTCTAAATAATGAAGAGTGATGTTGCTTAGAGTGACATTTCCAGTCGCCTGTCCAAGGTTAAATCCAATACGACCACTTTCATCACTTGCCGAATCCATTGGAAATTCATACGTAAATAGTTGCTTTGAGCTAGTTAAATCTATCTCTTTTTCAAAATAAGTGTCATATTTGCCGCCTGCCTTTTGTATAACCAAGCCTATTTTTCGTGCAGCTGAGGCAGAAGCTTCAAAAGTTATTTTGTAATTCATTCCTTCAACAAGGGTGATGCCATTTTGAACGAACTGTGGTTCCCACGGGTTATCTCCTTTTCTCGTTATATTTAATCTGGCTTCGCCGCCTGATACATCAAAAGTTCCTTCGGAGTTGCCATAACTTGAACCAGTATTAAAAGTCCAACCCTCTTTATTCGCGAAATTACCATTGGTTACAAGGTTTTTATTGAGATCTACAATAGGGGTAAATTTCGCTGTGATTACCTTGTTTTTGTCCATAGTGATTGTCAATGGGCTTGTGGTTTGACATGCATCACCGCTCCAACTGGCAAATTTCCAGCCTGCTGCTGGAGAGGCTGTGAGGGTTACGGTTGAACCAGGGGCATAAGAAGACTCTTTTGGGTTTCTGCTTACACTACCACCCTCAGACGGAGAGGTCGCTATTTGAAGGGTGAAATTGCCAGCAGGAATATCAAAGCCGCAATCACCATTTCTAGAAAATTTAATCCAAGAGGCTTCAAGCCAACCAGTGCCGCCTTGTGCCTCCGCTAAAAATTTGGATTCATAAGTTTTATCATAGATATATTTAGCTGGGGATTGTCCGCTTTTTTCGGTTGTCATTTTTACCCATTCTTCAAAGTGCTTTGAAATGGAGATTGTTCCGCATGTGGGGGGGTGAGGGTTTCTCATGTCTTGGCGTATGCTAAAAACTTGCCCGAATTGTTGTCCGTTGCAAGTTACGCAACCAGAACCTGCTGGTCTTATGCAAGTGACAACTTTATATCTTTTCTCGTCCACCGTAATCTCGCCATGCTCTTGGCAACCATTGCCTAAATTACCTGCAACCTGTTGATTTTCCCCAAACCAATCTTCAACTATATAATATTCAGCTTCGGTACCACCGCCAGCGTTTGTCCATCCATAAACTCCTATATAAGAATAGGAGCCGCCTGTACCATTGGCAGACCTTCTATAGTTGTAATCAACGCAGAGGTCTCCTAATTTGTCCCATTTTTTTCCGTCAATACCCCAAAAATAACCAAAGCGACCTAAGTAATCTGTGGAATTTGTCCATTCCGCTCTATAAGCGAAACCGCCACCCTGATTTGGTCCAAACCATGTAAATTTAGTAGCGTCTCCACCCGCTTCCGTCCAAGTCTCAACTCCAAAAGCATCATCGGTGCCTTGCTTACCTAAGACTTCAGAGCCTTTTTTGCCAGTCCAGGTTTGTGCTCCTTGGGCGGTAGCATTTAATGGAGTATTTTGCAAACAAGCATCTTCTGCAAAGGCAAAAGTGATTGCAAGGGATAGGGCGATTGTGAGTTTTTTCAAGGTAAACCTCCGTTTTTATCTCAACACAAATCTAACGCTTTTTATTCCGTGAACTTTGGCGAAATATATCCCGCTAGGCAGGGATAATTTAACCGTTTGCGAACCGGAAACATTCAAACTCATAACTTTATTTCCTCTGAGGTCAAAAATGTCCACAACAGTTGGGGCATTTGCTTCTATGCGCAAGGTTTTATCGCTTTGCGTTTGAAGGGAGAAATGGGTTACAGGGATGCGGTTTTTCAAAATAGGCTCTGTATCTTCGCCAGAAGAAGAGGAATCCTCCGCTACGTCACTAGAACTGCTTTGGTCAACGCTTGAGCTACTTTGGTCGATGCTTGAACTGCTTGAACTAACGCCGGAAGATGACGAAGCGGCTGTGCTTGAGCTGCTCGCTTGTGAACTAGACGAAGCTGCCACGCTAGACGAAGACGCCGCCATGCTTGAACTGCTCGGTTTAGAGCTGGAAGACACCGCCGCGCTTGAACTGCTCGGTTTGGAGCTGGAAGATACTGCCGCGCTGGAACTAGATGTGGCTGGGCAAGCAACTTCGTAATACCAGTATCCCTTCTCAATGTTGGATTCTATTTGACCACCGCTCCACACCCAAGACGAAGCGCAAGTGTTTCCATCACCTTCGTTTTCCACTTTGCATACATAGCATTTGTTGTTTGTGTATTTAAAGCAAGCGGTGTATGGGTCTGAGGGAACGGTGCTTGTTGGATATGTTATTAAAGGGGTTTTGCAAGTTGTTGCTTGAGTTTTTGCCGCACTTGAACTGCTTTGAGTTGTGCTTCCGCCTACAGAACTGCTGGAAGTTCCACCACCTGTGGAATTGCTGGAAGTTGTAGATGTGCCGCCAACAGTCAAAAGATTCTTCGTTACAGAAGCTGTTCCTTTCGCACCGCTTTCACTATAAGATTCAACTTTCAGTGCTACTTCGTATAACGGGCCGTCCATCAACATACCTACTCTTTTCCATTCTTTAAAATGCTCGGAAACGGAGATTTTACCGCTTGTTCTGTGGCTGGAAGTGTTTTTTGGAACACTGAAATATTGCTTGAAGTTGACGGAATTTCCAGATATTGAGTTCCTACCTATTCTGTCGCATACTCTGTATTCATACGCAATACCGTCAATGGTTCCTTCACCCTTTACCGTGGATTTAGTATCTCCTCCCGTAGCCGCGTTATAGCTACCGCGGTCTTGAATAATGTAGTATTCAATTGCTTTGTCAAAACTTTTATTTTGACCATTTTCATCTTTTGTCGGCAGGCTTGATTGTGCGTAAAACGCCCAGCCATATACACCGAGCATTCTAACGTTGTCATTGGAAGACCATGTAGCGGCAAAATCAATGCTTATATTGCCGTAATCAAGTGCGGGTTTGGCAGGGTCACGACCCGATATATTCCCCCCTGAAGTGGTGGAAAATTTTCTGCCGCAGCGGAAAAGAATATTTTTTGTATTGCTCCATGAGGCGGTAAAGGTTCCGCCTTTAGCGTTTGCGCCAGTACCGTTATCTCCGTTGACGGTCATGGAAGTGGTGCCAGCATTATTTTCGCTCCAAAGCTCGCAATCGTAGCCGTTGTAAGTCCATGTTGTACTAGATGTTTTTGTTTCATCTGCCAGTACCGCAGTTGGCACGGCGAAGGCTAATGACAAGCATAAAGCAATTGCGATTTTTTTCATTATAAGCCCCCGGAACGGAATATATTATATATAATATACATTCTTTTTACAAAATAAGGACAAAAAATCCAAAGACCTTTAGTAAGTTTATTGGCACGCTTTTTGCAATAAGGATTGTATGGTCAATGGTCTATACACAGCGCGTAATGGCATGATGCTCCTGCAAGAGATGCTGGACAATACTGCCCACAACCTATCAAACGCTAACACAACCGCTTTTAAAAAGTCCCTGATGGCGAGCATCACCCAGGTCGATATCAGGCATAATGATGAAATGAAGCTCCATCAGGATGAAGACCATGTAATGTCCGAAAATTACATAGACTACTCGCAGGGTAGCATGATTATGACCGAAAATCCTTTTGACTTGGCTCTTGAAAATTCAGGTTTTTTTGAAATTGAAACGGAAAATGGAGTTCGTTATACGAGAAACGGCAGTTTTACCCGCAACGCAATAGGCCAGCTGGTGACCTTGCAGGGCAACAAAGTGCTAAGCGATGAAGGGCTTCCCATAGATTTAGAAGATTCTACCGTTTTTTCCGTTTCCTCTGCTGGCAGGGTTTATGCAGACGGGAAGATGGTAGGCAAACTTTCCATTGTGGATTTCGCTAACAAAAGAGAGGAACTCGGGCGCGAAGGCTATAATCTTTATTATTCAAAGAATAACGCGGTACCAGAACAAGCTGTCAATACCACGGTTAGGCAGGGTTTTTTGGAAAGCTCAAATGTGAGCGTTGTAGATTCAATGGTAGAAATGATAAGATTCCATCGCAACTACGAGGCAAACCAAAAATCCGTTCAGTCAGAAGACGATACTTTAAACAGAGCTGTGAATGATATAGGAAAGGTAGGCTAGGCTATTCTGTATGCTTAGTTCTTATGCTTATGGCAGCCATTATCAGAATTCCAATATAGGCTACTAATATTATAAAAGGCATATTGCCGTACCCCTCTACGCATACGCTTTCTATTTTCAATTCAAATTCGGTATTTGCAGGATTTTTCCAGCCGGCGAATAATTCCAAACCGTTCACGAGGGAAAACCTCTTTGGATTGTTGATATATCTTGCTCCTTGCTGTTCAAACCAATAATCTGGAGTGTAGAACTGGTTCATAGATAGCTCATAACGCTTTTTGCCAGTTAATTTCAGTTCCTTCATAACGGGTTTCAGAGAGCTACGATCGCCATCTTTTGTGTGGCTAGGGTCAAACGTCTGCACCGAAACTATTAATTCCTTTAAGTCTGCGGAGCTATGCAAATCCAGCACAAGGTAATCCATTAAATTCCAGTTCTTTTTTTCATCAAAAGAAAATCCAATTCCGCAATGTCCGTCTTCCTTTGATAACTTGCACTTA
The DNA here is from genome assembly GCA_031281265.1 of Candidatus Fibrimonadaceae bacterium. Classification (GTDB taxonomy): domain Bacteria; phylum Fibrobacterota; class Fibrobacteria; order Fibrobacterales; family Fibrobacteraceae; genus Fibrimonas. Next base: position 33,466 of record JAITFO010000015.1, read on the forward strand.
AACGCAAGGGGTTTAACTTCCACATAAGCCGCTCCGCTACCGTGATTTCCATAAGGGTAAAAATCCATGGAATCTTTATCAAAACATTCTTCATGTTTTTCAGTAGGGTAAAGTTCAAACGCGACAATTCCAGCTATGCCGAGAATCAGCAATATGGCTCTTAGGTATCTGCTTTTCATAGGGATTTCACTTTAGGCGGGCGGCCCCTTTTGCGATTTTGAATATCTGGTTCAGCGGGTTTTGAAGAAGCGGAGCCAAGAGATACCCTTAGAGTTGGTTGCTTTGGTTTTATGGGAGAATCTGTATTCACATCGCTTAGAGAGAATTTTGTTCTTTCGTTTTTAGCAAATAGCGAACTGAGGCTATTGACGGTTTGTTTGGGTTTGTCTAATTCCTTTGTGATGGTTTGCAGCTTTGCCGTATCGTTCTCTTTTTTTATAGCAGCTCTTTCTTTTTTTCCGGGGCGTTTGCACGGCTTCCATTCCTTTTCCATATCAAGGACGGTTCTTCTTTCCAATTCCTCAACTGTGGGCAAAAGCAGTTCTGACGGAATTTCAATGTTCATAATTTTCTCCTGTGTTCCAAAGCTGTAGTTCAGGTTCAACTGTTAAACCGTAATACACATGTTGCTGGAGCTGGTTTTCTATGTAATATAGAGTTCCTCCGTTTGCAGCCCCACAACCTGCGCAGGCACCGTTATAGCGAATCATAAGCGTTGTCCCGTCTTTAATGCCTAAAACTTCTAGGCCGCCGCCATCGCCTGCGAGCATAGTGCGTACGCTATCGTTCAAACATTCTTCTATCTTTTCAAGTTTTTGAGACTCGCTCAATGCTTCCCACTGTGCGTCCGCTTCTGTTCTGCCCTCTACGGTGTGAGCTTTTAGCTTTGCGCTTCCCATAGCGGCTCTTGCCGCAAGCGCAACATTCTTTTTTTCCGGGTAAGCCTCGGTCACCATTGCGGGTAGTTTTGCAACAGTTTGGAAGTCTTCGTTATCCGGCTTTACATCAAATTTTTCAAATAGATTTTCACAGGATAAATCTTGAATTTCATTCACCTTTTTGCTCAAAAGCGCTTCGCATAGAATATCCGCCAAGGCGGTTAGCACAGGCCCGCCGTAGGTGAAGAATTTAGTGTCTAGAACTTGCTCTGCGTCTGGGTCTATCAAAACATAAACCTTAAGCGTTCCGGATTTAACATCCACCAAAGCAAGCCCTTTGTCATTTGCCTCCATCTGGAAAATAGCTCCCCGCCGCTTTGGAAAGCGGGCTATTTGCTCAAGGCTTTGTGGAATTTCCATTTCCCCCGTCATTATCTGGGAGAATATAGAAAAAATGTTCCCTTTGGCACTAATGTTTACGGATTTTTTCCCCATAAAATTGGGTTGTTACGGATGTATTTCGCAATTCTTGCGTATTCTGCCTTATCGCGGATTATGCGTTCGTAATAATTGCGTTGCCATAATTTCCCCAAACCGCATTTATTTTGATTTGATATTTCCAAACATTTCGTAAAAACCAATGATTTATACGCCCCGATAATACGTCCAATTGTAGGGGCGACCCTCGCGGTCGCCCCATTTGCATTCGTATTCGCATTTGCGGTGGTACCATCGTGGGTTTGGGCATCATTATGGAATTGGGCGACCGCGAGGGTCGCCCCTACGTTGATTTCAATTATTCCGTGAATATGGTCTGGCATTATTTGGAAAATGTCGAATTTTGTTTCTAAATATCGTTCCGATAATTTTTTCCATTCATTATATGCAATATTGCCGTAATCATTAAATATCATTTTTTCGTTTTCAATTTCGCCAAAATAATGCATACGGTTTTGGCAACACACCGTAACAAAATATGCCCCAATGCCTGCATAATTATGGCTGCGTAAACGTATGGAATGCCTATCGTGCCGTTCAGGGTTATATTTCATATTTGCCTCCTATTTTTGAATTCTACCTATTAGACGAGTGTCACAGGGAAAAACCGATATTTTTTTTGCATTTTTATCATTTTTCGTTTTATTTATGGATAAAAGGTAATTTTTTAATGCCTTTGTCATTTTTTTATATATTCTATTCCTATGAGAATCTGCCCCTTGTTTGCTAAACTGGCAGCCTTTGGGCTTGCTATGGCTTTAACCTTTGGCTGCTCATCGGAGGGTAACAACAATAGCGGCGGCGGTGGCGTGGTATGGAATACAACCTATTGCGTTGTTGAAAGCATGGGACTTTGCGTGACTGGCTTGACTGGCAAGCAATGCAGAGATGAAGGATACAAAGGGTATGATGGCTATTTTGATACAGAATGTCCTTCCGGCTATGACAAAGTAACAGTTTCGGGCGTTTCCTCCTCGTCCGGCGGTAGCGGTTCTAGCAGTTCCGCAACTGGCAACGTCGTCTCGTCTTCGTCCGGTGGCGGTAGCAACCCTGTAGGTTCATCTTCGTCAAGGGGCGGCGGTATTGTTTACGGAGTTGATGTATCTTATCAGGACGAGATTTACAAGACGGTTAAGATAGGCAACCAAACTTGGTTCCAGCGTAATTTGAATTACAATGCAAGTGGTAGCAAGTGTGGCAATGGCGGCAGCCTTAGCGATGCGAATACTACAACTTGCGATACCTATGGCAGGCTTTACGACTGGGCTACGGCAATGGCACTGCCTTCCAAATGCAATAGTATTCTATCCACAAGCGATGCCGATTGTGCTATAACAACTCCCAACCATCGTGGCATTTGCCCCAGTGGTTGGCATATACCAAGCGATGCGGATTGGGAAGCGTTGATGACAGCAGTTGGCGGTTCTGGAACAGCGGGAACCAAATTGAAAGCCAATTCTGATTTGTGGGTCAGCAATGGCAAAGGCACGGACAATTACGGGTTTTCCGCTCTGCCGGGCGGCTACGGCGGTTCCGGTGGCTATTTCGGCAATGTCGGCAGCAACGGCTTCTGGTGGAGTGCCTCGGAGTACAATGCTAACTACGCCTACCGCCGGGACATGTACTACAGCTACGAGAACGTCAACTGGGACTACAACGATAAGAGCAACTACTTGTTCAGTGTTCGTTGTCTCCAGGACTAGCGCGTTGTGAACGTCTGAACCCCACGCCCATACGCTACTTACTCGCTGGCGAACATCCGCAGGATGGTCATTCGCCCGATTAAAAGGATTCACCCGATTTACCAGAATAATAAATGAAGCTCATCTATAAAATCTTTATCGAGTGTCTGTTATACTTACTAAGTCCCAATAATTAGTCCGTTTTACCCTAAAATCGGTATTGTTTGCCCAAACAGTCCAAAAACCGATATAGGAGAAACGGCATGACAAAAGCGCAGAAAAACAAAGTTCCTAACGTTGTACATGGTGTTTTGAAGCACGTGTTAGGAATAACCGATTTTGATCCTGATAGGGAAGAATATGTCGTGAATTTTATGAATTTCCCCTTTTACATAAATAAAGGAGAATACGATCAGCTTCTCGGATTCGTTCAATCCGTTTCCGCGGGGGGAAATGTAAAATGAATAAAAACATTCCGCATGAGACAGTATCTAGAAAAGGTTTAACAGTTACTTCTAAGGCTTTTAATTTGGTGGAATCCGAGCGTCTGCGATTGCTCCGCCGCACTGGTAAGCTGAAACCAAGGTATGAAATTGTTAGCGATATTATTTGCGCTGCGCTTGGCGAGCGAGGGAAGGTAGGTAATGCCTAATTGCTCAAATTGTGTAGATTGCCAGGTAGAAAAAACTCCCAAATGTCTAGAAACTCAATTAAATTTTTTAAACAGCGTAAAAGCAAATATAAATCTTCTTAAATCTTCAGTAAAAAGCCCTACGGAAGAAGGTAAAGATTACGACGTGATGTTGATAGTTGAGTTTGAACTTTTTATGTCTGAGCGAGAAGCACTTGCTTTGGCAAAAGAAATTCAGGACAGGTGGACAAATAAATCGAAAGACCATTTCGGAAAAATTTTAATAAGGACACTTGGTGCTAAAAGTAAGGAGGCAGAACTATGAGCAAAGAAATAAAATGTGGTTGTTGTGGAAAAAAAACATCCTCGTGGATGATTTTGCATCTCTTAGATTCTATAAGAGCTAGACTATGCTATTCTTGCTCCAGCAGAGACGATGTTGATAAAATACTAACGCTAAAAAATAAGCAGAGGGTAAACAAATGCAAATAATAAACCCATTCACATTCTCCGTAAAAAAATATATAGTAGCTGTTAAAGTTCTAACTACTAAAAAGCTCTTTGTTTCTTACAGCTGTGACACAATAGAAGAGGCGGAAAAATCTCTCAATACGCATAAAAGCTACTTCAGAAATTGCGTATCAGTAAAAATATTCGAGGCAATAGGTAATACGTGTAAAATGTACATAGATGCAAAGGCGGTAATAAAATGAAAAAATTTCTCCGTTGGCTTTTCAAAAAAGAAATAGCAGAGGATAAATCAACACTTGACATCTTGATAAAGATACGTGCTCTAATAACTGGAGGTAATTTGCACAGTGTTTTTGTTAGGGATATGTCCGCAGAAATGTTGAACATACTTATCTATAAAACCACAGACAATAGAGGAAAGGCTTATTTTTTAGAGCAACTTTACTCTATTTACGCTGATATAGAACAAAAGATGAAGGAAGAAAAGGAGAGGACAAATGATTACCATGCCAGATGAATATGCTGACCTGTTCGATGACATCCGTAGCACGCTAATATGCTGCTCTCGGCAAGATTGTGTTATATTAGCGCTAAATAGTATGCTTGAGGATATACTATCAAACCGCAATATCGAGGATTGGTACTACACTTTTCAACGTGCTCATGACCAGTTGCAAAAAGTTATGGAAGGTGTAAAATGAAAAAAAAGAAAACCGTACCAAAAAATAAATGCAAGTCCAGGAAGAAGTGGACTAAATGCGCGACCGAAGAAGAGCGCAAAGCTCGGCTTGCTGCCAGCCAGAAAAGATTCCGGGAGAGAAACAAAGAGAAAGTTAACGGATGGCAGAGAGACTGGCGGGAAAAGAACCCGGATAAAGTTGAGAAGTACAAAAAAGAGCAAACCGATGCGCGAGTTTTCTGGCGCAACTTTTCAGGCAAGTTTAACGCATCCGATTTGGAAGCAAGGATTGCGAAGCTGGAAAAGGAAAGCGAGAATTGGGCAAAGGAAAAAGCGGATATTTTGGCGGACTTGGAAGAAGTTTTGCAGGACAACAGGAAATTGCGGGAAGAAATAAAATGGGGGAAGAAATGAGCGAACTTACACAGGAAGAGCGGTGCGAGCTTAACAATATCCGTCACGAGATAGAGAGGATGGAAAAACTGACCACAAGCGAGAAGCTGAAAGCGGTGAGCGCGGTTCTGCGCGGTGTGCTTGAATTATACTCATCGAATTTCGTATTGGCTAATGCTAGGTACCAGCTTGAGCGTTGCTGCCAGAACAATATGGAGCGGCTATGAGCACAGCGGAGTATATGCGAAATTCCAGGCGGAGAATACCAGTGATGGTCAATGGTAAAGCTTTTGAAATAAATGGCAATGAGTTGTGCAAATTGAACGAAATTTTGTTCTTTATGAACGCGGAAGAGATGGAAACTTTGTTTGAGATGTTCAAAACGCACAATAAAGCGTTCAGAATGAACATAGAATTGTGCGATATGAACACGAAAAACGGCGAAAATAGCGAAAAAACGCCATTTTCAGCGGAAAAAACCCTTCGCGGGGGGAGGGGGGGAATTTTTTTATTAAATAATACGTCTAACCCTAGTGATACGTTTGATAGCACAAAAGTACAATTAAAAGAAAAAATAGAAAAAAAGAAACGCGAAAATCACAGCGAGGAAATTCTCAAAAATTTTGAAATTTTTTGGCAGGCTTGGCCCTGCAGTCATCGCAAAACGGACAAACAAGGCTCGCTGAAACGATTTGCGGCGGCGTTTAGAAATAACAAGGATTTGTCTTTTGAAACGATTATGAAAGGGCTTGAATGGTGGAAGAATAGCAACGGCTGGCGCGACCCGCAATACATACCGGCTCCTGAGGTTTGGCTTTACAAATGCCGCTGGCTATCAGTGCAAAACGAGCCATCGCAGCCAAGCGAACCTCAACACTTTGCCACTAGCGCACAGCCACCGCAGCCACAGGACGATACAAAGCGCATGAGCAACACAGAACTCGCAGAATTGTTCAGAACGGCGGGGGGTACGACATGAAGCTCTATAGAGAGATAGATGTGCTTGCGTGTATTGATAGTATCATCACTAATTGGCGTTATATTAGCGATAGATATCATGACAAATATTATGTTGACGAAAAAACATTCCGGCGTATGCTTGGGCTTAGCCGCACTAAATTTTATGATATGAAAAAAGCAGGCAAGTTTGAGTTGGGAATGCAATCCGCAACTAGAGGAACAAGGCGTGTTAAATACCACATTCTTTTCAATTACCAGACCCAGAAAATAGAGATTGAGGGTCAAAAGAGATTACCCATTGAACCCAAACATAGGAGAAACAACAATGGCAAAAAAGCAGCAAAACAGCAAAGCCCTGAGCAAAAAAGCGAGCAAGGCTTTCAAGAAGGCAGCAGCGGAAACGCAAACCAATAACCTATCCGCAGCGGCAAAGCGCGAGACCAGGCGTTTGCCTATTAGCGAGATATGCACAGACCCGCAGAACCCGCGCAGGCGTGCCATAACGCCGGAGAATGATCCAGGGTTGCAGGACTTGGCGGATAGCATCGCAAAGTTCGGCGATGTTCTTGAGCCGCTTATAGTGCGGCTGAGGACAGAGGAAGAACGCGAGGGAGATGGATTCTTTCCTGATTGCCCGTATATGCTAATAAGCGGGCATCGCAGGAAAGCGGCGGCAAAGCTCGCGGGCATTGAGACGTTGCATTGCGTGGTGTGGGAGAACATAAGCCCTGCGGAGGCTTTTGAGATGCAACTGGTGGAGAACTTGCACAGGGCGGACTTGCTGCCAACCGAGGAAGCATTGGCGTATCAGCGGATGATTTCGGAGCTTCATTACACATATAAGGAAATCTCTTTGCGTGTTGGCAGGAGCGATAAGCATATTCTCCGTTATCTGCGTTTGCAAATGCTGCCAGAGGAATTGAAAGCAAAAATAGACAGCGGAGAATGTTCAATTCAAAAAGCGCTGTTCCTTTGCTCTTTGCCTGAAGGCATCGTAGAAAAGATTTTAGATGGCTACGATTATTTGCTCGGCTCTAGCATGACATATAATAGTTTCAAAGATGCGCTTTTCAGAACCTTCATAAAGGATTTGGACGGCGACCTGCCATTCAAGCTGGACGGCAAGTATGGGAGCTTGCCGAAGTGCACCGAGTGCCCGCACAAAGGTTCGCATCCTGAGCTGTTTGCGGAGTATGCTGAAGATGACAAGGACAAATGCCCTCTCAAGCAATGTTTCAGAGAAAAAGAAGCCATTGCTGAGGAACAAAGAGAAAAGGCAAAAGCCAAAGCGCAGGCAAAGAAAGGGAATGCCAGGGAAGATGAAGATAATGCAAATGATGACGATGATGATAATGAAGGAAGCTCTGGAAATGATTATTGGGATCAACACAAAGCGGTTCGCCAAGCTAGAGCAGCTTGGTATCTGGATAAGCTAATTGCTATTAGAGGTCTCAATGTTTTTGATCTATTTGTTGAATGTATGGAAAACGATGATTTTCTTGATGATGATTGGGATGATTTATACAAGCAACATACAAGCAAAACATCTGCCGAGTTGCAGCAGAGTGGAACCCCAGAAGAAATTTTAAAAGCAAAACTAATCAGCGACTTTTGCAATAAAGCTAGCGACTATGACGAGGATGAAATGGTTAAATGGCTTGGCTGCGAGGAATGTCCTGACGAGGTGTTAAACCGAGCGAGGGTTGCCGCGCTGTGATAGGTTCTGGGGGCACCCCCGCCCCCCAAAACGTCGAAATGTCGAGTTCGTTAAAATTTAGGAATGGGACAAAATTACGGATGTCACAAAACAAGGAAAGGGAATGAAGAATGAAGAAAATCAAGGCGAATTTTTTGAATCTGCGAAATCAGATTCAAAAGATGAATTGACAGAGTGGAAAATCCGCTCTGAAAAAGCGAAGGCTGAAAAACTGGAAACGGACAATGCTTTGCGAAGCGGCAAACTTATCTATGCAGATAAAGCCGAGGAAAGTTTTCAGCAGATGTTGAATATAATCTACAGCTCTTTACAAGCAATACTATCTGAGTCGTTGCCTCACGAGCTTGTAAATTGCCAAACAACCGGGGAGATACGCGACAAACTAGTTGCGACTTACAACGATATTATAGCCAGAAGCAAAGAAGCCTTTGAGGATTTTTTGAGAAACGGGAACACGCAAAAGCTAGAGGATTTGGAAAAAGAAGATGCCGAGTCAGTTGCCTAATTCTTTTCGACAATGCTTCACGGCTGGATGCAACCGCCCCGTCCACGCTGATGGGCTTTGCAATACTTGCTATAAGCGAAGGTTAAGACAAAGAGAAAAAGAAACGGCAGTGGCAAAAGACACTTCATTCAGCATCGGAGAAACGTCCGGCGTGCTTGCTGTAGATAACAGCCGCTTTGCTATGCGTCTTGCTCAGATTGCTCTAAATATTCTTGCTAAAGAAAATTCAATTGACTTAAAATCTTGGATTGAGGAAAAAATAACTTTGCCACCTGGTAATGGATACAAAGGTGTGCCCAAAATGAACTTTAACACGTTCCCTCATATAAAGCAAATACTGAAATTAGTTGACAACCCGGACTGCAAAAAAATAGTTCTTTGCTTTGCAGCGCAAACGGGCAAATCCGATACGCTCGCCAGCATAGCAGCTTATTTAACCGGTTATCGGAACCGGCGCGGTCTTTTTGTTTTGCCAACAGCGAAGATGGTGGACAAAGTGCGTGAAACGAGGCTGCTGCCGCTTTTTCAAAATTCGAGCAAAGATATTGGTTTTCAGTATTTAAAGGATAAGACGGTGTTCAATTTCTCAGGCAATTTCTTTTCCATGGCCCTCGCCAGCTCTCCGGCAACAATGGCGGAGCAAACAAGCACTTCTTGGGTAATCATAGACGAACACGACGAATTCAACCTTGAGGCTTCCAAGTCTGCGGATCCTGTGAAGCTCTCTGAAAGACGTATGCAGGCGAGCCAGAAAAAACTGCTGATACTTGCCAGCACTCCAAAAAAGACGGGCGCAGGCTACACTTACGACCACTACCGCCGCTCAAAAGAATTCATAGAGGAAATACAATGCCCCCTCTGCGGCAGCTGGTTTGTCCCGGATTTTTATAATCATTTTAAGTGGCCAAAAGAAGCGGAGAATGGCGATTTGAGCGAGATAGAAATTTACAGCCTTGCTTGGGTTGAGTGTCCTCATTGCCTCGGCGAAATAACCGATGCAATGCACTTTGATATAGTTACGGAAAGGAAGCGTTGGAAAGATTTAGACCCTGATATGACAATAGCAGAATGCGGGTTCCGCTTGCCGTGCTATCTTACCCCTAACAGAAATTTTAGCTCCATTGTGTCTGAATATCTAAAGGTCAAAAACAATCCGATGGAGCTGGACGACTTTAACAACTCCGTGCTCGCAAAACCTGTTGAGGCAATAAATTCCAGAACAAGCGCGGAAATAGACTATTCAAAATTGAAAAGCAACTACTATATTGAAAATCTAGATATGCCAGAGGAAGTGTTTGCTCTCACCGCTGGCGCAGACATAGGAAAATCGGAAATATGGTTTACGCTTCTCGGCTGGGCTACCCGCGATAGAAAATTTGTGATAAGAAGTGAGAAGATTGAAAGGGGCAGGGGCGCAGATAGTTTAGAAATAGCGATGGATAAAGCGACAAAGCTATGCACAATGGATTACAAATACAAAGGTAGCTACAAGCCGCGTTTTTTTGGCGGTCTTGTTGATTCCGGTTATGACACTGATTTTGTCTATGATTATTGCCTTAAAAAACACCCGTTATGGACAGCTGCTAAAGGGTACACCGACCAGCTGCGGCTTTTTGAAGTATCAACAGTTGACAAGAAAAATAAAATCTCAAAATACAGCGGGCTGCCTTTAGTTATCCTTAATACTGATATGCTAAACAGCAGTTTGCATGAATATTTGAGCACCCCGCCCGGTGAGCGTCACAGCATTGCCTTTCCCGCCGATGCTTCTTATTTTCTCTTCGAGCATCTGGCAGCCCAGGAACAGCACGAGATTCCAGGTAAATATAACACGATATACAGATGGGGCAAGTTGAAAGGCCGCCCTGACCATTTGCGTGATTGCCTTCTTCACGCTATAGCCATAGGCATCTATCGTGGTTTCAATAGCAAGGAAAGGGTTGAATAATGGAGCTATCCCTTAACCCGGAGATTTTTCTGCTTGGCGGCATCTTTCAGGATGAACGAGCGATATTCAAAGTGTATTCCACGCTTTCCGCAAAAGATTTTTCTATGCAAAAATACGGCTATGTGTTTTCCGCGATGCAGCAGCTTGCAGCTGAAAATGCTCCGATAGATGTTCTTACCGTTTTTGACAAGATGCAAAAAAACAACACCGCCTGGTTGGACAGGGATGATTTGTTTAGCATAGTGGAGTCCGCGCCCTCGGCGGCGAACATAGAATATTACGCCAGCCTTATAAAAGAATCTTCCAACAAGCGATCGCTTTATTCTTTGGTAGGCAAGATAGCAGGGATGATAAAAGACGAAACGAAACCCTTTGAAGAAATACTCTCTTTTGCTTACGATGAATTGAGTTTGCTTGGCAAGCAAAAAAAGAAGGGGCCTATAACAGCAGCGGAAAGCGTTGAAAAGCTGAAGGAGATGATAGAGCAAAATCGGCATCTGGGATTGCAAACAGGACTGAATGCGCTTGACCGCAAAATTACTGGAATGAGACCGGGCGAGATGATTGTGCTCGCTGCCCCGCCATCGGTCGGCAAAACTGCGCTCGCAGCGAACATAGCAAACAATGTCCTGAAGCTAGGCAAAACGGTTGCTTTTTTCAGTCTTGAAATGACGGATGCGGAGATAGCTACGCGGTTTATATCTCTGACCTCGCAGGTTAATTCAAAGTCTATAATAAATGGCCCGGATTATGGAGAAAGCGAGAAATTGCAAAAAGGCATAAACAGCTACAGGCAAACGAAACTTTTCATAGACGATTCCAGCGAGATAAAAGTACCGGAGATTAGGATGACTTGCAACGAGATAAAATGCAAAACCGGTTCCCTTGATTTGGTTGTGGTGGATTATTTGCAGCTGATAGAATCCGGTAAAAAAGAGAACCAGACAATAGCTATGGGCGATGTTAGCCGCAGCCTGAAAATACTGGCAAAAGAACTTGAGGTACCCGTGTTGTGTTTATCACAACTTAATAGGGGTTATAAGGATGGAAAGATAAGCCTATTTAATTTACGCGATTCCGGGAACATAGAACAGGATGCGAACCAGGTGTGGTTCATAACTTTCCCTATCGATTTCGCAAAAGATAGCGATAAGCATAAACACGACCCGAAACTTGCAAAGCTGGAGATTGCGAAAAACCGTGGCGGGGAAAAAGGCGTTGTTGATTTGCAGTTTGAAGCGGAATACACTTTATTCACTGATTACGACCACAGCAGAATGAATCCAGCAATGAGAAACGGCGGCGCGGACAAAGACGGATTTTTTCCTGTGAACATTCCAACGGAGGCAATAAATGGAAAATGAACAAGATGAAGAACCAGAAGTTGATGAATGGGCGGAATTTGAAAAAGACTGCCAAAAAATAAAATTTCATTTATCTAATGAGTATTGCGATTGGTGGTTTGGGCATTTTTTCTTGTGTGTAGAAAATTGCCAATTTTATAAGCAAGGTAAAAACGGAGGCTGTTGCCACGGCAGAGAGAAAATAGAATATGAATTTGTTATTGAAGATTGGGATGAAATAACGAATATTCTTTGTGCTTTAAAACAAGGTGGATATTCGGAGCTAAAATTTAAAGAGGATAAAAAAAGTGCGGACTAGCAGATACTAAATCCCGCGCTTTGGTTCATTTTCAAAAAATATGTTTGGGGCATTTCCCCATTTTTATTTTTTTTGTGTTATATTTGTTTTAATGGCAACAGAACCCACCCAAACAACCGAGCCGGACAACGGAAAAAGTTTTTCTGACATCGCGCAGAAAACTAAAAATATTCTCAGCACCCGGAATGACAACGGGTTTTTGACAAAATCACAGACAAACAGCGATGGCGCGCTCACTGAAAAATTCTCTCTCTCCGATACCGCGAACTTTACGGAGAAAATGAAAAAATTAGCCAAGATTGAGCAAACTGAAAAATATGCAGACGATATATACAAACCCATAAGAATGGCGCGTGCATTATGAGACAGGCTTATAAACTTTTAGATACAAATATAGATCGCTGGCTCTCAACGGTCAAAAGCGAGAATGAGCTTTTGCAGAACGGTGAGTATTCTAAAATAGTGGCAGCGGCAAAAGCATTTGTCCGTAACGAACAAATTGCAAACGCGGTAAAAGTTACGGCTGAAACATATTGTGGAAATATCACGCCAGACAAAGGGCACGCTGTTTCAAAAAAAGCATTTAACGAATGGGCAAAACACGCTGGATTGCGCTCTGGCGAAAGCCTCGGCGAACTGAACACGGAGCTGGTTGGTATATTGACTTGGGGTGATTGTCTAATTGTCCTTGACAGAACCCCCTATGCCCCGGCTGGTACAATTTCGGCACGGGTGAAACTGATAGACCCGCTTTGCGTGCAAACGCCCCCAAAATACCGAAACAAAGGTTTAGTATCCGGTATGAAAGTTATACTTGGCGTTGTGTTTGATGTAAATGATATTGAAATTGGTTACTTTGTGCTTAAAGCAGGGCTTGACGGCAGCAAAGACGAACATTACCAATATATTCCCTGCTATGATGATAAAACTGGCCGCTTTGTGAGCGCGTTAGTATGTCGCCCTGGTTCCCGTTTCCCTGGACAAGCGCGTGGGTTCCCCATGCTTTTGGCTGCACTGTTTAGCATCAATGCAATAGACAAGCTGAGTGAGTTTACTGTTAGGGAAGCAAATGTTAAATCAATGTTAGGAATTGTTGTTACAACCGATTCCGTCAATGCACCCCCTGCGCTGGGTGTAGGCGATGAAGTTTTTAAACTAAATCCAGAGCCAAAGGAAGGCGAGGAAGGGAAAACCAATGAGGACAAGCCTAAAGTGAATATATCGCAGCTTGAATCTGGCGATGTCCCTGTGCTCCCACCAAACACGGATATAAAAACTATAAACAATGGCGGCAACCTTGACATATCGTCTGGAATAAAAGAGCAACTTAAACTTGTTGCAGCTGGAATGGGAATCCCTTATCATATTCTTTTGAAAGATTTTACGGGCATAAATTTTTCCGCTGGTAAACTTGAAATAGATGCGCTTTTCCGTCTGTTTGATTTGTGGAATTATGGCCCTATAATGAGAGTGTTCAGCGAAATTTACAAATGGGTTGTTATTGAGTGGTGGCTTTTGCGAGGTGTGATACCAGTTCCCGCGATGTGGGAAAATGATTGGATAGGCCCCGGCGCACCAGACCCCGACCCCCTAAAAAGCGCACACGCTGAATCTGTGCGACTTAGCACTGGAACTGTTGCCCGTTCAAGCCTCGCGGGAAAAAGAGGTGACGACTATGAGCAAACATTGCAGCAGATTAAAGACGATGGCGAAGCCGAGAAGCGCACGCTTGGCCGCAGTTTTGCCATAGGCTGGGCGGCTGAGAAATCCGCAACGATAGGAAGCTCAAAAGATGATGTGGAGGAAGATGAATGATTAAGGCTAAATTTGAAAAACCAACGGTGATATTTTTCGAGTCGTCTGTGTTCCCTGAATCTCTTGACTACTTGGAAGCTGAATTGCGTAATGCTTTTGCAAGCGACTGCGATGCGGTTGTTCTTGCGATACGCTCTTACGGCGGCTATTCTTATAAGTTGCCTGAGATGTCAAGGCTTATTGACAAAGTGGCAAAGGATAAGCCCGTGTTTGCATATACGGACACTGTAATGGCAAGCGCGGCTTACTGGATAGGTGCTTGTGCAGACCGCGTTTACATTGCTCCGAGCGCAATAGTTGGCGCAGTTGGAGCGTATTCTGAACTTTACGATTTCTCAAAGTATTACGAGAAGCAAGGTATAGAGTATATGCTGTTCCGTGCTGGTGAGGACAAAGCAAGGATAGGCTTTGACGGACAAATGCGCGACACCGACAAAGCGGAATTGCAAACTGATGTTGAGGAATCTTGGAAAGAGTTTAAAAGTTGCATACTCGCGCATAGAAAAATAGACGATGCTCATTTGCAGGGCAAAGTGTTCAGCGGAGACAAAGCTCTTAAACTTGGATTTGTGGATGGCTTTTTTGATTCGATATATGATTTAGTGGACACACTTAAAACCGGAGGTATAGAATAATGCGAAAGTTATTAGAACTCTTGCGAGGAACAAAGCCCGTGCCAGTTTTGCCTATTCAGGCTGGCGCGGAAGTGGCGGGGGGCGGGCAGCCTTCCAACAGAATAGAGAGCGTAACCGTGGGCGGAGGCACAAGCGCGGCTGCGGCAGACGATGCCGTCCTTGCGGAGCGCAAACGCATTGCCGCGATAAATGCTGTGGCTTCGCCTGAGCAAGCGGAGACGCGCGACAAGCTCATAGCGGACGGGACATCCGCGCTTGATGCTGTGCTCGCACTTAACGCTGATGCAAAGGCACGGCCAAAGGCAGCGGCAGAACCGCAAATAACAGCGGCAGCAATTGCGGCAGCGATTCCTATGAAAGAAGTTGCGGCGGAGATGTTGAGCATGATAAACGCGGCAGCCCCTGCATCAACTCCAACAATAGACCAAGGAGACATAACCGCTAAAACCCAGCTCGCCAGCATAAAAGACCCAAAGGAGTCTGTGGAATTTTATGCGGCAAACAGGAAAGAACTTGCAAACTCAAAAATCAACTTCAACAAGGAGGATTAGAAAATGCCAACTACCACAGTACTCGGCGGCGATTTGAAACTGATTGCCAATGAAGCGATAATAAACGTCGGAGAAATTCTCCTGCCGCTCAAAGCGTGCGCGAGAACAATAGAGACGGAAAAAGAAGGCCTCAAGCAGAACGACAACATACAGGTGTTCGTTGCAGGAAGCATACCGGAAGCGGGTGAATTCAACGCTTCAACGAACAACTACGGCACCGACAACGGCGGCGACCATGCGTTCAAGCCCGTCAAGCTGGATAAAAGATTCAAGCAGACATTTTCTCTGCAAGAGGATCAGCTTGACCGCATTACCAGCGTTGCCGAGCTTGCGGAATTTTACAAGCCGTTCGCGCAGAATGTGGCCAAGCAGCTTTTGCTCAATGCCATTGCGCTTGTCACGGCGGCGAACTTCCCCAACTCTTATAAAACGGCTGGAGCGGTTGTGTTCGATAAAAGCGATGCAGGCAAGGCAGAGACGGCTCTTGCAAAACTCGTGGGCATAGGGAACCCGCTCAACTTGGTTTTGAACATGGAGTACTTTGACTATCTGCGCGATAGCCTGAGCTTCCTGCCTGCAAATCCAACGAGCAACGAAGTTTTGCGTCAAGGAACCATTCCGGGTATAGCGGGTTTTAGTGAGACCTTGCGCACTTCTATAATTCCAGATGTACCTGCTGAGGCAGGTACTTACACCGTCGGTTTTGCCACCAACGGCAGCGGGTTGATAATAGCCAATGGGGTTTCGCCGTCAATAAGGGATAATAGCATAGATTACTCGGTTGCCACCGACCCAGTGACGGGCATAGCAATGGCGTTCAGCGGGTTCTGGAAGCAGGACACGCGGACTTACATTGCAACGGTTGAGACATTGACCGGGGCGGCTGTTGGAAGCGATAAAGGTCTGTTGCGACTTGTGCAAACGGTAAGCTAGGGGGGATTATGAGAACTGGCGTATTGATAGGATTTAAAGAATCCAAGCCTGAAATCATAAAAGCAGGCTCCTGCATTGCGGAACAACGAGCCGCTTACAAAAAGCTCGTCAAAGAGCTTTCGGAAGGCGGCGGCGATTACGACAGCGTGGAGCTTTATGCTGATCCTTTGCGGTTCGCCAGAAAAGGCGAGTCAAAAAAATCAGAGCTTTTCAACGATGACAAACCTGATTCCAAAAAAGGGAAAAAATAGCTATGCCAATCAAGGGAGACGTGAAAAAGGACTTTCTCAAAATGCGCGAGATGGTGCGGGATTCCGCTTCCCTTTCAACTAAACTTATTGTGGAGAAGGGCCTTGCGCTCGCAAGGCAGGACTCCATAATAGCAAGCAGCTTTTCAGCTCCGACAGCAGTTCCTTATATATCAAAAACAGGCAAAAAGAATTATCGTTTTATAGAACGCCCGGAAATACCGGATATGAACAGGTCAACAAAAGACCGCATGAGCAAAACGGGCAAAATAATAAAAGGCAAGAAAGTATTCAGCGCAAAAAAATTTGTTGACCGCACAGGGAGCTTGCTGAAAGCATTCACGCCAGCGGGAAGCTGGAGCGGCAACCGACTGCCAACAAGGGGCGACAGTGAAATCACTTTGCAAAGCACAAATGATGGCTATAAAGCCGAGCTGAAATTCACGGGAAGGCCGGAGCAAGCTCTGAGCCACCCCGGCGGCCGCAGGCCTATGGATGTATTTAAAAAACTTGTGAATGTTTGGAATTCAGCGCTCAAAAAAGAGCTTGACAAAAGAGCGAGGGAGATTAAATGATTTCCGAGGCCGCTGCGATTAACGAAGTATCTGCTGCTATTCATGCAGTTGACGGCGCGTGGAATTTGCAAGAGCAAACTAGACCTATTGAGCAATATTACGATTTGCCAAAAGACGACTTCCCGCTCGCAATAGTTTACATAGACGGCGAGGTGTACAACCAGGTTGCAAATGACCGCTTTGAAATATCGCTCAACTTCCGCATATCGCTTGCTTATAAATACAATAAAGGCGAAGATAAAAAAGATGCTTTGGAGCGTGGCAAGGCAAGTATTAGAAAGATATACCGGAAAATCAAAGAACGGCAAACCAGCGGCGAAGCGGAAGTTGCTTTTTATGATTATGTTGGCATTAAAGATATAAGAGCCGTGAACAACGACACGAACTCGGACGGCAATGATGAGATTTGCATAGTAACTGGAGAGATAACTTTCAATCAGCTTGAGTTTGCAGAGACTAAGCAAGTGCCCCGCCCGCCGATTGACCCCGGCACGCCCGGCGAGCCGGGCGGGGATAGCGTGTTTTTGGTGGCGCAGGATGGCAGGCGTTTAATAGCCGAGACGGGCTAGGAGGATATTATGGCAGAAATGAAAGCAACGCTTTTTGATATGGTTGATGTGCAAACATTGGAAAAAGCTGCCGAGCTGGGAGCGATTTTCGCTTTAGCCACGGAAGCGGCAAACTACAAATACTCCGCTACGGTGCTTTTGGCCCAGCTTAACGCTAAATATATCAAGCCAAGCGGCGGCATACCGAAAAGCGATTTAGCGGAAGCCGTCCGCGATTCCTTGGATAAGGCACTTTCAGCATTGCAGCAAACAGATGCTGATTTGCTTAAATCTTTAATTAATGCCAAATACACCAAGCCAAGCGAGGGCATACCGGAAGAAGATTTAGCGCAGGCTGTCCGCGATGCCTTGAACAAGGCACTTTCAGCGTTGCAGCCAGCGGATGCCGCTGTGCTTCAATCTTTGATTGCCGCTAAATACACAAAGCCAAGCGAAGGCATACCAAAAGAAGATTTAGCGGAAGCTGTCCGCGATGCCTTGGATAAGGCATTTTCTGCGTTGCAGCCTGGGGATTTAGGAGATATTCCAGTTGGTGAATGGATAGA
Source organism: Candidatus Fibrimonadaceae bacterium (assembly GCA_031281265.1). GTDB lineage: Bacteria > Fibrobacterota > Fibrobacteria > Fibrobacterales > Fibrobacteraceae > Fibrimonas. The sequence goes on from JAITFO010000015.1 coordinate 51,361, forward strand.
CTGCCCTATACAGCTTGCCAGCGGTTTTAGTTCCACTGTGGGCGCAAGCGGAACTAGCATAAAAATAAATCCTCTTTCACGGCTTGTTCATTTAAAATTGGAAGGCCTAACGAAAAACGCGGCTTGGGGTGGTTCACAAATAAAGATAGGAACTTTTACAATACCAAGCTCTATAACCATAAATGCTTCTTATATCCGGTTTTGGGGCATGGATTGGGACTCTAGCAATAAATGCGCAACCGCCTATTGTGCGCTAGGTTTTAATTCAGCAACTCCATATATTGAAATAACGATACAAAACAGAACAAACCCGCCAGCTACGGCTAATGTATACTTTGATAGCGTGAGTAGACTTTCTTAAGAGGCAGGTTATGGAAATAGAGCAACGGCAAATTTAACACAGGAGGACAATCATGCTAGAAAAATCAGCATCACAGGCATTCAAAATAAAATACGCGCTTCGCACTGAAAAGCAATGCGCGACAACAGAGGCAGACCGGTTTGGCGGCGACATAGCCAACTGGCCGGGTGAAGGCGACAGCTTCCCCGCTGAAAGCGATACCGACTTTCAGCAGGGAATAGAGTTCTACACAGATGCCTCAATGAACGGCACTCAGTTCAATGGGTTCAAGCAGCGCACCGCTGAATTGCCGACAATATCGGGCTTGGCCGTGAAAGGCTATGTTCAGGGCTTGGAGCGTGTTCTGCTGGCGGGGCTTGGCTATGCTCCAGTTGACGGCCCCAAACCGATTGAGGCCAGCCCAGGGTTCTTCAGGCACTTCTTTGTCGTTCCGCCCCAAGGCAGGAACCAGAGACCGTATAGCGCGGAAGAAAAAGCGGCCATAGGCGATGACTACGATGAAGGCGATATAGTCAACGCCTATATATGCGTTTCGCAGGCGTTGGGGCCTTATGCCAGGCACGCCAGGAATGTCATCCTTAAAGATTTTGAAATTGCCTGTTCCGCTAAATCCGTTTTGCAGATAACGGCTAGCGGCCCTGCGGAGCGCATAGAGCGCGAGGATGACAAAGCGAGCGTTGCAAACTGGAGCACCGCTCCGGATTCGTGGCCTGAGAACGCGTTTCAATTATCCGATTTTAAAATTTTCATAGGGCCGTCAAACGGGCCGGAGCCGAGCGAGGCGCACTCGGCAACGGAATTTTCTTTGAAGATAAGCCACGGGCTTTCCGATGACAATGTCCCAACCGGAACAAGCAACAACGGCCTTTCAAGGGCCGAGCCTATGCCCAGCGGCAAAAGCACCATAACCCTTGACATGACAATTTACCTGCACGACAAAACTCTATATGAAGACTGGCTTAACAAAGAGAGCAAGCTGCAATGCAAGCTGGTTGCGCAAAGAGGCAAATACAGGTTTGCGATATTGCTTCCCCGCTTGCAGCTTGCACAGGCGCAGCCCAATTTTGACGGGGCTGGTTCAACCGCTTTGTCCTTTGAGGTCGCTTGGCCGTGCGATGAGGCGGAGCAAGCAGCGGCGGTCAATTCTTTCCCCTCTGAGCGCGGTGGCATGGCTTGGCCGCAGGCGAGCGTGCTTGGCATAGTTGCAACTAGCAAGGAAAACAGGAACCCAATGCGCGACATGGAAATAACCGGGGAGGCTTGATGTTCAGATTCAAAAAAGCGGAACCGGCTATATACCGCTCCGAGGCAACGGGCGCGGAGTTCAAGTTCAGGCAGAGCAGCGACAAGGAGCGCGAGAACCTTGCCGTGCTGGTTGAAACCGAAAGCGCTTACCAGAACAAGCAAAGCCAGCGCGTTTCCTATGTGATGGAAAAAGACGACTGGTATGCGGCGTGGCTTATGGAAGATTTCTCCGGCGTTGAGGATGAAAACGGAAAGTCCCATGTCTTTGCAAAATTCAACCTAGCGGATAAGGCGGGGCTTATTCAGTCGCTTAGGCAGACGGATTCGGAGTTTGCCGCTTGGTTTGCCGCTCACTGCGAGCCTGCGGAAAAAAAAACTGAGACAGCTCCTGTTGCTGAACAAGTGGTGGGAACCTCAGAACTGCCAGGCGTGCAGGGATAGCAACGGAGGCAGGTGCGAATGCGAGCGAGGCGGGAACTGCAAATGCTTAGACCACGATGCCGCGAGGCAGTCGGGTATAATGGGCAATCCGTGGCAGCTCACGGCCTGCCCCCTGATGGGCTTTTTTATCCTGGTGCGGAACGCCGTGGTTTTGGGTTCTGTTTCTCCCGGCGTTCCGACCTTAGAGGCCCTCTCCTGGTTCGACATAGAAACCCCCTACGACACACTGACCACCCAGATACTCGCAAACATGATTTTGCAGGATTTTCGGAGGTGAAAAGTGGAAGCTAAAAATCTTGACTGCTGCATTTATGCCAAGCCTCAGTTTTGCAAATTTGAGCGTTTTAATTGCAGTGGATGTTCAAAGCAGGATTTGTGCTGCGCTCATATTCATGATTGCGAACCGTGGCATTGCGGGATTTATAACGAGTATTTGCAGCAAGGGAGAAAACCATGACAATATTTAGAAAAACCGTGCTATCTGCTGAAAAAAAATGTATATTTATTGGTAGAGGATATTGTTATGTTTTTCCTTTCACTTTTGCTCTTTATTATAGTATTCGGCGCGCCTATTTGGGTATCTGTGCTTTTCTTGCTATTCTGCAAAATGTTGGACAAGTACGACATTTAATAAACAACGAAAAAAACGAGTGGGGGGTTTATGGCGTTCGTGTATGAACTCACCGTCAAGGACAATGGCACCGCTACATTAAAAAAAGTAGGTGGCGAGTTTGATAATCTAAAGAAAAAATCAGAAGATGCGGATAAGAGTATTGGTAAATTAGGCTTGGGCTTGGTAGCTCTCGGTGCTCAGGCTGCTAGTAAAGCAATTGGCGCATTATCCTCTTTTGGCAAGGAAATGATAGACAGCTACGATTCCGCTGCCAAATTGTCTCAGAACATAGGCATAACGGCTGAAAGCGTTATCGGTTTGCGGCACGCTGCGGAGTTGAGCGCGGTGGGTGCGGAGGCTATGGACAAGAACATGGAGAAATTGTCCAAAACGATGTTTGATGCCGCGAGCGGAAACAAATCAGCAGGGGAATCTTTCAAGCAGCTTGGCATATCAGTGACGAACTCAGACGGCAGCCTCAAAAAATCGGATGCGGTTTTGATGGAGATGGCGGATAAATTCAAGGCTTTGCCGTCTGGTGCTGAAAGGGCCGCCGCCGCAATGAACATATTCGGCAAAAGCGGCGCGTCTATGGTTTCCATGCTCAAAGACGGCTCCGCCTCGTTGAAGAAAATGACTGATGAAGGTGCGGGTGCGGCAGGCAACATAGCGAGCGTATCGGAAACGATGGAAAAGCTCAACGATGCGGGAACCAAGGCAAAGGCTGTGTTAATGGGTTTGCTCGCGGGCATAGTGGATTCCGCCGCTTTCAAAACGATGATAAGCGGATTCAACGCTATGTCCGATGCGCTGATAAAATGGCGAACGGAAAGCAAAGCTGTTGCTAAGGAAGAAGCTGATATCAACAAGTTAAATTTGGTATATTATACAGAACAGATAGCTAAACTGAATTTAATAAAAGAAACAAATGGCGAGCTAACTAGCGAACAAGAGAAACTTAAAATAGGCATAGGGAATCAAATAGTAGCCTTGAAAAAGAAGGTATCTCTAGAAGAATATGAAAATGAGTTAATGATAGCTAATGCGAATCTTATGGCAAGAAAAGAGCAATATCTACTGAGTGAAAATAGCATTGGCGAAGAAACGAAAAAACGATTGCAAAATAACATAAAATTTTACGAAAATCAAATAGCCACGCTGGAGAAAAAAAAGGCTGATGCAGCAAATGATGCCGCAGGGACATCTATAATACCCAAAGACGACAGCGCGGCCAAAGCATTAGAAGCAAAAAAGAAAATGCTTGAGGACTGGCTTGCTAATTACCGCAAATCCAAGCTAACCGAGGAAGAGATAGCCGAGGCAGCCTACAACGAGGATTTGGCAAAATTCAAAGCCCTGAAAGACGAGAAAATGATAAGCGATGAGGCATACAACGATTTCCTTGGCGAGCTTCAGGTTAAAAGAAGCCTCGCGTCAATTGAATACAACGACAAGCAAAAAGAGCTTCGCGAAAAAGAGCAAGCCGAGCTGGCCGCCTCGCTGGAAAGGGAGGCGGAAGCCAGGCGGCAGCACGAGGATGTTTTGCGCGGCTACAGGGAGACGGCAGCCGGGAGCGATGCGGAGCGCATAGCCATCCAGATGGAAGGCATAAACGCGAGATACGATGCTGAGATAGAAAAAGCACGTGCTGCTGGAGAATCAGTATTGGAGATAGAGAGAGCCAAGAACGCTGAGATAGAGCGGATGGAGCGGCAGCTAGCCCAGATGCGGCAGGACGCCGCTATGCAGCAGATAGATGCGCAGTTCAAAATTGCTGAAGCCGCTGCCGTTTTCAGCAAGAATGGTGCTCAAGCCCAAAAAGCAATAGCAATGTCGCAGGCAACCATAAACACTGCCCTCGCAGCGACCAAGGCGGCAGCTGCTGCTCCTTTCCCTGTTAATATCCCCCTTGTTGCCGGAGCGATTGCCCAGGGTGCCGTGCAGCTTAAAACCATCTCCGCCCAGAAGTTCGCGGACGGCGGAATGATACCAGGCGTGAACACCCTCATAATGGCAAACGAGCAAGGGCGTGAAGCAATATTAAACCCTCGCGGCGTTAGAAATGCTGGCGGCGAGGCTGGTGTTAATGCACTGAATAGGGGCACTAGCAACACTTACAACAACAGCAGGTCTAATACCGTTAATGTGAATATAAGCACTTCCATATTGACCCAAAAAACATTCCGCGATGAAATTCAGCCCGTTCTCCGGCAGGCTGAAAGGAGACGTTAAATGGCACTTAGGGTTAGGCTTATCAGCAGTGGCAACTCGCTTGAGATACCGGCGAACCCTTATCCCATGTACCCGCACGTGGAATGCCTCAACAGCGTAGCGCAGGATTCTGCAACCGGGCATAGGCACGTGTTTGTGCATGGGCCGCACCGGGTCAACGCTTCCATAGAGTTTAAAAATCTATCCCGTGCATTTGTGAAAAGATACGAGGATTTTATCCTGAATGTCTTAAAGCTGGGGCAAGTGCCGTTCACCTTGGAATGTCCACCGTACATAGATTTCGGGCTTGGTATGGGTGTATCTATACCAGTCGCATACTATTCTGGGCCTCCAACTCTTAAAGACATAATCACGACAAGGGATGATGCTGGATTGTTCTATGATATCGAATTGCCGTATATGTTCGTCCGTCCAAACGAGGGCGTATCGGATGGACGTTTGTTTGCACAGGATAATAGAAGTTTGATAGCGCAGACCGGGGAGTATTTATATGCTCAGGGTTGAGATACTTCTTGATGAAGGCAAGTCGTGGGTTGACCATGCTGGCAATATTATAGACAAATTGATTTTCAGCAACGAATATAATAGCGGTTATGTTCGCGGGCATTATCCGGTTTCATCATTCGGCAGTTTGTATAGGAACATCGATGATATTCGTGAAAGCCTGTTGCAGAGTCGCACTGATTGGGAGCTAAGAGTGCCGTCATTATACACTTCTGCGGACGGGGAGTTTCAAACGGTCGACTTGCTGTACGCGCTTGAAGATGCCAACGAAAAAGTTGGCAATGAATTCAATCTGATAGGCTGCAAGGCTGTTTTATATGACATCGATGATATACATAACGTCAATAATATGATTTACAAAGGGGTTGTGGAATCGTTCACTTGTAGCGCGGGAACAGCATCGCTGCGCATAAGCGACTGGCTTGGCAACCCAAAACTCGCGCGAAGCGAGTTCCTCATAGTAATAGGCGAGGCTGGAGATGTTAAGTGGCCGGTGGAAGTAACTTATGAAAAAGGTATTGTGCGTTTAAAGCTATGGGATATGTCTTTTGAATACGAGCCTGATCTTTTTCTGAAAACTAAGGATGGATTCGCCAAGATTGAAAGGTTTACGCAGCGACTTTATCTTCAGCCGCTTTCAGTAGAATATTCTGACGGTTGGAAAAGCGGCGTGATACGCGATCGTGTCGGTGGCAAAGTAATAGGGCATTGGCCGTCGGATACCGGGCGTCGCTTAAACGTTTATCTGACTTCTTCCTTCAGTGAGGCTTTTAAGGAGGACTTACTAATTCTAGGTCAAGTCGGGCGCACGGAACCAATCTATTACATGGTTGGTCGTGGCGATGATTTCGAGGTTCTAGAGGCTTGGGCGATAACACCCTTGATAGGACAAAGATACCCGCTCGGCCGGAGCAAGTATCCCGACGAGCGGCGAGAGCATGAAAAAGACACTGAGATAAGAAGGCTCGATGAACTTAACGTCTTCGCAGCAGTTACCGTACGTCTTTTTGTCGAGTCTCTGATAGGCGGAGGAGAAATTTCTTCCGCCTATCTCGGCGGCAATCCTTCCCAGCTTGTACATAACAGCAGAGAAGGAGTCTTTGATTACGAGCCCTGTCCATATTTTATGAGAGCTATTTTAGCTGGGTTTACAGTCATGCTGTCGGACGCGAGACTGCCAGGCGACGCGATCACAGCGCAGGGTAAAGATGTAGGAAGTCTAAGGCTAAATATTGCGTTGAAAGGCAATCCGGCTTATTTCTGTATAGTGACAGTTGTATCGCAAGGCAATTACGCCGACTATCCAACCTCTTGGCAACAGTTTTATGTTAAGCTGGACGGGAGCTTGCACTCTTTTGAACTTGACTGGCAGCAACACAAAACGCTATCAGTAGTTCGCAAGTTTCAGTTTTTTATAAGCGTTGGAGAGCTCGCCGCTTCTAGTCCAGTTCATGTCAGCTATATTAGCATTGACTGCACTTTTCTTGTTCCAATCAAAGACCAAAAAATATATGTGTCTGGGAAAGCTGAAAAATCCTACGGCAACGACAGCGCGGACATGACAGTCAAAGGCACCGTGCGGAGCTTGCTTGACGCGGTAGGCGTGAATAGCGAAGTCAGCGGCTCGTCCAATTCGCTTCTTTACGGGCATGTAATAAATCGCGAGGCGGTGACATTCAGGGACATGCTGCGGAGCCTCGCGGCAGAATCGGCTACTTTGATTAAATTTTCTTCGAAAAAAGAAGAAATCATAGTTAAAAAGTCATTGCTCCAGGAAGAACAGGAAATCATATTTATACCCCTCAGTGCTTTTGTGCTGGAGAATAACATATATTCATTCAGCGTGGAAAGCCCTGACCGGAGCGAGCTTTTGAGCGGCGTTGAAATACACTGGAGCAAGGACATTGAAACGGGCAAATACGAGCATGTGTTTTCAGTGACCCCTGCGCTGGGAATTGTCAAAGATGGCAAACAAGCGGGTTATGATTATATACCCGAGGAAAAATGGGAAACGGTCAAAGCCGCCATGGCGCGAAATTTGAATCGCGGCGTTGGCATTGACAAATTAGTGGAGAGCAAGTGGATAACAAACTGGGATGCCGCCGAGAACATGGCGTACAATCTGCTGCGCTGGAATACCAAGCCCATGCGCAAAGCGCAGGCAACATGTATTTTTACAGAACTGAATAAATGCGGCGATGTAGATATAGGAACTTTTGTTTACTTTAATTTACCGGGCTATCCCCAAAAATTCTCTCTAACCGCTTGGGCAGTGACCGGAAGGCACGACGACCTGAACGCTATGGTTAGCACGCTTGAATTGCTGGAGATACGCGACTTGCCAGTCGCGTCACCGGGTGGTTACTTATTGCTTGAGAATCGGCAGAATATGTTTTTTGAAGATAGCAAGAAAATAAAACTGGAGGAATTCAATGGCTGAGGATAATATAGGCAAAAAAATCTCGGAGCTTGGTGAATATCCCGGCGGGTTGCAAAAAGCGATGGAAGATGATGCGGTATTTCCCGTGGCGGCAAAGGTCAGCAATTTCAAAATCTTTTTGAAAGAAATCAAAACCATGCTCGAAAACAAGATACAAGCCGCTCGCGAAGCAATAGAAGACTTAATTGACAAAGAGGCAGCGAGGTCTATTGCAGAGGATTCAAAGCATGACGGACAAATAGCAGGTTTGGGCAATAGCGTAATGGATTTGTACGCAAACAAGCAGGATAGATTGCCGCCTGGCGATATAATGCAACTCTTGAAAGGCAATTTAACATGGACTCCGGGTTACGTGGATTTTGTGCATAAGCTGGAAGGGGATTACGCAAATGCTCCTAATTTACCAAGCGCTGTGAGCTATATGATACTTATGTCTAATGACAAAAGAGAAGTCTTTATAGTTTGCTCTCATTCCTGCGATAGTTCTGCCATGTATAATACTCCATACATCAAGTATATTTACGGGCGGAGAAACGGCAGCACTGGTAAGTTTACTTTTAATCCGTGGAATGAAGTAGTATCAGATTATGAACTCAATGGACTGAAAATAACCTTGACTAATGATATTGATCATCTACGAAGTAGAATTTTCTCCCTAGAGAATGGCGTCTTTGGAACGGCCAACTTTAAATCAGGAACAATAGAATGTCTGCGACTGCTTGCTTATGCGCTTAACCTATTTGCATCCGGCGACACTTATGGTATGCAAAATGCACTTGCTATGCTTAACGTAAAACTTAATGAAATGTCAGATTAAATAGGCTATGACATATTTCCTTCTATCAATTACAAACAGATGCAATAAGGCTTGCAATTACTGCGTTGTAAAACCCTGGCTTAACAACCATGATTTTCCCGATAAAATTACTGCTACGGATTTAATTTCATTTTTGGAAAAAGAGTTTTGTGAAGGCGATGTGGTTGAGCTTACTGGCGGAGAGCCTACTTTATTCCGTGAACTAGAAACGCTTTTAGATTGGCTAAAAGAACATGGCGCAAAGGTTATCATCCGGACTAATGGCCTGAATCTTCGCGAGCGGCGAAAAAAATATGATAACATCGTGGTTGTTCTTGCTAAACACGACAGCTCCGACAGCTACATGAGCGAGCGCAAAACCTATTTACTGCCACATGATTTAGTCCTTGACGCTATACCGGATAGCATAAAACAGAAAGAGGGAGGCAAGCCTATATTTATTCCTAGCAATGAAAGCCCGTACACTTCCCATCCGTTTACGCGGAGCTTATTCATTTCCGCGGACGGCAAGGTGAAGGCTATGGCGTGTTGCTCGGTGGATATGGGTACAGTTTGGGATTATAAGTTGTTAAAATATCAAATGTGCGACAAATGCGATACTATGCTCGGCGCGTGGAATTTGATTAACCGGATAGGGAATAAAACTTTTAAAAAGGAGGTAGCGTAATGGAATCACTTTTGGCACAACTTGGAATAACTAGCGGGGCGGGCGTTTTACTCTTTTTTATTATGCAAAAAATGCTTGATCATAAAGAAAAACAAATAGATAAAAAAAATGCTGAGAATCAAGAATTGCAAAATGAAGCTACGAAGCATAGGAAAGAAGAAAGGGATGCGCAGATTCAGCACTTCAAAAGTGAAATGGAAACGAAAATAGATGCTCAAAAACAAAAAGTAGAGGCATTGGAAAAGGCCGTTGAAAAGCATGTAGAAAAGAACGAGGATATGGAGAAAACGATTTTCGCAAAGCTGGATAATATGAGTGATACTTTAAGCGAGATAAAGGGTTATATGCGTGGTAAAAATGAAGGGGTAAAAAAATGATAAAAGTATATGATTTTACCGGTTCGCAAATAATAACCGAGTTTGCCGGGCAGGACTTGTGGCGTTTGAAAGAACTGGTGACCGTCAGCGTGTTCACTGATGAAGGCACGCTCCGCTACACGATGTTTCGTAAATTCCCAACCAATATGCGCAGCGGCTCCCACGCCATAGACTGGCTCATTCCAAAATTCACGGGGAACAATAAATATAATCTGGCGATTCTCTGCCACGATTTCGCGTACACAAAACTGCCAAGCGGGGAAAATCCCATAAGCCGTGAACTGGCAGATGAGCTTCTTAGGCAGATGTGCATTTTATCCGGTGAGCTTGGAAGTGTGCGAGCTGGTATAATGTATAGGGCTTTGCGTATAGGCGGAAGTTCCGCATACGATTCGGAAAATGCCGGCGATTATAAAGATGCTGGGGAATATATGGATTTTAAATGGGGGCACAAATGAATATAAACGACATAATGCCACCTGATTGGCAATTGTTCAACTACTCGTTTGCAAGCTTTGATAAAAATCTTTTGACGATATATCTAAAGGTTAAGGCATTATTTCCTGAATTGTGGGTAAATGTAAAAGATGGCAAGCGCGTAAATAACTGGTGCGGTTTACGCTCGCCTTCCTGCGCAATAGGCGCTCCAAAATCTGCGCACCGGAGCGGCAAGGCTTTGGACTTGCATCATACAGATATTAAAGCGCTCCGCTCCTGGTGTATGTCATTTGAGGGCCTGAAAGCAGGTATTTTGCGAGTGGAAGCTGAGAGTGCTACGCCCACTTGGGTGCATATCGACGTGATTCAGCCTAATCCTGAAAGGTGGAAAGATAAAAGCGTTCCCTATGTATTTATGCCGTGATTAGCTTTTCCAGAATTTTTCTATTGCTTTTTCGTTTTTGAAAGAGGTTGTCGTTTTCAAAATCCAAGGATTTTTTTTGTCCGTCTCGTAAGCGATGCAAACATCCGCTGCGCTTGTTTCTTTTTCATTTTCGGATTCAAATAATTCAATAGAGTTATTGACAATATTAACAAACCAACCAAGTTTCTCAAATTCTTTTCTATGCTTTTCTATCAGCTCCTTTAAATTTAACTGGCTTTTAGCGTCTTTGGATTTTTCTTCAACGATATAACTAACCGCATCGCTTTCCGAAGCGATTTCAGTTTTGGATAAGCTAAAGCCTATGATTCTATCGGCTGCCTCGAAATAGGCATACAGCATATTTTTATTGTCGTCAATTTTTCTGGGAACTACTTCCCTGACCGTCCCAGGCTGCGAACCGCCAAAGTATTTTATCTTTATCACCTGGCCAGTGCTTATGGCTTCGCGGAAAATTTCTGTTTTGTCTTTCATATTTTATCCTCAATTTTTATGCAGCGTACAGATAGCAAGTGAGATTTTCTAAAATAACTAATAATAATTTTATCTTTTAAATAATCCATATAGCAGCATGGCATATTTCTTTCATCATTTTTTACAATTTCTTCCTCTGGATCAATAATTTCTTTTTTTGTTGATTTTGATTTTTCAGATATCCACCAATATCCGCATCCATTCAAATTTTCGCAGTCCTTGGAATCTAGTACATATAAAACATTGGGATTTCTAACACTAGCCATACCACCCGGAAGCGCATTAAATCCTACCGCATCTGCTCCATTGCCTATTGGCTTTCCAAAAAAATCGCTCCACCCTTCTTTAGATTTTAATTGCAATCCCGCATACTCATAATGTTTTATTTCCAATATCCCATTAGCTTCTAGCGTAACTGCATATTTTATAAGCCTGTTCCAATCTTCTTCACTTGGCAAACGCCATCCAGCTGGACAAGAATTTTTCGCCGTTTCCCAGTTGTATAGACGACCATATTTTTCTTCATTATCTGGATTGTCATTGTAGCATCTGCTGCCTTTGGCATTGTAAGCTAAATTTTCAGCCATCCAAATGTCCGTTTTAACTTTTAAAGTATCTTCATCCGCATAACTAAATTTAAAAGTTTTGTATTTCTTGCCATCACGTTTATCAATAAATGAATCCAATTCTATGATATTACCTTTTGGCAGCATAGACTTGTCAAAAGGTATATCATCTTCTGGTTCCCAATCTTCTGGAATTTTTATATCAGCAACATTGAATGTCTGGGTTCTATTTGCTTTCAAATCATGAGCACGTAATTTTCTGTTATCAGCTTCACCTATAACTTTAGTACCATATATATGAATATCTTTAACATTGTATATAGTTCCCATTTTTGAATCATTTTTGTACCACTTAATTCTTAAAGTTTCTCCTGTTTTTTCAGCATTTAATAAAATTTCCGTTTTCTTTGAATTGATTTTTGTCTCTACTGGAGCCATTCCTTCAATTTCAATTTTATCTATAAAAAATATCTTTTCAATTTTAGAAAAAGCATCTAAACATATTATTTGCTCTCTATTTAATATTTTTTTAGGAATTATGTCTATAACTTTTCCGGGCTCTGATCCACCATTGTATTTTATTTTAATTGCATTCCTTGTTTCTACGGCATCTTTAAGTATATTTCCTCTGGATTTCATGTTTTTGCTCCTTTAGGTTGTTTTCAACGAAATATACAAAAAAATGACAAATATCTAAACATTTGCAAAAAACTACCGATAAACACCATTACCCCGTGCGTAATGCCGACTGTTATACTGCACCTAGCGTGCGAAAAATAAGATGGTAGCGTATGGGCTGTGCTTGGCCAAATGCTCCGCCGATTAAAACTTTGAACCTTTGAGTTCGTTTAGTAAGATGGCTTTTATTTGTCCCGGCGCAAAACTTTAACAAGCGAGGCGTTATATGAAAAACGACAAACGTTCTTTTGTGGGCATTGATATATCCAAGGATACTTTCAATGCCTATTGGGAAAACTGCGACAAAAAGTATTCCAACAACCGGAAGGGTTGGAATATGCTTTTGAGGGAAGCTCCGGTGAATTCCGTGATAACTATGGAAGCCACTGGAAACTACCATTACAAATTGGCCGTTTATGCAAAGCAAAAGGGCTATGATGTGAAGGTCTTTAATCCTTACAAAGTTCGTAGTTTTATAAAGTCGCTTCCGGGCCATAAGGCTAAAACGGACAAAACGGATGCGCGTTCTATTCATAGGTTTGCTACCAATGAGGAAAGCAGCAATTTGCCGTTTTTTGAGCTTATGAGTTCGCAGCTTGTTAGAGCTAGGGTAATAGTTTCCCTTTTGAATAGGATGACCGTTCTTGAAACCGCTTGCGGCAATGCTAATCAGTCTCACGGGCTTGTTATCGGAAAGACCGATGATTTGCTCGGTGTTCTAACCGGGCTTTCTGATGTTTGCGGCGATTCTCATAAACAGCTTGAAAAAGAGCTATGTTCGCTGGCTCGCGAGTTGTACCCTAAGCAATTTCGCTTGTTGCAGACAATCACCGGTATAGGTGCAAAAACAGCTGCTGTTCTTCTTGTTTCTGTGAAAGATATTAATTCTTTTGAAACTAGCGGCTATTTGTCCTCTTTTGTCGGTTTGGTGTCTAGGCATTACGAAAGTGGAACCACTTTGAATGTCAACGGCCATATAGTAAAGGGTGGCAATGCTTATTTGCGTAGCTTGCTTTACAGTTGCACAAAGTCTGCTATCCAGTGGAACAAGCCTTGCTCCGATCTTTATTACAGATTGCGAGCTAAGGGCAGGCTTCACATGGTTGCTGTTGTTGCCGTTATGCACAAGCTGGTGAAAATTGCCTATGGCGTTGTAAAAAGTGGTGAGCCGTTCAGGAATGGCAAAAAATTAGCCTTAGCATAAGGCTGTAAAATATTGGTTTTTTGTTAAAATTGCCCTTGCCGAGCCGTGGGTATAGGGTAAAATTTTAAAAAAAATGAAAAAAAATAAAAAATTATTTGACAAATAATAAAAAAAATGTATATTTGTTTTATACCGATTTTAGCTTAAAACTTATTTCGGGGAATAGCCTAGCCTTTCGCGTATTCCACCGCTAGCTTATTTAACTCCGTAACGGAAAAATTCTCGTAATGCTTCCTTTGCCATTCGGTATAATCAAATGGCTCTCTAATAATATGAGAAATGAAAATCTCCGTTTCAATTACCCCCAGCTTTTCAACAAGGCAAGCCATACCCTCATTCAAAATAGCAGCCGTATTATACATTAGAAACCTCACTTATTCCTAAAAACGTTATTGGAGAACAAACTAGAATTTTCTCAGACTTATATTTATTCAAAATTTCTTTATCTGTCGTCAAAAAATAATCGCATTTCTCAATTATGGCACAGGCAATATGCAAAGCATCTTTTGACTTTAATCCCTGCTTAACAATATCATTTGCCAATTTCTCCGCTTCGTCCGCTTTATCTACATCAACAAAAACTCTCGCAAATTCAAAAAATCTGTCCACAGAACCCCTATTCTCCTTATTTGGGCTATTTCCGTTTTCAAATTTAGAAATATATGAATAAACAAGTTCTAATTTACCTTCTTTTATCAGCTTTTGTATATGCAACTTCGCCTGTGTTTCCAAATAAACAGCAATTTGCTTTTGGTCATCAAAAGGGCGATAATAACAACAATTATCCATATATATTCGCACAACTGCCAATATAGAAAATACCCCACATCCACCGCAAATTTTTCTACATTACTCCAAATATGACATTTGGCATTCCTAATTTTATAGGCGATTTGGTGCGGCAGTATTCGCCGTTTCCCGAGTTGGCGTTAGCGATAAATGTGCTTTTGGCGGTGATTGCCGTTTTAGCCGTGGGAATAGGCTCCGCACCTATTTTGATTTACATGGAACGCAAGGTGTGCGCACACGTGCAGTGCAGGCTTGGCCCTATGAGGCTCGGCTGGCACGGGGTTTTGCAAACCGTGGCAGATGTCACAAAATTGCTCTTCAAAGAGGTCTATTCCCCAAAAGGCGTGGACACAATAGTCTATTATTTAGCACCCATGATTTCCCTTACTGCGCCTTTCTTCACATTGGCTTTAATTCCCTTTGGCGAAAAATGGCAGGTTATAAATCTGAGTTTTGCCGTGCCTGCCATCATAGCCATAAATGGGCTGGGGCTTTTTGCCATACTTTTGGGCGGCTGGGCATCCAACAACAAATATTCGCTTTTGAGTGCGTTGAGGAGCGGTGCGCAGATGATAAGTTACGAGATTTCGCTTGCGTTAATCATGCTTTTTGTTATTGTGATTTCCGGCAGTGCGTCTCTGAACGATATTGTGGCCGTGCAGAGCGGAACGGTTTTAAATTGGTGGATTATAAAGATGCCCGTTTTAGGGTTTGTGGTATTTTTGATGTTTATGTGCGTTAGCACAGCCGAACTTAACCGCGCTCCCTTTGACATCGCAGAAGCAGAACAAGAACTTACAGCTGGTTTCCATACGGAATATACGGGAACGGCTTTTGCCATGTTTTATTTGACCGAATACATAAACATAATAGGTGCTTCCGCGCTTGGGGCAATTTTCTTTTTGGGTGGCTGGCATGCGCCGTTGATAGGCGTGGAGAGCGTTGATAAAGTTCTTTTGGCAATCCCGGATTTGGTTTGGATGTTCGCTAAAATTTATTTCTTGATTTGGCTCTACATGATGTTCCGCTGGACATGGCTAAGGCCGCGAGTTGACCAGCTCATGAGTTTTGAATGGAAATTTTTGCTACCCTTGAATTTGATTTTGCTCGGGCTTGGAGCCTTGTTTATCGCAATGGGTTGGGTTTTATGATGAGTGCATCAAAATATTTTTATGCCGTTGTTACAGGACCAATCAGCCTGCTGAAAGGCTTGTCCGTCACCCTTAAATACCTTCTCAGTCCTGGAAAAATAGTGACCGAGCAATATCCAGAAAACAGGGCAACGCTTAAAATGCAAGAGCGTTTCAGGGGCAGGGTAGAGCTAATTCACGATGAACAGGGCTTGCATTCGTGCACCGCTTGCGGTATGTGCGAAAAGGCTTGCCCCAACGCTTCTATAAACGTGCTTTCCACAAAGAGCATGGCTGGCAAAAAGATTTTGGGTAAATATCTCTACCGTATGGACTCATGTACTCAGTGCGGGCTTTGCGTGGAGAGTTGCCCCTTTGGCTGCCTTAGAATGGCGCATGATTTTGAAATGTCTTCTACAGACAGGCAGGCATTCAATATGGTTTTAAATAAAACAGAAGGGCAGGGTTAAGCCAGCCCAATCTTTTCAAACGCTTTTGCTATCTCATCTCCGACAGGTTTTAAAATAATGGTATTTGCGCCTTTTTGCATTATTGCAGCCTGAGCATCTGGTGCGAGTTTTGGAATTGCCATAATAATTTTGCAGCGAGATTTAAGGTCGGGTTTACTTTCCAATGCGGCTAAAAATTGAAGCCCGTTTAAATCCGGAGTTTCTAAATCATAGACTATTACGCAGAGTTTTTTTGAATTGTTTAATTTTGTAAAAATTTCATTCCCTTTATCGGTGACAAATACGGTATTGATGCCTTTTTTCTGCAACCATTGCGGGAAAAATTTTTTGGAAGAAAAATCTTGCAATACTCCAAAAAAATCAAATAGCAATTTTATCTCCAAACGATGGAGTTCATTCATGAGTTCCTTCATGTCATTTAATGTGCTTATCTTTTCCAACGCTGCCATAAATTATACCCCCCCTTTCATTATTGCCATTTTCTGAAATTCATTGTTTTCCGATAGTGCAAGAGGGCCTTTCATGTGCGTATTGCTTGTGTAGCGGGAAAATGGCGAAGATATCACAACATCTGCTTCAAAAATTCCGAGCACTTTTGCCTTCGCAGTTTTGTTCTCAAGAACAATTCGGTCGAATTTCGCTACTAGACCGTCAAACTTTTGCCGTTTCTGTATTAGTATTTGCATATTCGCTATGTCTTGCAAAAGCCTTTTGCCATCGTCTTCGCTTATCGATTCCGCTTTATTCCAAACTTTGTATCTATCAAAGATTAAGCTAACTTCTGCCATAACTAGGTTTATTTGCTCCTTTGCTTTTTCTTGGCGGTAGTGTGTGCGTATGTTTACAATGGTCTTAACTCCCGTCTCGGAACCCAAACCTCCACATTCCAAGCCTTTAAGCGCCGTTGCAACTCCACCTATCAGGGAACCGCCTATGCGAAGTTCGCCCAAGCAGTTTACTTTTGAATGCAGAATATCTTTTGTCACAAGGATATCGCCATCGGCGGTGACGGTAGCTGCGCTGATGAATTTTGCTGCTATATATGAGCCTGCGGTAATCTCGTTTTTTTCTTTGCCCTGAATGCCGCCTGCGCATTTGATATAGCCTTTTGCCTTTACCGTTGCGCCGGATATAAACCCGTTTACCACAACATTCTCTTCTGATATAACTTCAAAACCTTCCGTGACATTGCCGTGTATAATAACGGTTCCGGGGAAAGTTATGTTGCCTGTTGATAAATTTACATCGCCTTGCAAAACATAGGTTCGGCGAATCATAATTACATTATCTTGAATGCTTGGGGTTCCGGCTGCGGTAACGGTGATTAAATCGTCTTTTTCTTCCGCGCCTTCTCCTAAATAGAACTTCGCTTTTTCGCCGGGTTTGGCTTTTATCACGGCTCCTCTAACATCCATTCCATCTTCACCATCCGTGGGCGGAACCACAGACGCCAACACATCGCCTACATTGACCAAAGTTACTTGCATGGAATTTTTAAAATCTATAGAATCTTCTTTAGCGTCAGCTATAAATTGCGGTTTTGCGCTCATATCAACCATATAATCAAGGTGGCCGTCTTTGCCATCGGTTGGCTTTATGCCCTTGGCTATTGTGGTTTCAATTGGAGTGGCACTTATCAATTGCTTTTCAATGGTCTTTTCATCTAATTCAACTTTTATGCCTTCTCTTTGGCAGGCCTCAACAATATCTTCAAATGTGCTCAAAGCACCATCGGTAACTTGTATCAGAGGGTACAATTTAACCTCCATCAAGTCTTTTGAGACAGCTATTTTAAAACGATTAACCTTTGAAGTCTGCTTGCTTTCAGCTTCGGTTTCTGGTTCTTCATCAATTTCATCATCGTCCATAATACCCATAATTTATAACCCGTTTTAAAGTTAAACTTTTAGTTGGCAGTTGAGGATTAACCTCAACTGCCAATTTTTAATCCTCAGCTTTGAACGTTTCCTTCTGCACCGTCATCTTCAATAACTGGTTTTGCAACCATATTTCTGCGACCGTGCATCATTTTGGAGCGGTCAAACTCCATTCCAGCTTCTTCGCCATTGTTGTTTGCAACAGGGCTAATGGGAGCCGGAGCCAGCGGAGCAAGCTCTTCGGGGGCTGTGCCAAAAGATACCGGAGCGGGGCTTGCAGCTGCGTTAAAACGCGGTGGCAAGGGGCGGCGGCCTTCTGACGAATTGGAATCAGCAGCCACAGGGCGCGGTGGCACCGGTACTGGAGCCGTAGCTATAGCCTCGTTCGAAAACACGTCAGGAGCCTTTGCGGCCGGACGGCGAATAGGTATGGAACGGTTTTGGTTTTGCTGCTGGTTGTTTTTTTGTCTGTTTTGCGCTAATTGCTGTTGCGGTCTGCCTTGCCTATCGTCTCGTTGAGATTTATTGAAATTGTCCGGAGCTTTTGGAATATCCATCGACTTTCTTTTGAATTCCGAATTGAATTTTTTAACCACAGGAGTGCGAAGGTCTTTGCGCAAGGCATTTAAGCGAGTAAGCGCTATTGTCACGAGCCCCAAATTGAGCAGCGTTATGACTAGAGTTGAAACAGGAACTATTTGTGCAGTATCCATTTGTCTTTCCTTATTTTGTGTTACACATGGCATTTATTTTTCCTTTTTAGCTTCTGGAGTGGATAATTTTATTAAATTACCCACTTCGCGCAGTTTTGTTTCTGAATCGCTAATAATGGTTTCTATGCCGAGTATTTGCCTTTCCAACAAGTTTATGCGGCTAAGAAGCGACAGTATAAATGTCAGCAACAGGAAAATAGATATACCCAGCACAGCG
The DNA here is from genome assembly GCA_031281265.1 of Candidatus Fibrimonadaceae bacterium. Taxonomy (GTDB): domain Bacteria; phylum Fibrobacterota; class Fibrobacteria; order Fibrobacterales; family Fibrobacteraceae; genus Fibrimonas. The sequence goes on from JAITFO010000015.1 coordinate 70,056, forward strand.
GTTACAAATGCCATAAATAGAAATATAGAAAATAAAATAATGTATATTTACAATTATTTGCGATTTTGGGGGTATTGTTAAGGAAATGTTAACGTTAAAGAGCATAAGGGGGCGCAAGGCAGAAACTTATGCTTGCGCTTATCTGCTTCGCAAAGGTTGCAAACTGCTCGCTAGGAATTATAGGTATGCAGGCGGGGAATTAGACATAGTGGCAAAGGAAAAAAGCGGGAAGTGGCTGTTTGTTGAGGTAAAATCAGTTTGGAAAAATTCCTTTGGTTTGCCGGATGTACGTGTTAATGCGAAAAAACAGAGAAAAATTTGGCGAACCGCTCTGCACTTTTTATACAATAATGATAATATGGAGCAAAACTCAAGATTTGATGTTATAGCAATGGATTTCAGGGGCAAAGCTCCAGTTTTAAGACATTACGAAAATGCTTTTGTAGCTTCACAGGTTGTACCGGATTTAAGGATAAAAAGCAAGGCGGGATATGCTCACTAAAAGATTGATTATATGCTTGGATGTTCGCGACCGCAAGGTCACCAAAGGCGTTAAGTTCAAAGGCAACATAGATATTGGCAACCCTGTTGAGATGGGTGCGCAATACAGCAGAGATGGCGTTGACGAACTTGTTTTTTACGATATAACCGCAAGCGCAGAGCATAGGCAATGCGATATCGAAATGGTGAGGGATATTGCAAAAAATGTGTTCATTCCGTTTTCTGTTGGCGGTGGTGTTCGCAATTTAGAAGATATGCACCAGGTTTTGCAAGCTGGGGCAGAAAAGGTGAGCATCAATAGCCTTGCCGTGCTAAACCCGGAGATAATAGCAGAGGGCGCTAAGGCGTTTGGCAGCCAGTGCATGGTGCTTGGCATGGATGCAAAATTTGTTGGAGTTTCGGAAAAAATTCTAAGCGGCTATGAGATTGTCATTCGCGGCGGGCGTGAGCATACGGGCTTGGATGCGGTGGAGTGGGCAAAAAAAGCCGAGGGTTTGGGCATAGGCGAGATTTGCCTGAACAGCATAGACACGGACGGTGTTAAGGAAGGCTATGAGCTTGCGATTACGGAAAAAATTTCGCAGGCGGTTGCTGTTCCTGTTATAGCGAGCGGCGGAGCCGGCGAGCCAAAACATATAGCGGAGTTGTTTGCAAAAACCAGCGCGGATGCCGCATTGGTGGCCTCCATGGTTCATTTTGGGACTTATAGCGTTAAGCAGATAAAACAAGCAATGAGAGAAGCTGGATTAACGGTTAGGTGAATGTCGCTCATTTATACATGAACACGCCTATTTCAAATGCAAAATCCGTGTTTGCAAATTTTATCATATCCAAGCCAAAAAATCCTTTATCTTTGCGGGAAAACACATGGTTAATAGGCGCATATTCAATGCGGAGAAGAGCTCTAAATCCAAATGCGGATTTTTTCCAAGGTAGCATATCCCGCCCATAGCCTATGGAAAAAAGAGGGGACTGCTCGGAATCTATGTTTATGTAATCAACGCCCAAATGCAGATAGTTCTCGGCCAAATTCTTATGAAGCCTTCCGCTTGGCAAATAGTGCATAAATCCGCCCGCTAAAAATCCTGTTCTTGAAATATCCATTTCGCCTTTTGCACCAACTGCAAATTTTTTATTGATTCTATAACGAGCGCTCGCTCCGCCAAAATTATCCATTCCACCCGCAAAAAGTCGCCCTGTATAATGCGCTCCATAAACAAAATCCGGCGGCGGTTCTTGTTTTTCTATTGTGTCTAAAAAGAGAAAATTTGCATGAGATGCTGAGAAGAATAGCAGAGTGATGGCTATGAGTTTGAAGAGCATAATTCCCTCGCCATTTTTTGTACCGCCATCCATCTGAATGCGAGTGCTGAATAAACCTGTACAAAATCCATGCCCTCGTCCAGCAAGTCCCTTACCTTTAAGCCGTGGTCAATTCCGCCGCAGGCTACAACGGAGAGCTGCGGGAAATGCTTTTTTGTCAGGGTAGCTTTTCTGAATGTGTTTTCGTAAAGGGGTCTTCCAGAAATTCCGCCGCTTGTTCCTTGGGCGTTTAAAATTGGCAGGGAATAGAAGAGCTTTTCGCTGGGATGGGTGTTCCCCAAAATAACGCCGTTAACCCCTAATTGAGAGAGCAAATCCAAAAGTGAGAGCAGTTGCTTATCGGTTAGGTCGGGGCTGAGTTTTGCGTAAATGGCTTTGCGGTTAGGGATGGTTTTTCTGTACTCGTTGAATGCGCTAAAAGCCTGAGACATAAAAGCGGTGTCCAAATCCAAGCGACATTCGCCGGTATTTGGGCAGCTCACATTTATCTCCAGATAGTCTGCGGTTTTATAGGCTATGGAAAAGGTTTCTAGTAGGTCTTGCAAGCGTTTTTGCTCCGCTATGCCGGGGGTCTCTGCAACGGAGATTCCAATGGCAAAATTGTTTTTGCGTTTGCGTTTATGTTTTTCTACCCTTGTGGAAATTTTTTCTATTCCATCGTTGTTAAGCCCCATTGAGTTGTGAATAAGGCGGTTGAATTCGTCCAAGCCAACTCTTGGTTTATGGGTATTCCCAATTCTGAAATTTCTCGTAGCTGTGCCAACGGTTATTCCGCCAAGCCCAAGGTTTTGGTAATAGTTTATGCCTTTGCCGTTTTTATTTGCTCCCGCTGCCAAAACTATTGGGCAGCTCAGATTTATGGGCTGGCTTCCGTCTTGGAAACTTATTTCTCTTTTAAGCCTTTCGTTTTCGCTTATGCCGCCACCCCACAGAGGTGAAAATTTTGCGTAAAGCCCAAGGCAAGAATGCCTGAACTCCGCGTGGTTTTTGAATATATTACGAATAAAAGCTAAAAGTTTATCACCGAAATCCAAGGTGTAGTCGTGGTTAACCATCAAAACATTTGCCTTACATTGTTGTCTTGCTTGCCAGGAGAACTATTGAACAGAGTTGTTCCGCTTTCCTTTGGTTGCTCAAAATGAACTCCGTTGCACACTTCTTCCACCGAATACCCTGCGGTGTAAAGGCAGCTTGTAATTGCGTTGCAATATGCGCCTTTAACCTTGCCGGTGTAGTTGCAGATATTTTTGCCTACAACCCCCGCTGGAACTGGGAAAGGCAGCTTGGGCAAATCCTTATGTATTTCGGTCATGGAATTTATCCATACGGGGAGCGCATCATCCGAGCCTGTGTGCCCTGGTCCCATAGGAACAAAATCGTCTGTTCCAACCCAAATTCCCATGGTGTATTGTTTTGTGAAGCCTATGTACCAAGCATCGGTATAGTCATTTGTGGTTCCGGTTTTTCCACCGCTTGGATGGTGAAATCCGCTTCCCCAAACCTTTGCCGCAGTGCCGCCTGTATTTACCGATTGCAACATGGAAACCATTATATATGCGGCGGGCTTTTTCAAAACCTCATGCTCAACTTTGTAGTTAGTTTCTATAACCTCTCCGTTTTTCCCCACTATGGCTTCTATATAATACGGTTCAATTCGGGTTCCGCCGTTTGGAAAAACTGTGTAGGCACTGGTCATCTCCATAAGGGTTGCGCCTACCGAGCCGAGTGCAAGGCTAGGCACCGCTTGAAGGGGAGCTTTTTTAACACCGAATTTGCGTGCATAGTTCACCACGGAATTCAAACCGTATTTCATGCCAACTTGTATAGCGGGCAAATTTTGCGAAAGCGCCAAAGCTCTGCGATAAGTCATCATCCCTTTGAATTCTTTTGAGTAGTTGCCCGGGCGCCAGTATTTTGCAGTATCCATAGGGTCTGGTATTGTGATTGGGGCATCGTTTACAGAGTCGCAAGGCGAAGCACCGTTGTCCATAGCAACCGCATAGACAAATGGTTTAAATGAAGAGCCTGGTTGCCTTAAAGTTTGCACAGCGCGGTTCCATTTGCTCTCGTTAAAATTTTTCCCGCCCACCATGGCTCTAATCGCTCCAGTTTCGTTCTCTATCAAAATCACAGCTATCTGCCCTTGGCGATAGCGCAATGAATCAGGATAAATTCTCTTTGCAGTGTCTTTTTCCAAATAATTTTTTGTGAAATCCGCATAGATGGAATCAAAATGCACCAATATGCTGTCGCTGGTCATATCATATTTTTTAGGAATCCCAAGCCTTGAAATGGTACGCAGGCGGAGCCGCCTATCAACTTTAATCCGTTGCTCAAAAGCCGCGTTTTCAACTATTTTTTGTATCTCAGGGTCTATGGTGCTATAAACCGAAATGCCATCCGAATAGAGGGAATTTTCGCCGTATTTATTTTCTAGATATTTGCGAATTTCTTCCATGTAATATGGGGCAACTTCAACATCCGCCCGCTCTTCCACATTTAAAGGGGTTTTAACATAGCCGTCGTAATCCGCTCGCGAAATATAGCCAGCATCCATCATGGCGTATAGAACCGTGTTCCTGCGGGCAAGGGCGGCTTCGGGTTTGCGGTCTGGGCGGTATGCCTCAGGACGTTGGAGCATTCCTGTTAGCACGGCAATTTCTGGAATGGTAAGGCTGTCCAAAGGTCTCCCAAAATAGAACTGCCCAGCGGACTGAAAACCGTAATTCCCACCAGCTAAATAAACTTCGTTTAGGTAAAATTCGAGTATCTCTTTTTTAGTGTATGTCTTTTCTATGCGTATAGCGGTCATCGCTTCACGTATTTTGCGGGTCATGGAACGTTCCGGCGTTAAGAATAAAAGTTTTGCCAGCTGCTGGGTTAGGGAACTTGCGCCTCTCATCCTGTTGCCTGTTCTAAAACTTTCCACCACCGCACTCGGAATGGCCAGCGGATTCATCCCCCAGTGGTCCCAAAATTTGCGGTCTTCCGTCGCTATCACAGCGTTTTTTACAATATCGGGAATGCTGTCTATGGAAGTCCAAATCCTTTTTTCAACATAAAATTCATGGGCTAAAAGCGAATCTTTATCGTAAATTTTTGTGATTAGGCGGGGTTCTATGGTTTCAAGTTTTTCAAAAGAAGGGAGCGTTGGAATCAATTTGTCCCAAACTATTTTAACAGCCACAGTTCCTAAGATTACTGGAAACCCTAAAATTAAAATCCAGAGCAATTTTTTTTTGCCGAGATTTCGCTCTTCACGCTTGGACTCCCTTTCGTTCTCGCTCTGATTTAGCATAACAAAAATATAGAAAAATATGCCTGCTTAATTTACTATATTACTTCACATTGTAATCGGAGGTAAAACAATGAGAACACAGCTCACTAAAATTGTATTGGCGGCAAGCATTGGGCTTGCTTTGATATTCACCCTTTCCTGCTCCGGCAAAGAAAGCGTCAGTGGGGTTGTTATAGGTAGCAAGACTTGGACGACTAAGAATTTGGATATAAATGTTCCAGGTAGCAAATGCTACGGCGAAGGCAACGAATCCCTTGCACTATCAGAAGCCGAAGTACAAGCTAACTGTGCCAAATACGGCAGATTGTATGATTGGGCTACTGCGATGGCTCTTCCTTCAAAATGCAATAGCACCCTTTCCACAAAAGATGAGGAATGTACCGTGACAACCCCATACCATCGTGGTATTTGCCCTGAAGGCTGGCATGTCCCAAACAACGCGGAATGGGATGACCTGTACCGCATTGCGGACGGTACTAACGGCACTAATGGCCCTTACGATAGCCACACAGCTGGCAGATATTTAAAGGCAAAAGAGGGGTGGGAGAATTGCGGTCCTTTAGGTTCTGGCAGGAGTTATATGTGCGAGGATACTAAGGGCTTTGCAGCTCTGCCGGGTGGCAGTGGCAACTCAAATGGCAATTTTTCCGACATTGGCCGCCGTGGTTACTGGTGGGGCAGTTCGGCAAGCGAGGCCAACTACGCCTATTTTCGGGAAACGGACTACAGCGGCGAGGGTGCCCGTTGGCACAACAACAGCAAGAAAAGCTTGTATAGCGTTCGTTGCGTGAAGGATTAACCGCCTAACCACAATTTTGTATATTCCCCGTTATGATAACTCCTATGAGCAGAGTTGTGGTGGCAGCCACCGATGCAAGCAAAGAGAAAACCCTCAGTAGCCTACGTGAGTGGGGTCTGTTGCACATCCTGCCTTTGCAAACCCCGGAAAACGAGCAGGTCTCGGCTGCTAAAACAGCCCTTACCAGTGCCCAAAGGGCTCTTGAGGCCCTGCCTCAGAAGGAAGCCTCTGCCTCTAGCTCTGTGCAAGGCGACTTGCTTTCCCAAATAAACGACATAATCCATAACAAAAAAACGGCAGAAGAAGCCTTGGCTCTAAACTCGGCGGAATTGAAAAAGGTAGAAGCCTTTGGCGAATTTGACCCAAACGATATAAAAAATCTCCAAAAAAACGGCATAAACATCAAGCTCTACAAGGCAGAGGAAAAGGCTTACAAAGGCGTAGGTGAAAATTTTGCGGTTAAGGAATTCACAAAAATAGGCGGCGAGGTGTTTTTTGCGGTGTTCAGCGAACTCCAAATAGATTTGCCATACACCGAGGTAGCCTTGCCCCTAAAGTCCGTTGCGGAATTGAAAAAAGAAGTGGCTAACGCTGTAAAGACAATTGAAGAAAGCGACAAAAAATTATCCGAATACGCGAGCAAAAGAAAAGAAGTTGGGGAGCTTGTGCTGCAGGCTTCCGATAACCTTGCCTTTAAAGCTGCGGATGCTGGTATGCGCTCGGAAATAGGGATTTGCTTTATACAGGGTTATTGCCCAAAAGAAAAGTTGGCTTCGCTTGGCGAGCTCGCCGCTAAAAACGGCTGGGGAATTTCCGCTAGCGAACCAAGCAAAGACGAGGCTGTTCCCACTCTCTTGAAACACAAAAAAACGGTCAAGCCCATAGATGCTCTTTACGGCGTAATAGGCATAACACCCGGCTATCGCGAAATAGATGTTAGCTCTGTGTTCCTGTGTTTCTTCAGCATTTTCTTCGCGATGATTGTGGGCGATGCGGTTTACGGATTATTATTTGTTCTCATAACATTCTTTGCTTCAAAGAAGTTTAAAAATGCCCCCAGATATCCCTTCCAGTTCCTCTACCTTATGGGAGGTTGCACAATGGTTTGGGGTGTTTTGAATGCGAGCTATCTCGGTTTGAACACCGATGGCGATGTAATGGTGGTTCCTGCTATTATAGATATGGCAAAAGCATCTTGGTCGCCACCTGAATTAAAAAATTTAGTCAATTGGATTAGAGACGCAGACAACACAAAATTTCTCTGTTTTATACTTGCGGTTATCCATTTAACCATAGCCCATGTTTGGAATGCCTATGCCCACAGGGACGACAAAGCGGCTGTAATCACGCAGGTCGGTTGGCTTTGCACAACTTGGATGATGTTCTTTTTGGCTCGCAATATGGTGCTGGGGCACGCGTTTCCGCAGGAAGTTCTTTACTTGGGCATTGGCGGAGCAGTGCTTATTATAATAGGTTCTATTATGAACGCGGAGTGGTTCAGCATAGGGATGCTACCTCTGAATTTGGTCAGTAATCTTGTGGATGTGATAAGCTACATCCGTCTGTTTGCTGTAGGTATGGCGGGTTATAGCGTAGCAAATGCCTTTAACGGAATGGTTGCCCCTTTGTTCGGCTCTGTTCCGGGCTCAAT